>JAFGHK010000018.1 GCA_016930185.1 Dehalococcoidales bacterium | reverse complement strand
GAAACAAATCCGATGTGGAAAGACCTTTCTTCTAATCTATTCTAGCATGGATTCCAGCCTTCGCTGGAATGACAATTCTATTTAGTGCAAAAACACTTTCATTCTCCCAGCTTCATTTATATTGACAGGCTCGTTTTATATATGCTAATCTAGACCATCGTTGGTATTCGTGAAAATATGAAAACATCGATCATCACCATTGTACTGGAAAAGACGAAGTTCACCTTTACCGGGCGCACTGGGGGTGCGCGCGGGAGGTTCAACAGTTCGTAGGTCGATTTAATAATTTATTACCAGGTTTCATTGACTATAAGATTGCCTCCCAAAAGCGGGAGGTAATTTAGTTTAAGTATATCTTTACGTTATGACAGCACCCATGGAAAAAAGAGAAACGATTCCGCAGCTTATCAAGGCCAACTGCGCTAAATGGGGCGCCAGGACCGCCATGTCGATGAAGATGTTCGGCATCTGGCACAGGTACAGTTGGCAAGATTACTACAATAATATTAAGTATTTCTCCCTGGGCATGATAAGCCTGGGGCTGAAGCGCGGCGATGTCGCCTGTATTATCGGGGACAATGAGCCGCAGTGGTTCTGGGCTGAATTCGCCGTGCAGGCGGCGGGGGGCATAGCCACGGGGATTTACGTGGACTCCGTGCCGGCAGAGGTGAAATACATCGCCGAGCACTCGGACGCCAAGTTCGCCGTCGTCAACGACCAGGAGCAGACGGACAAGTTCCTGGAAATCAAGGCGGAACTGCCGCTACTGCAAAAAATAATTTACTGGGACCCCAAGGGACTGCGCAACTATGAAGACCCCGCCCTCATCAGCTTCAATGAAGTGCTGGAGCTCGGCAAAGAATATGAAAAAAAGCACCCCAATCTGTTTGAAGAAAATGTGGATTCGGGCAAAGGCGATGAGGTGGCTTTTATCTATTATACATCCGGCACTACAGGCCTGCCTAAGGGGGCCATCCTTACCCACCGCGCCCTGATAACCACCGCCCGGGGCTTCGCCGACCGCTATCCCCTCGATGAAAAGGACAATCTTATTTCTAACTTCCCGGCGGCCTGGGTAGGGGACAGCTTCTTCGCCACCATTCCGCACCTGCTTACGGGCGCCATGCTGAACTTCCCCGAGGAGCCGGAAACTATCGCCGAAGACACGCGGGAGGTGGGGCCGAACTTCGTTATTTACGGTCCCCGCCAGTGGGAGGGTCTGGTCAGCGAAATACAGGTGAAAATGCTTGACGCCCACCCGCTGAAACGACTTGTTTATAGATTATTCCTGCCGGTGGGACATAAAATCGCCGACCTCAAGTTCGAGGGGAAAATGCCCAACCTGTTCTGGCGAATCCTTCACTTCTTCGCCTATATAGCGCTGTTCCGCCCCCTCAAGGACAGGCTGGGCTTAGGCAAGGTCAGGTTCGCCGTGACGGGCAGCTCTGTTTTAAGCCTGGATACCTTCAGGCTAATCCACGCCATCGGCATCGAGCTAAGGCAGTGCTACGCCAGCACCGAGGCCGGTCTGATATCTTCCCACGGTAAGGGCGAGATAAAGTTCGAGAGCGTGGGACGGCCGGCGCTGGGGACTTCGGTGAGAATCACAGGAGAGGGCGAGCTTCTGGTCAACTCCGACTGTATGTTCACCGGCTATCACAAGGACAAAGAAAAGACCGCTACAACTCTTATCGACGGCTGGTGCTATACCGGAGACGCCGTTAATCTTAACGAGCAGGGGCACCTGATTTTCATGGACAGGCTGGAGCACATGGGCGTGCTGAAATCGGGCGCTAAATACGCCCCCCAGTACATCGAGGGGAGGTTGAGATTCAGTCCCTATATCAAGGACGCCATGGTTATCGGCGGCAGGGATAAAGACCACGTATCCGCCATCGTCAACATCGATTTCACGATGGTCGGCAAGTGGGCGGAACGTCACCGTATCCCTTATACCACCTTCGTCGACCTTTCCCAAAAGAAAGAGGTGGCTGAACTGGTGATGCAGGACCTGGAAAGGGTCAACAGCTATCTACCGGAGCAGTCGCGGGTTCAGAAATTCGTGCTGCTGCACAAGGAGTTCGACCCCGATGAAGCGGAGCTGACGCGCACCAGGAAATTAAGACGGGAGTTCATGGAACAACGCTATAAAGAACTCATCGATGCTTTGTATAATAACAGCGATAAGGTAGATGTCCAGGCGCCGGTTACTTACCGAGACGGACGCAAAGGCGTGGTAAAAACAAGCATCAAGGTCAGGAGCCTGTAAAGAGAGACGATGGAAGGCATGACAAAAAAAGCGCGACTTAAAAAGATACTCAAATACACTCTCTGGACGCTGCTTGGTGTCGTTATCGCGTTTTTCGTGTTCTTATGCGTTGTAAACGCTGACTTCCTACAGTTCACCATCACCGGCCTTTCGGTAGGTATGGTGTATGCGCTTATCGCTCTCGGCTTTGTACTGGTCTGGAAAGCCAGCAGCGTGGCTAACCTGGCGCTCGGCCAGATTGTCCTCATTTCTTCATGGTTCTCGTATACAATGCTGGCGCAGGCCGGACTGCCGGCTTATATAGGGCTTCCCATTGTTGTTCTTTTCGCGCTGTTCCTCGGCTGGGTCATAGAACGCTTCGCTCTGCGCCCCCTCATCGCCCAGCCTATCCTTTCGCTGATTGCGGTAACCCTCGGTATCGGGTACTTTCTTGAAGGCCTGATTACCTTTATCTGGCCTTTAAGCACCGCGGGTCTGCCCGAACTCTTTCCAAAGGAGGTTATCCATATCGGTTCGGCGGTAATATCCCAGGAATATCTCTGGGTAATCGGTATCTGTCTGCTGGTCTTCATAGCCCTTACAGTGTTTTTCCGTTATCACCGTATGGGTATCGCCATGCGCGCCACGGCCGACGACCAGACAGCCGTCCAGGCCTGCGGCATACCTGTAACAAGAGTATTTTCGACTTCGTGGATGTTTGCCTGTGTGGTCGCCGCCATCGGCGGAGTTTTGATATCCAGCATCGGCGGCATAACCCACGGGCTCGTTGAGACCGGCCTTAAGGCATTTTCCGTGGTTATTCTCGGTGGTCTGGACTCATTTATCGGCGCTATCGTCGCCGGGCCGATAATCGGGCTGGCGGAGACATACGGAGGGGGATATTTAACCACCTACCTCTGGGCAGGCGTTCGGGACATAATTCCCTTTGTAATTATCATTATAGTCATGGTAATAAAACCTTTCGGACTTTTTGGAGAGGAACGAATTGAGAGGATATAGCAGATGAGTCTGCCGTGCGGTATCCGTAATTTAACCTACGCGCAGGACATGGCCATTGTGCGCACCAAGACACAATGGGGCATGCTGCTCGGATTGCTGGTGGTAGTGTTTACCGCGCCGCTGTATCTTAGCAACTACTGGCTTGGCGTGTTCAACCTGATCGGCATCACGATAATCGCCGCAACCGGTCTAAACATCCTAACTGGCTACTGCGGGCAGCTTTCCATCGGGCATGCCGGTTTTATCGCCGTGGGGGCGTATACATCCGCAATTTTAACCACACGGTTCGAGATGCCTTTCCTGGTCGGACTTATCTGTGCAGGCTTAATGGCCGGCGTTATCGGTATTATCTTCGGGCTACCCTCCATGAGGGTTAAAGGGTTCTATCTTGCCATTACGACTATAGCCGCGCAATTTATCATAATGTGGATAATCAACCAGTGGGGATGGACCGGCGGCCAGCTCGGTATGACCGTCCCGTTCGCCTCGATAGGGGGGTACATTTTCAAGAGCGGACAGAGCCAGTTTTACCTGATTATCGGTATAACGGTGCTGTGCGTATTTATTGCCAAGAACCTGGTACGCACCAGGGTGGGCAGGGCGTTCATCGCCATCCGTGATAATGACCTCGCCGCAGAAGTGATGGGTGTCAACCTGACCTACTACAAACTAATGGCTTTCTTCATCGGCTGTTTCTTCGCGGGGATTGCCGGAAGCCTGTTTGCCCACTGGAATATTACACTGACGCCGGAACAATTCAGTTTTAAAAATTCGATATTATACGTAGGGATTATCATTATCGGCGGGCTGGGAAAAAGCGTAGGGCCGATACTGGGCGTCCTGTTTATCAATCTGTTAAAAGAGGTCTTAACCATAAACGTGGTACCGTTCCTTGAGGACAAACTCACGATGTTTCCGTCAGGGTTCGCCAGCGGTGTTACGCCCATGTTGTTTGGCCTGGTAATCGTCCTGTTCCTGATACTCGAGCCAAGAGGGATAGCACATCGCTGGAACTTGATAAAAGCATCGTATCGTTTATGGCCATTTTCATACTAAGAATAAAGGGGGTACAATTCTATGTAGTTTTTTAGCTACAGGCATCAAATACGGACTAAATGAAGGAGGAGGAAAAGCATGAAAACCAAGAAACTGATTATCAGCGCTATCGTTTGCCTCATTCTTGTCATAGCAAGTTTGCCTTACATGACTGCATGCGGCGGCGCCGATAAAGAAGGCAAAACAATCAAGTTGGGGATCTCAACACCTTCTACCGGAATAGCGGCCGAAAAAGGAAGGCCGCTTGAGCACGGACAGAAAGACGCCATCGCCTATGTCAATGCCGAACTCGGGGGCGTCGATGGGTACCAGATTGAGATAGTCTGGCGCGACAACGGCTATGATGCCGCCCAGATGTCAAACATCGTCAGAAATTTCATGGACGAGGGCTGTGTCATGTTCTCGACATCATCCTCCGCCATGATGACGGCCTCGATGGGACTGGCAAATGAATACGGGTTCGCCGGTCTGGCGGCGTTCTCATCGCCTAATCTGTATCGACCCCCGCAGCATATCTACGGTCAGCTGCCGGACTATGGCGATGATTTCCTGGCATTTATGGACTACTACCTAGACGAGATATGGGAAGGCAGCGGCCAGCCTACAGTGGCTATTCATGCGTTGAATAACTCCACAGGTAAAGGCGCCATCAACGCCGCCCGGGCCTATGCCGAAGAAATGGGAATTACCATTCTCTGGGACGGTGCCGTAGGCAAAGCCTTCGAACATAAGGCCGACAGCCTGTCTGAAATGGAATCCTTAACTCGCATCAATGCAATGAATCCTGACGTTCTCTACATATCCAGCACTCCGGCGCCAACGGCCCTCATCGTCAAGAACGCCAGGGAACTCGGGATGGACGTCGTTATCGCTTCCGGGCATGCCGGTCTCACCTCCGCGCTGGTTGACCTGGCCGGTGAGGACGCCGAGGGTGTTTACGGTGTGTTCCCGACCGTCAGCTGGGGTGATGATGTGCCCGGTATGGCTAAGATGATGGAGTACTGCGAAGCCAACCACCCCGAAGATGCCGGCAACGGTGATTACATCACCGGTTGGACGCAGAGTCTCATCATGATTGAGATCGTAAGGACCGCTCTCCAGAACGCCGACTATGATGCGATAGCTGCCGGTGATGCCGATGCCTGGGCCATCATTGAAAATGAGGGCATTAAGAAACTAAGCTACGATGTCGAGGGACTGCACGGACCTGTCAGCTATACCGTAGATGATAATCGACTCTCCAAATCGGTTCTTATCTTCAATATTCAAAACGGTATAATTAAAGCTATAACAGACTGGATTGAGGCCCCTGTGGTAAGATATGAAGACCTCGACTGGTTCGGTCAATAGCCGACATTAAGCGGGGCTCTGTGAAGCGGGGCCCCGCTTTGAAAGCTGAATAAATGCTTAAACTTAATAACATCGAGGTTACGTACCTCAACGTTATCAGGGTACTCCACGGTGTGTCTCTGACCGTGGAAGACGGTGCTATTATTGCGCTGCTCGGCGCTAACGGCGCGGGTAAAAGCACCACTCTGAAGGCTATTTCCGGCTTGCTTCATGTGGAGGAAGGCGAGGTAACCGACGGCAGTATCGAGTGGGACGGTGAGAGAATCGATAAAAAAAACCCCGAGCAGATAGGCAAGCTGGGCATCATCCAGGCGCTGGAAGGTCGGCACGTATTCGAGCACCTCACCGCCGAGGAAAACCTGATGGTCGGCGCCCATAACCGCCGCGACCGGCATGCTATCAGGTCCGACCTGGAGATGGTCTATGATTACTTCCCTCGCCTCAAGGAGCTGCGCCGCAATACGGCCGGCTACCTCTCCGGCGGCGAGCAGCAGATGCTCGTCATCGGACGCGCCATGATGGCCACGCCCAGGCTGATGATGCTCGACGAACCCTCGCTGGGACTGGCGCCCCTGCTCGTCGAGGAAATATACGACATCATCAAGCGCTTCAACACCGAGCAAAAGACCTCCGTCCTGCTGGTAGAACAGAACGTGCGCATCGCCCTGAATATCGCCCATTACGGCTACGTCATGGAAAACGGCAGGGTAGTGCTTGACGGCACCGCCGATTTTCTTAAAAATAACGAGGATGTTAAAGAATTTTACATGGGGCTTTCCACGCTGGGCACGAAGAAAAGCTACCGCGAGGTGAAGCATTACAAGAGGAGAAAACGATGGCTCTAAAGTCAAACAGGGACAAGTACTTCGACGAGCTGGAAACCATGCTGCCGTCTTCCCGGCAGGAATACCTGGATATGAAGCTTAGCGCCCATGTTACATATTGTTACAACCACTCTCCCGCCGTCAAAGCCTCGTTGGATAAAGTCGGGGTTAGGCCGGAAGATATAAAAACGACCAAGGACCTGGAAAAATTACCCGTTATACGCAAGACCGACCTCCTGGAGATGCAGAAAGCCAGCCTGCCGTACGGCGGTATCATCGGCATGCCGAAGGAAGAGGTCGAAAGGGTATTTATTTCCCCCGGCCCCATTTATGAAATCCAGCCCCCCGCTTACAAATGGTTCGCTAAAGCTTTCTGGGCGGCTGGGTTCAGGAAGGGTGATGTCGTCACCAACACCTTTACCTATCACATGTCCCCGGCAGGCATCCTCTTCCACGAGGCCATCAGGGACTGCGGCGCAACCGTGGTCGTCGCCGGCACCGGCAACACCGACCTCCAGATACAGATAATGAAGGAGCTTAAGGTCACCGGCTTCGTAGGGACTCCCAGCTTTCTGAACACGGTTATCAAGCGTGCCGAAGAACTGGGGAATAATATCAAGAAAGACCTCTATCTCAAGCGCGCATGGTTCACCGGCGAGATGCTGGCTCCATCTCTGCGTACAATATTCGAGGGCGATTATGATATCGACACATTCCAGACCTACGCTGTCACCGAGCCGGGCGGCGCCATTGCCTACGAGTGCAAAGAGAAGTCCGGCATGCACCTCATGGACGAATACGTAACGGAAATAGTGGACCCCGAGACGGGGAAGCAGCTCGGACCCGGCGAGGTAGGGGAAATAGTCACCACGCAGCTTCACAACAAAAACTGGGGGCTTATCCGCTTCGGTACGGGCGATTTATCCTCTTATGTTGCCGAGCCCTGTCCCTGCGGCCGTACGGCTTATCGTATCACCGGCATCGTCGGCAGGGCAGGGGACGCGGTCAAGGTGAGGGGCATGTTCATCGTCGCTAAACAGGCGGAGCAGGCGATTTTAGGCTTTAGCCAGGTCGCTAAATACCAGCTTGTCGTGGGACGCCGCCAGCACCGCGACGAGATGACGCTTAAGGTGGAGTTGAAGGAAAAAGACGTTAATAAAGAGAAGCTGACACTTGACATAAATAACAAGTTCCAGGACATCTGCCGCATCAAGCTAGACAGGATTGAGTTCGTCTCCCCGGGCACTATCCCGGATAAAGAGCAGGGGATTAAAGACGAGCGCAAGTGGGAGTAGGGCAAGTATTTACTTCTTTTCTTCGCCCAGGTAGGCGGCAATCACTTCCGGGTTGTTCTTGATTTCTTCCGGTGTGCCCTCGGCGATTTTCCTGCCGAAGTCCAGCACCACGATGCGGTCGGCGATGTCCATGACCACCCCCATGTCGTGCTCTACCAGCACGATGCAGCTTACGCCGTCACGCAGCACCGGCGAATCAGGGTAGGTGGCCCCCTGGCCCTCGAAAATATCGATAATGAAGCGGGCGATGTCCTCTTTTTCCTCTAAATTCATGCCGGCCATCGGCTCGTCGAGCAGCAGCACCCTGGGCTCCAGCGCCAGAGCCCTCCCCAGCTCCACCCGCTTACGCATCCCGTAAGGGAGCATGCCGACCGTCTGCTTGCGTATCGACTCTATCTCCAGGAAGTCGATGATGTCCTCCACGGTCTTGCGGTGCTTGATTTCCTCTTTATGAGCCCAGAAATAGTAGATAGCGCTGGCGATAGGGTTCTGCTTCATCATCACGTGCCGGGCGGCCATGATGTTGTCCAGCGTGCTCAAGCCGGTATAGAGCTCGATGTTCTGGAAGGTCCTGGCGAGTCCCATCCTGGCGGCTTTGTCCGGCCGTATGCGCGTGATTTTCTTATCGTCGAAGTATATCTCGCCGGACTGTGGCTTGTAGAATCCGTTGATGCAGTTGAGCAGGCAGGTCTTACCGGCGCCGTTGGGCCCGATGACGGCCAGGATTTCCTTATCCCGGATGTCCACACTGACGTCGGTCAGCGACTTTACCCCGCCGAAGGATAAAGACAGGTTCTGTATCTTGATTCTAACGTTATCGGATGTTGTCATTTCTTGTTCAGCAGTTCTTCGCGGTACTTAGCCACGGTAGGGCAGCCGGGGTCCTTGCAGGCGAGCTTCCTGCCGAGCTTTTTACCCCTGTCTTTCAGTTCCTTAGCCGCCGCCTTGTTCGACTTTGCATACTTCTGGCTTCCCGTGCACCTAGCCGTGCCGTCTCCATTAACGATGATGGTAACTTCATCATCGACGTCTTCACATAATATCGTTGTGGCGGTCAGTTCCCAGTCGGGCGACATAGTAAATCCAATCGTTTCAAGAGTTACCTCTATATTACAATTATTCGTGGGGTAATTCAATCGCCGACGCTTGATATTGGCTGTCTATAAAGGTAAAATAGTGGGGACGCCAGGGGGCAGAGGCTAATCAAGAGGGCTCGTAGCTCAGCGGTTAGAGCGGCCGGCTCATAACCGGTTGGTCGTAGGTTCGATCCCTACCGAGCCCACCAGACTTGAGGATGCATCAGGAGCAGAGCGGTCCCGATTCATATCGGGGTTGGTCGTAGGTTCGATCCCTACCGAGCCCACCAGCCAGGCAAGAAACAAGATACAAGGTACAAATTCCAGTTTTCATAGCCGGACCAGACTTAATTCAAAGAGGTAAACATAATGAACGTTTTAGGCATTGTAGGCAGTCCGCGTAAAGACGGCAACACGCAAATCATGGTCGAGGAGGTCCTCTCCACCACCCGGGAAGCCGGCGCGGAAACGGATATTTATCTTGTTTATGATAAAAATATCCAGGGCTGCGACGGCTGCCACTCCTGCGCGCAAAACAAGGGCATCTGCAAAATCAAGGACGATATGCAGGCGCTTTACAAGAAGATGGAGTGGGCGGACGCCATCGTCCTGGGCAGCCCGGTCTATTTCAACTACGTTACCGCCCAGGCCAAGGCCGTCATCGACCGCACCTTTTGTTACCTGTTCAGTCGCAAGCTGACCGGCAAGGTAGCCGCCCCGGTGCTTTCACTTCGGCGTATAGGCGCCGGCCAGACCCGCGTGCAGCTTTACGGATGGTTCTTGTCCCAGGGAATGGTTCCGGTCCGCGGCGCGGTAGGGTATGGCCCCGAAAAAGGCGAAGTACGGAAGGGGGTTGGAGGGGGTATAAACATCACGGCGATGGAAGAATGCCGCAACACCGGCAAAGAAATAATCGACTGGTTCAAAAAACTCGGCGTGAAATAATTAAGTATATAAATATGTATGCTGAGATAGTTGGTACATTAGGTTTTTTGCTTGCCTGTTTTTTGGCATATTTAGAATATAACAGACGACATAGTCGTTTAATAATGAGAGTCGATTATCGTACGGGAAAAGACCAAGGATTAACATTCGTTTATCTTTATCTTGACTTTGTAAATCCCTCTGACATTGGAAAAACGGTATATGATATGAAAATAAATAACCCTCCAGGATTTTCTTTAGTAATTCCCTTCTATGTTGCGCAAATAAATGGAAATGTGAGGGTAATTTTAAAGGACAAAACGTATATAGATACTCATTGGAATGTCCCAGCAATGCTGCGAACTCCCTTAGATATTCCTGAACATTGTTCAAAAACAGCAATTCTTTTTTTAATGGTTGAAGAAATGGACAGAACAAAGATAATTGAGCCGATAATAGTTCAGTTATTTGCATTAGATGCCTCTGGTAGGCGACTATGTGAAAGAAATATAATAATATCAAATAGTATTTTTGACTTATAAAAGTTTTAAATTGTTCTTCCCCTGTCGTACTTCCGGCCTGAATGGTAATGCTATCGTTGACGTGACACACGTTTATTATCGGTCGAGCCATTATTATGTCAACATCTACACTCTACGAACACCACACGACATAACATATATTGTGCGCCCCAGAAGAATACCCTTAAGAAGGTTGACATAAAGGTATGGAGGGAATAATCCACACTTTTCCTCTTATGTAATTGTGAGTCCTTCCGCACAAGGTCGTGTCAATCTCCATCACTGATTTGCCCTGGTCTAAATTATAACTCCACCCAAAAGGCGACATCATTCCCTTGCTTGTTCTCCCCTTCCGGTTCATCATATTATTGAAGTCCCCTACTCGTTTTTACCTGTACCCTGCACAATTCCACTAACATAAATCCACAACGAATAAAAACGAATCAGCTACTGCCCAAAGCTAAGACACAAAAAAAATAATTTTTAAAAACCAATAAAACGAATACTTCCTCCAAACGAAAGCAGGCCCGGCATTGCCGGACCCGCTTCCAGGTAGATAAGGAGTTTTAGCCGATGAAAGATGACGTACACTCATTATCCCCTTTTTCAGCAATTTTGTGATGGGGATAGCCATTGAAATATTATCGGTATTATCACGCAATTATGGCAGGGGTTTTTCATGGTTTTACCCCGAAACATCAATAACACCACTAAAAACTTAAAATATCAGCGATTTTAGTGGAAAAAGCCGTTAAAAACACGTTTCAAAGGTATAATGACATTCAATATATATGAAAAACGCCCAGATTTTGATTTCAGCGCGTGTTAGCTACGAATAAACGGCTAAATCGGGGTTTTTGGGCATCCGGCGGGGTTTTTAAGACCTGCCCCAACCCTTTAATCAACCGGCGGCGCGGGTGCCGGTGAGACGGCCACTTTTTCAGCGACCATTTCCAGGAGCCGCGGCAGGCCCCATCCCTTAACCGCCGAAATGACCACGGTGTTTCCATCCGGGATAAGGTCCAGCGAATTTAGCAGGTCATCGAAATTCTTTTCATCCGGCACCGGCTCATCCGTCAGCAGCCGGTCGATTTTGTTCAGGACGTTAATCCTCGGTTTTTCCTGTAGTTCTAATTCTTTTAAGATTTCCTCCACTGTCCGGCACTGCTCCGCCGCGTCCGGGGAAGATATATCCACCACGTGCAAGAGCAGGCTTGCCTCGGTTAGTTCTTCCAGTGTGGCGCGGAAGGCGTTGACGATATCCGGCGGCAGCTTGCGGATAAACCCGACCGTATCGGTAAACAGGACGACCTTATTGCTATCCGGCAGGACCAGGCGGCGGGTGGTGGGGTCTAAAGTCGCGAAAAGCCGATCGTCCACCAGGACGTCGGCCTGGCAGAGGGCATTGAGCAAAGTGCTCTTGCCGGCATTGGTATAGCCCACCAGCGCTATTACGGGCACACCGGTTTTCTGCCGCTGATGCCGGTATTGCGCTCGCCGACGCCGTACCTCTTCCGTCTGCTCTTCAAGCTTTTGAATCTTACGACGAATCAGGCGGCGGTCAGTTTCCAACTGCGATTCCCCGGGGCCGCGCGTGCCGATGCCTCCCCCGAGCCTTTCCAGGTGGCTCCACTGTCCCGCCAGCCTCGGGAGAAGGTAGCGGTGCTGGGCCAGCTCCACCTGCAAACGTCCCTCGTGGGTGCGGGCGCGCCGGGCAAAGATATCAAGTATCAGCGCCACGCGGTCGATGACCTTTATGTCGAGTTCTTTTTCAAGGGTCTGCTGCTGGCCGGGCGTCAGCTCGTCGTCGAGGATAAGCACGTTAAATTCTTCGGCATCCTTTAGAGCCGCCAGTTCCTTGAGCTTACCCCTGCCCACGTAGCAGTCCGGCGATGGCTGCGGGAGCTGCTGGATGATTTTACCGACGACTTTTGCCCCAGCGGAATCCGCCAGCAGAGCCAGTTCTTCCAGTGAATCAGCAGCGGCCTGCCTTTCCCGACTCCCCTTGCGTGAGACCGCCAGCAAAAGGGCCTTTTCCGGTGCCGCTCTGGTGACAATCGTATTCCTGGCGATATTATTCTCCTGAAATAATGATTATAGCACGTTATTTCTTCATGGTCAGGTGGCGGGTATTACGCCACCCGGAAAGTCGTGAAAGACCCTTAACGAGCGAGGCATCGGGGATAGTCAACGATATTCGCACGTAACCCTCACCGCTGGGCCCGTAGCCTACGCCCGGGGTAACCGCCACGCCTGCCTGGTCGAGCAAATCGGTGGTAAATTCCACCGAATTATAGCCCCGGGGAACTTTAGCCCAGATATAGAGGCTTGCTTTAGGCGGCGTTACCTCAAGCCCTATTCTCTCCAGCACCTCTATAATGAGGTCGCGCCGGCGCTGATAGACAGCATTATGCTCCGCTACGCAATCCTGCGGCCCGTTCAGCGCCTCGATGGCCATGTACTGAATGGCCTGGGGAATCCCCGAATCGAGGTTCGACTTCAACGTTCTTAAAGCCTTGATGGCGTCGGCGTTGCCGACCACCATCCCGATACGCCAGCCGGTCATATTGTAGCTCTTGGAAAGCGAGTGAAATTCCACCCCTACATCCCTTGCCCCCTCCGCCTGCATGAAGCTCGCCGGCTGATAGTCGTCAAAAGCCACCTCTGAATACGGGCCGTCATGGCAAACGAGTATATCGTTCTGCTTTGCGAATTCCACGACCTCCTGGAAAAAGTCCAGCCCGGCCACCGCTCCGGTGGGATTGTTGGGATAGCTAATCCACAGGACCTTAGTGTTCTTAAGAATAAAAGCCTTGATGCTCTTTAAATCGGGCAGGAAGTCGTTCTCCGCCTTAAGCGGCAGGTAGTACGGACTGCCTCCCGCCAGCTGGGTGCCGATGGCATAGACGGGGTAAGCCGGGTCCGGCACCAAGGCGATATCGCCGTTATCGATAAAGCAAAAAGCTATGTGGCCGATGCCCTCCTTTGAGCCGATGAGCGGCAGTACCTCGTTAGCCGGGTCGAGGTCAACGTCGAACCGCTTCTTATACCAGGCGGCGATGGCATCATGTAGTTCCGGCAGCCCTTCCGATTCCGGGTAGCGGTGATTAGCAGGGTCTTTCGCCGCATCACAGAGCCTATCGATGACATGCGGGGGCGTGGGGATATCGGGGTCACCGATAGCAAAGCTGATGACCTCTTCGCCCCTGGCCTTTTTTTCAGCTATCTTCTTATTAATTTCTACAAACAGGTACGGCTTCAGTGCCGCGATTCTCTTGGCTGGTCTCATAATTACACCTCAATCAGGCCATTTACCTTCAAAAACTGTCTCCGCCGGCCCGCCTAATACTACCTCGCCGACGCCGTTCCATGCGGCGTTCAGCACGCCACCGGGCAGCTTAATATCTACTTCCGAGGCTGTATAGCCGTGTATTTTCGAGGCTACAGCTATCGCGCAGGCGCCGCTACCGCAGGCCAGCGTCTCGCCGACGCCCCGCTCCCAGACCCGTGCCTCGATGGTATTTTTATTCACCACACGGGCTACTTCAAAATTTGCCCGGTTGGGGAAAATGGACATATTCTCTACCTGCGGCCCAAGGTCTAACAACGGAAAGTCCGCCACCGGCTCATTTATAAAGTGGACGGCGTGAGGATTGCCCATTGAGACGAGGTTCAGGGTAAGTTCGGTGCCCTCAACAACGACTTTATAGGCAAGCATCGACTTTATGTCACTTACTTCCCCACTGCCGGCTTTTAAGTCAACCGGAATCTCCGCTGCTGCGAACCTGGGCTTGCCCATATTGGCCCAGAATTCAACAATCTTGCCGCCCTTTCTCTCAACCCTTATTTTATTAATCGCGGCGATAGTCTCTATGGTCATCGACCCAATATCAGGGCTGACCAGGCCTCTCTCTATAATATACCTGGCCAGGCACCTGATGCCGTTGCCGCAGGTCTCCGCCTCCAGGCCGTCCGCGTCAAAAATACGCATACGGTAATCGGCCTTACCCGAATTCAACAGTATTATCAGGCTGTCCGCCCCGATACCACGGTGCCGGTCGCAAACAGCTACCGCCAGCTTGGGCCAGTCGCGCTCCATGTTACGCGCGTCAACCACCACGAAATCATTGGCCGCGCCATGCATCTTGGTAAAGTCCATTTAGTTATCTTACACTCCAGTCGTTCTTACTATTCGGTCAGGAACTCTTGCAGAGTATTTTCTATCTCTGAATCCTTTGTTCTCCCTATATCAAACCAGTGTATTTTTTCATCTTCAAGCCGGAACCAAGCATACTGGTGGCGGATAAAACGGTGTGTTTCCGTCTTAATTTTCTTCACCGCCTCTTCACGCGTTACTTCACCTTTGATGAACTGCCCGATCTGCCGATAACCGATGCCGGACATGGAAGGCAGGTTAAAATCATAACCCATTTTTAACAGATTTTCCACCTCGGCAACGAGTCCCCGCTTAATCATGTCATCGACTCGTTTATCTACAATGTGATAAATTTCCGACCTCCCGGCAGTCAAGCCAATGATAAAAGGGGTAAACGCCGGGGATTTTTTACGCCCGAGCCGGGAAAACGCCTGCCCTGTTCCGGCATACACTTCCAGCGCCCGAATCACACGCCGCACATTACGGCGGTCAATTTTAGCTGCCGCGTCGGGGTCGGCAGCGAGCAGTTCCTGATATAGTTCATCGATTTTCCCCTCATCGGCTTTCTTTTCAATATTATACCTGAATTGGGGGTCGGGTAAAACCCTGGGAACTTGCCAGCCTTCCAGAACGGCTCTGACATAAAGGCCGCTGCCCCCCACCAGGAACGGCAGTCTGCCGCGCTTATGAATCTCATCGATAGCTTTGTTAGCCATTTCCTGGTAAGCAGCCAGACTGAAATCGTCATCTGGATTAATGATATCAATCAAATGGTGCGGTACAGAGGCAAGTTCCTGCGGCGTGGGTTTGGCCGTGCCTATATCCATGTAGCGATATACCTGGCGGCTGTCGGCGCTGATGATTTCCCCCTGAAAGACTCTGGCCAGGTGCAAGGCCAAGCGACTTTTACCGACACCGGTGGGCCCCACGATAGCGATGAGACGCTTCATACCGGCGCTACAAGCCCTTGATATCGGAAGCCTGTTTAACGATACTCACGAACTCATCGGCTCTCAAGCTGGCGCCGCCCACTAAAGCCCCGTCGATTTCCGGCTGGCGCATGAAATCGGAGATATTGGCGGCGGTGATGCTGCCTCCGTAGAGAATACGGGCGGTATTGGCGATGCCGCTGCCGTGCAGACGGGATATAAACTGGCGGATGAATCCGATGGTTCGGTTGGCGTCATCGGCGGTGGCGGACTTGCCGGTGCCGATAGCCCAAATCGGCTCGTAAGCAATGACCATGCCACTCATCAGATACAGCCTGTCAGAACACACCATGAGCTGCCGGCCGATGATTTCCCTAGCCTGATCAGCCTCTTTTTCCTCCAGTGTCTCGCCGACGCACAAAATTGGTCTCAAACCTGCCGTTACGGCGGCTTTTACTTTCTTGCTGACACTCTCATCCGTATCACCGAAGTACTGCCGGCGCTCAGAATGCCCGATGATAACGTACTCACAGAGGTCAACCAGCATCGCCGGCGAAATTTCTCCAGTAAAGGCTCCCTTTTCCTCGTAATATACGTCTTGAGCGCCAAGCTTGACGGTACTGCCCCTGATAATAGCCCTGGCCGCCATCAGCGAAACGAAAGGCGGGCAGATAACCTTCTCCACACCCTGTATCTTGTGGAGGGGCGACTGCATGGTCTTGATTAACGTGACAGCCTCTTCGACCGTAGTATTCATTTTCCAGTTTCCGGCAATCAAAGGTGTGCGCGCCATAATTCGACTCCTATGCTCCGAACTTAATCAACTTGCAGGCGTTTGCCATAGCCAGGGGCATGATATCAGTAGCATGAATCCTGCCCAGGCCGCCGCTTATAAAAGCATTCTCGGAAAATTCTTTTACGCCGTCTGTACGGCAGTATTTGGAGGATATTGCCACCGGCACCGGGTGCCAACTGTGCCCGCTAAATACCGCCGGTGTGGAATGGTCACCGGTTACTACCAGAACATCAGGTTTAAGAGCAGTCAGCGCGGGCAAGGCAGCATCGACCTCCTCCAGTAGCTTGACTTTGCGGGTAAAATCACCGTCTTCTCCGGCGGTATCGGTTAATTTAATATGTAAAAAGAAAAAGTCGTGCTTCTGATAATTCTTCTTCAGGGTTTTAATTTTCTCTATTATTCCCGCCCCGGTATCGGCCACCCCCATGCCTACCAGGCGCGCCAGACCGCGGTACATGGGATAAGCCGCTATAGCCAGCGGGTTCAGTTTATAAATCTCTTTCATCGACGGCAATTGAGGTTTTTTGGCAAAACCGCGCAGTAAAATCATGTTGGCCGGTTGATGTGCCGCCAAAGCTTCTTTAGCTCTGGCAATAAACTTGTTCACTATATCCGCAGTATTTCTGGCTGCAGGACTTTCGGCTTTTATTTCCATCGGCGCCACGCCTGTACGTGAGGGGTCGGACTCGGTAATCGCTGTCTGAAGTCCCCTGCCGGAGAATACCACCACGAAACGGTGTTCCCTGACCGGATATAGCTTTATGTCAACCCCTTCTATTTTCATGCCGTCGAGTATTCTGCATAATTCGGTACACTTTTTCGTGGAGATACGCCCTGCACGCCGGTCGGTGATGACGCCCTTATTATCGACGGTACAAAAATTACCGCGAGTCGCCATATCTTCCGACCCGAGATCGACATCTATACCCACCGCTTCCAACACCCCCCGCCCTATCCTGTTGGCAAGCGGGTCGTAGCCAAACAGCGCCAGGTGCCCCGGACCGCTGCCCGGGGTAATTCCGGGTGCAATGGGGTCGGACAGGCCGCAGATTCCTTTAGCCGCGACGGCGTCGAGGTTGGGGATAATGGCTGTCTCTAACTCCGTCTTGCCTGATTTCGGTTCCGGAAGGCCCCCCAAGCCATCCAGCACCAGCATGACTATCTTTTCCGGCGAGGTTACAGATAATTCTTTAATGATTTCAAAGTTCATCTTCTTAATCCTATTACATACGACTATATTTTATCACGTAGTGCAACTACGCCGGGCAAATTTCCCCCGCCAAGGAATTCCAGTGAGGCGCCGCCGCCCGTTGAGACAAATGTTACTTCATCCTCCAGCCCCAGTGCCGTAATCACTTCAGCCGTGGAGCCGCCACCTATAATTGTTTTAGCTTTAAGCTGCGGCATCAGTTTCGCCAGCGCATGCGTCCCTCCGGCAAACTGCGGTATCTCCTCAACGCCCATGGGGCCGTTCCAGAAGACCGTCCGGCTTCTCTCCAGCGCTTGACTGAATAGCTCGATAGTCGCGGGGCCGATATCGACAATTGTCATATGGGGCGGCACCGCATCTATCGTTACAATATTTCCCAGAACGCCGATGTCAATCTCATCAGCGACCATTACATCCAGAGGTAATAAAAAACGTGACCCATTTATTTCAGCCGCCTGCATTAGCTCCGAGGCGATACTGATTGTTTCCGCCTCAACCTTTGATTTTCCTACCCCGAACGATTTAGCCTTCAGGAACGTCGCCGCCATGCCGCCTCCGATGAGCAGCAAATCGACCTTACCCATGATATTTTTCAGCACGGCGACCTTATCGCTTACCTTGGCCCCGCCGAAAAGAGCTACAAACGGGTGCTCCGGACTTTCCAGGAGACCGCCGAGGGTGTTAATCTCTTTTTCCAGCAGGAACCCGGCCACGGACGGCAGGTAGCGGGTGATGCCGTACATCGAGGCATGGGCGCGGTGCGAAGTCCCGAAGGCATCGTTAACATAGACGTCGCCCAGGCGTGCCAGAGCTTTGGCAAAGCCTTCATCACCCTTTTCCTCTTCCGTATGGAAGCGGAGATTTTCCAGCATCAGGACGTCACCGGGTTTAAGAGCCGCTACGGCTTTTTCTGCTTCCGTCCCGATGCAGTCCGGTACCGTATTGATTTTTTTTCCAAGTATTTCGGCAATACGCCTGGCTACCGGTGCCAGCCGCAAACCATCAACGACTTTTCCCTTAGGCCTACCCAAGTGCGACATCAGGATAACTTTCGCATTGCGTTCGAGGAGGTACTTTATAGTGGGCAGCGCGGCACGGATACGGCTGTCATCCGTTATCGTACCGGTCACAGGGTCCAGCGGCACGTTAAAGTCCACCCTTGCCAAAACGCGTTTTCCGGCAACATCAATATCCCTAACGGTCATCTTGTTCACTGTTCCCCAACTCCTGAAAAGTGATTATAAAAAAATATCAGGCGCCAACACGGCAACCTGATATCATTGCTCTACTCTTAACACAGTCAGCATTAGCTTTCTGTGTTATTATACAGATTACATATTTACGTATCAAGCCGTCGCCATCCCCCTGCCCTACTGCGTGGTTCTGGCTTTATCTTTGTTCTTCAGTAAGAAGTCTTCTTTTTTAGCGGACAGCATCTCCACGACCTGCCGGGTAATGCCATCTGCATCCAGTCCATATCTGGCACGCAATACCGACTGCGTACCGTGCTCGACGAACTCATCCGGGATGCCTATGTTCCTTACTCTAGTATCATAAAGTCCGGAATTTTCCAGCAATTTAATAACACTTTCACCAAAACCGCCGTTCAATACATTTTCTTCAACAGTGACGATATTCTTCACACGACCGGCCAAATTCGTAATGAGGTCTTTATCCAGGGGTTTGGCAAAGCGTGCATTGACTACCGTAGTGTCAATACCCTTACGCGCCAGCCGCTGCGCCGCCTCAATCGACGGGGACACCGAGGCACCCAGGGCGATAATAGCCACATCCGACCCCTCCCTGACCACCTCGCCTTTGCCCAGAGGTATCTCATGTAAAGCGGCATCCAGAGGTACTCCCAGTCCGGGACCGCGAGGATAGCGCACCGCCATGGGACGTCCTGATTTTACGGCGGTATAGAGCAAGTGCTGCAGCTCGTTTTCGTCTTTAGGTGCGGCCACGACCATATTGGGAATAAGAGTTAAGTACGAGATATCGAAGGTACCCTGGTGCGTTTTGCCGTCGTCGCCGACGATTCCCCCACGGTCGATGGCGAAGACCACCGGCAGGTCCTGGAGGCACACATCATGTATAATCTGGTCGAAGGCGCGCTGGAGGAAGGTGGAATATATCGCCACCACCGGGATATAGCCCTGCGTAGCCAGCCCGGCAGCGAAGGTTACCGCATGCTGCTCACAGATACCAACATCGAAAACCCGATTAGGGAACTCGGCTTCGACGATATTCAGGCAGTTTCCCTCCGGCATGGCCGGCGTAATAACCACCAGTTTCGGCTCTTCGCGGGCAAGCCTTAAGGTAGTCTGGGCAAAAATTTCACTGTATGTGTTTACACCGTTACTGCCACCGCCTATAGCCGACACGCCGTGAAAATAAACGGCGTTGTCTTCTGCCTGGGAATAGCCTTTACCCTTGGTGGTAACCACGTGGATAAGCGTCGGTTTAGTACTGGTATTTTTAACTTGAGTAAGAAAATATTCCATGTCGCGAATGCTGTGACCGTCGATGGGCCCGATGTAAGTAAAACCAAGCGCTTCCCACAGGGGTGTAGGTATCACTAAACCTTTAAACCTGTCAACGAGGAATTCACCGAATTCGGCCAGTTTTCTCCCCCAGGAGAAAGCAGCGAGGATTTTCTTGCTTCTTTTTTCTACCCTGCGTACAGGCCGGTTCAACCGGACTCTGCTTAAAAGTTTAGCCAGTGCCCCCACCGTAGGTGATATGGACATACCGTTATCATTGAGTATCACGAAAAATCGCGAGCCCAGGTGTCCTGCTTGATTTAGCGCTTCAAAAGATATCCCTGCCGTAATAGCGCCGTCGCCGATAACGGCCACCACATTATAGTCCTCACCGGCAAGGTCGCGGGCGACAACCATCCCCATAGCAGCGGAAATCGAGGTGCTGGCGTGCCCCGCCCCGAAGGGGTCGTACTCGCTCTCGTCGCGGCACGTATAGCCGGATATTCCCCCGTATTGACGCAGAGTGTCGAACCTGTCTTTTCGTCCTGTCAGGAGTTTGTGGACGTAGCTCTGGTGGCCGACATCCCAGACTATCTTGTCCCTGGGACTATCGAATACCCGGTGGAGCGCAATAGTGAGTTCAACAACACCGAGGTTGGAAGCCAGGTGACCGCCGGTGACGGTTACCGTTTTGATAATCTCCTGTCTTAATTCGGCTGCCAGTTCCTCAAGCGCCGCCGGGGATATTTTTTTCAAGTCGTCGGGACTATCGATTGTATCCAGTAATTTCGGCATAATATTTATTCTGCGGAGAGGGACATCTACTAAAATAGTAGCCCTGCGGAAGAACGATTGTCAAGCAACCGGCCTCGAATGAAAGCATCCGCTAAAGCTGGCTTGACGCTGTGGCAATGGTTTTGCTACACTCACGAGAGGTTTTTCGAATGGACCCCATCGATATCCTGAAAGTAATCGGCACTGCAGTCCTGCCGATATCGGAACTGCGCGGCGCTATCCCTTTAGCTATCAGTACCTACCATTTCGACTGGTATTATGCCTACCTGTTCGGTGTTATCGGAAATCTGCTGCCGGTGCCGTTTATACTGCTGTTTTTCAATACAATCATTCCCTTTTTAAGTCGGGTGCGTTTCCTCGACAGGCTGATGCAGTGGTATTTTGCCTGGACCAAGAGACGTTCGAAGACAATCGAGCGTTACGGATGGCTCGGACTGGTGATATTCGTCTCGATTCCGCTGCCGGTCACGGGCGCCTGGACCGGCTCGATACTGGCCTCTCTGCTGGGTATGAAATTCAAGTACGCTTTTTCCGCCGCCGTGGTGGGAGTGCTTATCGCCGGAGTAATCGTCACTTGTGCCACGATGCTCGGCTGGGCGATAGCCGACGTCTTTACCACCTGATTTAGCACGATAGTACCAGGGTTTATATATTGACCGCCAATCTCAATTCATGTTACATTTTTAAGTAAACAGGTCATGTCCCTGTAGCTCAGCTGGATAGAGCGGCTGCCTTCTAAGCAGCGGGTCGCAGGTTCGAATCCTGCCAGGGACGCCATTTAAACATGAAATCAGCTATCAAATCCGACGTAATCGTTAGTTGCATTAAGCCGTAATTTATATTAGGCTATATAACAATATATCGGAGGTAATTATGAAAGATTTCGCGGGTAAAGTTGCATTCATCACAGGAGGTGCTTCCGGAGCCGGATTCGGTCAGGCTAAGGTGTTCTCGGAAGCAGGCTGTAAAATCGTCATCGCCGATATCCGCCAGGACCATCTTGATGAGGCGCTGGCGTATTTCAAGGATAAAAAGGCGGAGGTACATATAATCAAGCTGGATATAACCGACCGCAAGGCATACGCGGCCGCCGCCGATGAAGTAGAAAAGGTATTCGGCGGTCCGCCGCAGCTCCTCTTCAATACGGCAGGGGTAAATACCTTCGGTCCGGCCGAGGTTTCGACCTTTGAAGACTACGATTGGGTCATGGGCGTTTGCCTTGGCGGCGTCATCAACGGCATGGTGACTTTCGTGCCGAGGATGATAAAATCCGGCAAGCCCGGCTATATCGCTACGACATCCTCACTGGGGGGCTTTATGGGAGGCTCCACCACCGCTCCCTACTCCGCGGCCAAGGCCGCCGTCAACAATCTCATGGAAAGCTATTACCAGGCGCTCAAGCCCTATAATATCGGCGTATCTGTCCTCTGTCCGGGTAATATCAGGTCGAACATCGCCGAAGCAGTCTATACGCGGCCTAAGCACCTGGAAAAGACCGGCTACAACGTAAATGAAAAGACGATTGATTTCCTTCGTTCCATTCACGCGCAGGGCATCGACCCCATTGAGCTGGCAAATATACTCAAGAAGGCCATTGAAAACGAACAGCTTTACGTTCTCCCATTCCCCAACGGGCAGGATATGTTAAGAGGTATTTTCGAGCGGGTCATTGATTCCTCCAGCCCCGAAGGCATGAAAAAACAGTCTGAAGAAATGAAAAAACGGATGGAAGAAATGGCGAAAAATCCCCCTCCAGCAGGCCCTTATCAGAACTTCGAGGAATCAGGCTTTGGGCAGGCGAGGAAAGATATAAAGTGGGTCAAGCCTCCGATGAGAATGCCTCCTCCCCCACCCCCTAAAAAATGATCCAACTAAATCATGGAGGAACATCATGAAAGATTTTGCGGGTAAAGTTGCATTTATCACCGGAGGCGCTTCCGGTGCCGGTTTCGGCCAGGCCAAGGTTTTTTCTGAAGCAGGCTGCAAAATCGTGATTGCCGATATCCGCCAGGACCACCTTGATGAAGCTATGGCATATTTTAAGGATAAAAAGGCAGAGGTCCATGCCATCAAGCTGGATATTACCGACCGCCAGGCTTATGCCAAAGCTGCCGACGAGGTAGAAAAGGTATTCGGGAGTCCGCCGCAGCTTTTATTCAATACTGCGGGTGTCAACGCCTTCGGACCGGCGGAAGCCTCGACGTTTGAGGACTACGACTGGGTGATGGGCGTTTGCCTGGGCGGGGTCGTCAACGGCATGGTGACTTTCGTGCCCCGCATGATAAAGGCCGGCAAGGGCGGCCATATTGCCACGACCGCCTCGATGGGCGGCCTCATGGGGACATCAGGCTGCGCACCATATTCCGCCGCCAAGGCTGCGGTAATCAACCTCATGGAGAGTTATTATCAGGCGCTTAGACCTTACGGTATCGGCGTATCTTGCCTGTGTCCGGGCGGCATCAGAACGAATATCGGCGAGTCTTCCTACACCCGCCCGAAGCACCTGGCAAAAACAGGCTATAACACCAATGAAAAGACAATCGCGTTTATGCACAAGCATTACTCTTATGGTATCGACCCCGTAGAGCTGGCGCACATATTCAAGAAAGGCATTGAAAACGACGTGCTCTACGTCGTCCCGATGCCGGAGCCAGAGAAGATGATGAGGGGAATTGTTGAGCGGATGGTCAATTTCACCACTCCCGAAGGCATGAAGCGGCAGGAAGAGGCTAACAAAAAGCGCATGGAGGAAATGATAAAGCACCCCAATCCCATGATGGAGGGCGCCGCCGAAGCCGGTTGGGGCAGAGCCAGAGAAGATTTAACATGGGTTAAAAACAAAGGCCCTCAAACTTAAAATAGCAGCAAACCTTGAGCTTTCGAATGGAGGAATAACATGGCAAAACAGTTAATTGATAAAGTAATGAGCCCTGAAGGCGGAGTCCAGACCGGCCCGGCCGGATTTCCACCCGGTATGGGCGGGCCGCCACCAGGAAAGGGAGGAGGTCGTCCAGAAGGAGGTGGGCCGCCACCAGGTCTGGGGGCTCCTCCGTCTGCACCATCTTTTGCTAATCGACTGGATACACTAAAGGACAAAATAGTGTATCTGGTGGATATCGGTTTCGGGGGCGGCTATGAATTCATGCAGCAGCTGCAGAAATGGTTTAAAGAGAATATGCCGTCCGTCACCACGGTTGTAAAGCGGAAACCGGGGAATGTGTTTATGGACGACAAGAGTGACCTCTGGGAGGAAATCAAGGAAAAAGGCAATGCCGCTGTCCTTGGAGTAGCCGGCTGACCAGGCTGTATTGCAGCGGTCGCTGCAGGCAGCACCAATCTTGAACAGAATTACGGTATCCCGGTGGCTCCTGTTTCGAGTTACACAATGGAAGGAGTAGCCAAGGATAACCCGAGAAGTGCTTCCTTACCTTTCATATTTACACAGTCGACGGTGGTAGGCATGTCTACTGAAGTCCTCGATAAATATATAGTCAGTAACGATCCGGATACAGGCAAGCCTGTTATCGATGGAATTATCGATGTCCTGACCAAGCCCGTCGGCACCAAGAAGCCAGCCCAACCACCTCACAAAGCCGTCAAGGTCGAGGCACCCTCGATATTCCTGGAACCGGACACAGAAGACAATTTACAGCAGCTATTCTACGAAAAAGGCTGGACGGAGGGATTGCCCGTCATCATTCCCACCGAAGAGCGGGTGAAGAAAATGCTCGCCGGCACCAGTGCTTCACCAGATGAGGTCGTGGCCGAATCGTTCAAATTCGATACCATGGAAATGGTCAAGTATACCGTCTCCAATATCGCTGTTATTGCCGTGATGGCCGGCGCCGAACCAAAACATTTTCCAGTGATACTGGCTATAGCGTCTACCAGACAACCGGCGCTTATGGGGTCGACCACAGCCTTCGGAACGATGGTTTTAGTGAACGGCCCCATCCGCAATGAAATCGGCATGAATTCCGGAATCGGGGCTTTCAGCCCGATTAATAAGGCGAACTCGGTCATCGGCCGGGCCTGGACACTGATGAGCCTCTGCCAGGGACAAGCCAAACCTGATAAAACTTTCTGGAGTACCCAGGGCAATAATAATACCTATAATAATATGTGCGCCGCCGAGAACGAGGAGAAAAGCGTCTGGGAGCCTTTCCATGTTACGAGGGGGTACAAAGCAGACGAGAGTATCGTCAGTATCTTCCGGGGCTGGGCTATGCTTAGTACCTCGGGAGCAGCTTCCCACCGGCCGCTGGTAGAGGAACTTAATATTCAGCTGGCGGTAATGCCACCAATGAATTCCGCGGCAACTATTGTCATGGACCCGCTGGTGGCAAGGAATCTAAAGGAGAACGAAGGCTT
>JAFGHK010000017.1 GCA_016930185.1 Dehalococcoidales bacterium | reverse complement strand
TCGGATTCGAACCGATGACCCCATTCTTACCAAGAATGTGCTCTACCGACTGAGCTATGTGGGCGTCGGTATTATTATACAGATTTTCATAACTATTTGTCTATACTACTATCTGGATACAAGCTATGGTGGAGGGAGCAGGATTCGAACCTGCGTAGCCCTTAGGGCGGCAGATTTACAGTCTGCTCCGATTAACCGCTCCGGCATCCCTCCAGTTAAAACCTGCCGCACTAACCCAGCCCGAGAAGGGATTCGAACCCCCAACCTACCGATTACAAATCGGTTGCGCTGCCATTGCGCCACTCGGGCACCTGACTCACATTATAAAAAAATAAAAGGGCAACCTAAGTATTATAAGTACGGTGAACGTAAAAGTCAAGCTGGCGCGTGCTTACCGCAGGCACGCTACCGGTAATATAAATAGCGCATTTTTCTCCTGAAATAGTACCCTGCCGCCAGCCCCATTACCAGACCGCCCAGATGCGCCTGCCATGCTATGCTGGGGATAAAATTAGGTATGGACCACAACACGAAAAACAGTAAAATCACCAGCCATAAAGGCATTGGAAGAATACCCCAGATAGCCACCCTCATCGTTGGCATCATCATCACCAGCATCCCGGCTAAAGCATACACCGCCCCGGAAGCGCCGATGGCGATTGAAAGCGGTTCACCCAGCCAGACATAAAGGAGATTGCCCACTATACCGCCGACGAAATAGACCAGCAGAAACCTGCCCGTCCCTATAAGCTGATAAACGACTCTTCCGAAGAAAAACAGGGTTATCATATTGCCAAATATATGCCAGAAATCAGCATGCACGAACATATTGGTGATTATCGTCCAGGGATGTTCCGTGAAAAGAGAGGGCGATAATCCCAGATTGCCGACGATTTTTACCTTATCGATTACGGCGGCGATGTACAATATGAAATTAACGATGATAATTAAATAGACGGGATTCTGCCAGAAATCACCCAACCCACCGCCCGTCCAGACCCTTCTGCGGGGGGGCGGGGAAGGCCTCATATAATCTCTATCGCTTAAAGGCAATACTTAACCTCCTGTATGCATAACCAGGGGACTATCTGTTATATATTATACCAGCTTTATGTCTATAGTGCAGTCATTGGTGAAAGGATAATGAGTTTAATATAGTAAAAATTGGCTCCCCGACAAGGATTCGAACCTTGAACCTAGCGGTTAACAGCCGCCCGCTCTACCGTTGAGCTATCGGGGAGTATTTAGTGAAATCCTAAATATTATCGCTTTTTACCGCTACTTAAGTCAAGCACAAAAGATGCCGCTATTTTTCATTCACCGGCGTATTTTTTGATGTTAAACGAGTTATGATATACTTAGTACACTGATAAAGGAGGCGCAATGGCAAAAGCAAAAATATTAAGTTTTGACAAACTAAAAAACGTTGTACGCGAGCCAAATGTTGTTGAGCTAAAACCGTGGAAATCAATCCACGATACGATTATCGAGCCGATGCTCACCGGTATGGGAAACATTGAAATCCCCGAATCACACCTGGCGATGGGGTTCGCCCGCATCACCCAGCCGGAAACGCTGGGCGCTCCAACCCACAAACACCCTCACGACCAGTGGATTTACCTTATCGGCGAACCGCAACACTTCCACGAATTCGATGCCGACGTTGAAATGAGACTAGGTGACAAGATAGTAAAAGTTAACTATCCCTGCTATATCTTTATACCCAAGAACGTCATGCATTGCCCGCTGGTGGTAAAACGCGTCGGTAAACCGTTCATCTTCATCGATGCCAGGATTTCCGAAGAGGCGTCAGTACGCCCGGCGACAATTAAAAAGCATCCGCCCATCAAATACATAGCCCACAATAAGAAAAAATAAACGTCAATAGTAAAAAACAGGGGGCTGTCAATCCGGCAGCCCCTTTTTCATATCTTCCTCATTTTCCGCGAAAACGGTTTGAACCCGGATTTTTACTCGTAACGAATGTCTGGTATACTGTACTAAACATTCCTGATGAACGTTATTTCTTTTGTCAATAAGCTTCACTTAAGACAACACCTCAATCTATATAGAATCATCGTCGGCGTCGGCTTCATCGTCGCTACGGTGCTGATATTAACCACCCCCCTGCAAATGCCGGACCCTGACGACTGGGCCTATTATCACGGCGTCCGCAACTTCTCCCAAGGTAATCTGACGGTAGATAACGACGCGCAGTACCAGCAGGCCCTGGAAACGATTCAGCAGGGCAGCTCGCTGCTGCAATATTTACCTCTCGAATATAACAAATGGGCGCTGGAAAAGTCGCCGGGCTACGTTTTTTACCTCGTTCCCTTTGAACTGCTGGGAATACCTCGCTGGGGCAATGTATTGCTGGCGCTCGGCATGGTGATAGTGACCTACATATTACTCAAGCGCCTGCGGGACGAAAAAGCCGCCATGATAGGCTCCCTGCTGATGCTTTTCACGCCCATCGGCATGGTGATGCTCAACCGGGCCTACATGGACACTTACGCTTCGCTGGCTTTACTGGTGATAGGGGGAGGCCTGTACATCTACTATCACCTGGAAAAAGACAAACTCACTGCGGTAAAAGGCGGGACGCTGCTTTTCCTGGCTTTCTTTTTCACCGGCTGGTCAGTGGTGGCGCGCTATACCAACCTGCCGATAGCAGTGATACTGTTTTTACACCTGGTCATTACGAGATTGATAACCTGGCGCAGAGGAGAAAAAACCGGCATAAGAACGGAGATACTCCCGCTCGTGATGGGAATCGGGCTGCCAGTTGCGGCACTCCTGCTCTATAACTATTACGTTTTCGGTTCTGCGCTGACATACAGCTACGCTTACTCGCCATGGCCAACGAAATTTGCCTTCCAGTACCTGGGACAGGTCGATGCCAGCGGCGAGTCCATACCCCTCCAGATACTCCGCTATAACCTTGAAGGCTTCGCGAGGAACATATTTATCGGGTTCCCGCTGCTGGTAATCGGTATACCCGGCTTCATAGCGGTGTTATACTATAAATTCTTCAAACGTAATCAGCCGGAGGGGAAATGGTCGGGCCTCCGTTCCGAGTTACCCTGGAATATCTTGCTAGTTTTAATCGGCTGGTTCGTATGCGTTTTCTTCCTGTACCTGACCTACGAATGGACGGCGGGACTAAAGCAGGGCGGGGGGTTCGTCCTCTTGAACCGCTTTTTACTGCCGGGTCTCTTCCCTGCAGTCGTTATCTGCGCTCTGGTAATGGCCAGACTCCCACTTAAAGTGCTGATACCGGTGATGGTGATATTAATTGTTTTCGGGTGTCTCCTTTACGCCCAGTGGGCGCTGGACCTGCATATCCTGCCAGACTGTCTAACGGAAAGGACGCTGGAAAGCAGGTGGTATGGCTATATCTTCCCTCCCTGGACGCCGTATTTCCACCCCGGGGCAAGGGGGAGCGACTATTTTCCCTTCCCCGGCTGGAGTATCAAGTATTTCTATCCGGGGCTATAAGAGAGTCGCCAAACAAAAAGGGGCTTCTTTACAGAAGCCCCCCCGTTTTTACTGACCGCACCCCTACTTCACAAACCCTTTAGCCACCAGCAGTTCGGCGGTAAGTATTGAGCCGCCCGCCGCGCCGCGCACCGTATTATGGTGCAGTCCCACGAAGCGTATATCGAAGACCTTGCAGGGGCGCAGTCGGCCTACCGTCACCGTCATGCCGTTGCCGGCGTCCCGGTCCTTACTCGGTTGGGGCCGATCCGGTTCGTCGCGGTAGATAATGGGGGGTATTGGGGCAGAGGGCAACTTAAGCTCCTGCGGCAGCGACGAGAAATTACGCCAGATATTTTTAACTTCTTCCAGGCCGGGCTTTTTGCCGGCAAACTGGAGGCTGACGCAGGCGATATGCCCGTCGGAGACCGCCACGCGACTGCAGTGGGCAGAGATTTTTATACTGGAATCGGATACTATCTTGTCGCCCGCCACTTTGCCCAGTATCTTTGCCGGCTCGATTTCAGACTTATCCTCTTCACCGGCCAGAGTGGGCATAACATTATCTATAAGGTCGATGGAGGCCGGGCCGGGATAGCCGGCGCCGGACACCGCCTGAAGCGTAGCCACAATCATCTTGTCTATGGGATAGCCGGCATGTATCAGGGCATACATCGGCAGCATGTAGCTCTGGATGCTGCAGTTGGGCTTAACGACAAGCATTCCGTCCTTCCAGCCGCGCTGTTTCCGCTGCTGCGGGATGATATCCAGGTGGCTGTGGTTTATCTCCGGCACCATCACCGGCACGTCCGGTGTGGCGCGGTGGGCGGAGTTGTTGGAGACTACCGTAAAACCCGCCGCGGCATATTCCTCTTCCAGCGCCAGGATGGCTTTCCTCTCCATCTCCACCGCCGAGAATATCAAACGGCATTTGCCGACCGCTTTAGATACTTTGCCAGCATCCTCAACGACGATGTCCCGGTACGCCTGCGGGATATCATCTTTCATATGCCAGCGTCCCGCTACGGCGTCGGCGTATTTTTTGCCGGCGGAATTGGGCGAGGCCGCCAGATAGACCACCTCGAACCAAGGATGTTGCTGGAGCAGTTTTAAGTAATTCTGCCCCACCGTCCCCGTCGCCCCTAAAACACCAACTTTAATTTTCTTGTCCATTTTGTTTCCTCGTTCCAAAAATAACTACAGGTAGATTATAGCAGAGCCGACGCAGCTTAGCTATACTTTAGTTTTTTTATTACACTAATTATTATTTCCCATATCTTATCCGAACCAAATAAAAAAGGGAAGCTTTTCAGCTCCCCTTAAAAGTTCTGAAAAGTAAATGGTTAGAACTGCATTTCCTGCAGGTCCTTGCTGATTATCAGTTTCGGCTCGGTGACGGACTGCACGTCCTCGGCGGAAATGCCGGGCGCTACTTCATGCAGCAAAAGACCTTTCGGCGTTATCTCCATAACCGCGAGGTCGGTGAACAGCATGCTGACCATGCCCAGGGCGGTAGCCGGATACGAAAGCTCCTTAACAACCTTATATTGGCCGTCCCTGGTGGTATGCTCCATGGCGATATAAAGCTTCTTGGCGCCGGCGCATAGGTCCATCGACCCGCCGATGTTGCCTACGAACAGGCCCCTGGCCGGATTGGACCAGCCCGCATAATCGCCTTTATCGTTGATTTGCAGCGCGCCCATTACCGCCACGTCGATATGCTGTCCGCGTATCATCCCGAAAGATTCCGCAATATCAAAATAGCTCGTGCCCTCCAGCGCCGTTACCGGCTGGCAGCTGGCGTTAATCAGGTCCTGGTCGACATCGTCGCCGGTGGCTAAGGGGCCCGTCTTGAGCATGCCTATCTCTGATTGTAATACGATATCGCGACCCTCAATCCAGTCGGATATCAGCGTAGGTATCCCAATACCTAGATTTACATAGGTCCCGTCCTCCAGCTCGCTCGCCACACGTAATGCTATTAGTTCCCTCGATAGTCCCTTTAACTTGGTCTTTTCAGCCATTTAATCCTTCCTTCTAGTCGATGGTAATCGCAAACTTAGGCCGCGGCACCTGAATCATACGGTGAATATATATTCCGGGCGTATGCACATCGTCGGCATTTAATTTTCCGCTCTCGACCAGGGTTTCAACCTCGGCGATGGTAACCTTGGCGGCAGTCGCCATCACGTGATTGAAATTCCTGGCGGTTTTCGCATAACGCAAGTTACCTTCTTTATCGCCTATATAGGCATGAATAAATGCAAAATCGGGTTCCAGGGCATACTCCAGTACGTATTTCCTGCCGTCGATTATCCTCGTTTCTTTTTTCCCGCGGTTGGCTTCGATATTAGTCACTACGCCTTCTTCCACTACCGAACCTACACCGGTGGGAGTATAAAAAGCGGGGATTCCGGCGCCTCCGGCGCGGTATTTTTCCGCCATGGTACCCATGGGATAGACCTCGAACTCTATCGTCCCAGCCCTGACCGCCTGTTCGAACGGGTCCTCCATTCCCTTGGAAGCGGAGCGGAACAAACCGTAAGAATCAATTACCTTTTTTAGCTGGCCTTTTTGCACTAACGTCCTAAGCTCATCGGCAGCACCGAGCAACGGGCCGCAACCGCAGGTAAGCGTTAGATTTTTAGTGCCTTTCTTGATAATAGCCTGAAGCAAAGCCCTGGGGACGCCGCAGGCAAAAAAGCCCGGAACGGCAATCATGGCGCCATCCTTAATATCCGCTATTGCTTCATCAATGCTGGGGAATACCTTTTCCAATATTTAGCCCTCCTGGTTCTAGTCCTGTTTGATAATTTGCTTGCCTATCAATTTCAATGCTTCTTCAAAAGCAACATTCATGCGATTATAAGTATTGAGAGACCCCAATTCCCCGAGCAGCGGTTCCATAGCGGTGGCGAAATTGGCAGGCATCCCCACAGCCATACAGTCGGCGCCAAGCAGTCTTATTGTTCTCACCAATTTAGCAAACTGTTCAGCGACTTCCTCCGTGTCTATAACAGCCGTCGAAAAGTCTATGAGAATCACCTGTGTTTTCATCTTCTCGACATGGTCGAGTATGGTGTCGGCGATATCCTTGAAACGCCCGGTATTAATCGCGCCGGCCACTACAACCATCGAAAGTCCAGCGTAAACTTCGAATATCGGCGTGGTAACAATCATTAAACCTTCCAGCTGGACTTCAAGTTGTTCCAAGCGTGATTTCATTTCTGCTTCAGCGCCGCTCCAGGGCCGGTATTGGGCAAAATAGCCCACCCCACCGATATACTTACCGCTGCTGTCATAAAGATGAGAGGCAGAAACGCGTACCGGAATCAGTTTTCCGGTCTTGGTTCTCGTTTTGGTTTCAAACTCATGAATCGTGCCGCCGCCCTCATATATTCTCCGGTTCGCGTCCCGAGCTGCTTCCTTATTCTCGTAGACCTCAACAATGCTTTCGCCGATGAGCTCGTTCATGCTTCGTTCGGTAAGCTTGCATGCTTCCCTATTGGCGAAGACGATGGTACCCCCGGCATTTATAGCCAGAATGGCGTCCGGGCAACCGTTGAGTAGGGCTTCGAGGTGTCCTCCACGATGGGCTGTAACGTTTCGTTCCATTTACTTTACCTCCTAATTATATCAAATTATTTTTACATATTCGTGTATCATATGATATATCAAAATTAGGTCTAAAGATATAGCACTTTATGCTTATAGCATATAAGTATATCTTTCAGAACAGCGAAATGTCAAAGGCTCTGCCAATTCAATTTGATTGTAAAACTGCATTATATCTCTTATTATTTAATCGGATCGACCGGTTATGATAGATGATAAAAATACATCAGGCACTATAACATTCCTGGGGACCGCCGGCGCCCGGTTCATGGTTAGCCGGCAGCTTGCCGCCTCCGGCGGAATCTGGCTGGACCTCGACGGTTCCCGGATACTGCTCGACCCCGGCCCGGGCAGCATCGTGCAGACCGCCAAACGAAAATTAAACGCCGAGAAACTCGACGCCATAATACTTTCTCACCGGCACCTGGACCACTCGGCGGACGTCAATGTAATGGTCGAAGCCATGACCAACGGAGGCTTCAATCCTCATGGACACTTTTACGCCCCCGCCGACGCCCTGGACGGCGAGCCAGTTATCTATTCATACCTTAAAAAATATCTTGAAGGCGTGGTGGTTTTAAAAGAAGGCGGGACTTATGCTCTAGGCAACGTATCTTTTTCCACGCCGGTACGCCATAAGCACCCGGTGGAGACCTACGGCATGGTATTCCGGTGGCAGGGGCACAGTTTTGCTTATATCACGGATACGCTCTACTTTGATGACCTGAATAAACACTACGCCGATAGCGAACTGCTGATAATAAACCTGGTATTCACCGAACCGCGCCCACCTGTGGAGCATTTGTCTATACCTGATGCCGCCAGGATTATCGAGGCAATCAGGCCCAAGGCGGCTATCTTGAGTCACTACGGGATGCACGTCTGGCAGGCAAAGCCCTGGAAAATCGCTAAAGAGCTTACCCGGCAGACGGGGGTAGAAGTAATCGCCGCGCGAGACGGTATGAAGTTCGACCTCGCCCAACTGGAGGAAGGGTAGCCTATTATGGATACGCAGCAGTTCGAGCAGCTGGTGGCCCGGGCAATCGAAAGCATGCCCGAGGAAATTCGCGAGAGGCTGGAGAACATTGACATCGTAGTCGCCGATGAACCCACCCGAGAGCAGCTTCGGAGTTTAGGTTCAGGCAGAAATGAAACGCTGCTCGGACTTTATGAAGGCGTGCCGCTGACCAATCGGACTTACGGATACAGCTTTGTCATGCCGGATAAAATAACGATTTTCCAGAGACCAATCGAGGCCTCGTGTAAAAACGAATCTCAAATAACTTCCAAGATACAGCGGGTCGTCCGCCACGAGATAGCCCACCACTTCGGCATCGACGACGACAGGCTTGAAGAACTGGGAAGGTACTAGGCTATACCAGGCTTTTCACCATGTAGTCGCCCTGCGAGGCGTAGTCGGAACCGACGCGGTAATATTCTTTAGCGCCCGTACCGCTTAAAATAACCATTCTTCCGGCATTGAACTCTTCTACGGCAATCTTTTCTGCCTCACGCAGCAGCGCCCTGCCCAGTCCCTTGTGCTGCGCCGCACCGGAGTTCTTCTCGCTAAGCGGCACCTCCGGCCCGAAGATATGCAGCTCCCGGACGATTGCCTCGCAACCCTTTATCTCCCCGGCAAGCGCTGGAACAGGCCCCGACTGTATGCGGAGGCGCAGCAGTCCGAACAGGGTTTCTTTATCATCCTCGAAGGACAGGAATATCTCCTTGCCCCCCGCCGCCTCATAATCCAGCCTGACCAGGCGCGGCTCGCCGGTCTCCCACCCGGCATAATTGCGGTGACCGTACTCGCGACAGCGTATACAGCGGCACTCGATGCCCTGCTGTTTCATGCGTTCCCTGACGATATCGCGGAGCGAGTCCTTGAGCCCGCCGACGATGAACTTGGACGGAATATCGCGCAGCACGCGGGAAATCCGCACGTATTTAGGCACCAAGCTCTTTATATTGACAACGAGGTTTATCATAACCTCGTCATCATAAGGCTGGTAGCGTCCCTCTTGATACCACTCTTCAAGCTCGGTACCCTCCACTACCATGGTCGGGTACAGCTTAAGTCCGTCCGGCTTGAACCGGTCGTCGGTAAAAAGCTGCTTTGACATTTCCAGGTCTTTTTCCGGCGTTGAGCCGGGCAGTCCCGGCATCCAGTGATAATAGACCTTGAAGCCGTACTCGCGCAGCAGCGCCGTGGCTCTGATGACTTCCGCGACGCCGTGGCCGCGCCGCACCAGACGGAAAACATCATCGTCTAAAGTCTGCACCCCCAGCTCCACGCGCGTAGCGCCGAATTCCAGCATCCGCATTATTTCTTTCTTTCCGCACCAATCCGGCCGCGTCTCGATACAGAGTCCGGTGCAGCGGTTCGGGGCGGTCTCGTTAAGGCGCTTGGCTTCCTCCAGAGAGGCGGCTATTTCACCGTTGAGCCCATCGTAGCATTCCTTGATAAAGCGGTACTGGTAATCAACCGGCTGCGCCAGGAAAGTGCCGCCCATGATAATCAGCTCGATTTTATCCGTAGGATGCCCCATTTCCGCAAACGTGCCGATTCTGGCTTCGACCTGCCGCCGTGCATCGTAGTCGAAGCGCCTGGCACGCAGCACCGCCGGCGACTCCGGGGTATAGCTCTGGGGGGCGTTTTCATAGGTTGGGCAGTAAAGGCAGCGGCCGGGGCATTTCATGGGCGCGGTCATCACCGCCAGCGGCGTCACGCCGGAGATAGTCCTTGCAAATTTCTTTATCTTAGCCATACTATTAACTATACTAAGTTTAACAGATAGGTGCTTATGTCAACAACGCGTGATACCTACAACCTTATAGCGGCGTCCAGATATAATTTCCGGCAGCGCTCCAGATTTCAGAACGAGCTGTTACAGCTGGCGGGGCGCTGGGGGCGGGGCAGACTGCTCAACGTGGGCTGCGCTCACGGGCCCGACTTCCCCCCGTTTAAAGAGCCGTTCGAGCTGTATGGCGTGGACTATTCTGCCGAGGTACTCAAGCAAGCGCAAAAGTACGCCGAAAAACATAAGCTCAAAGTCGATTTACGGGAAGCCGACGCGCGCCGTTTGCCTTACGAGAACGACTATTTCGATTACGCGATTGCCGTGGCTGTTTATCACCACATCGAAGATAAAGAAGGCAGGCTGGGGGCACTTAATGAGCTACATCGCGTGCTCAAGCCCGGCGGCGAGGCCTTTATCACCGCCTGGAACCGCTGGCAGCCGCGGCACTGGTTCCATAAAAAGAACTATATGCACCCCTGGAAAAGCGGCGACAAGAAGCTTTACCGCTACTACTACCTCTTTACCTACGGCGAGCTGGAGAAGCTGGTGCGTAAGTCAGGTTTTGAAATCATAAAATCAGCACCGGAGGCCAGGTATAAACTCCCGCTTAAGGCATTTTCACGCAACATCTGCCTGCTGGTGAGGAAGATATAACTATCTCTCCTCCTCCACCCACAACCTGTGCCCGTCGGTAACAAAAGTTATAGTGCCGTCCAAGTCCGTCCGATAAATGTTTTCCTCCCCCACCCTACCCTCCAGCCTCAATAGCACTGCATCATCCGGGAGTCCGTAGCTGTTGTTGGCGCCGACGCAGATGACGGCCACCCGCGGGTCCACCACCGCCAAGAATGCCGCGGTCGTGGAGGTGTCAGAGCCGTGGTGCCCCACCTTGATTACCGTCGCGTGTACGCCCGCCCGCTCGCGGATTAACTCCCATTCCACCTCACTCTGACTATCACCGGTCAGTAAAAAGCTGATATCGCCATCCTTCAGCAGCAGTACCACACTATTATTATCTACATCCGCATCGCTGCCTTCGAAAGGACTTGCCGTTGGCCACAAGACCTCCAGAATAACGCCGTCGCCCATGTCGATTCGTTGTCTGGCGCAGGCGATAGTGCTTGTTACCCCCGTATCTTCAGTATATCTTAGCCATTCGCTGTACAGCGATGAATCATAGTCGAGCGACGGGTAAAGCACCTGCCCGACATCGTAGCGGCGCAGCACCTCAAGCAGTCCGGCGACGTGGTCTCCGTGGGGGTGCGTCAAGACCACGAGGTCGATGCTCCTGTCCCAGAAAGGCATCTGACGGCTTAGCCCAAGCGTAACCGACTGCGGACTGGGCCCGCCGTCGATAAGCACCTGTTTACTCCCTTTTTGGATTAGGATAGCGTCGCCCTGTCCCACATCGAGGAAGCTGACGTACAGCTTGTCATCGGGCATTGTGGCGGCGGTGTACGTGACCAGGACAGCCGCCACCAGCAGCGGTGCGACGGCCCATTTTAATACTCTCGTAATTCCACCAGTCTTACCCACCCCTGTTTTCATGACTCCTGCCGCGCCGGAAAACAGGCTACGTATCCTCTGCCAGCGGGCGTGCAGCCAGATAAGCGCCGCCAGCACCGCGTAATAGCATATGATAAATACTGGATTTATCCAGCCTACTTCGACAGAGGAAATAGCCGGCGACCCCGTGCCGCTAACGACCAGTATCATGTAGGATAAAAACGGCCAGACCAACCAGCCGAAGAAATGCGCCACCAATGTTGATGCAAGCCCCAGCAGCATCGTTAAAGAGCCCAATACTATTATGACGGGTAATACAGGCGTGACCATGAAGGTGGCTAAAGGCCCTACCAGCGAGAATATACCGAAATAATAAGCGATTAGCGGCCAGACGGCGATTATCGCCGCTAAGGTAGCGCTCATGCTGTCGATAAGCAAATTCAGCGTCGATACCAGAAACCCCTCGTCGCCCAACCGCGCGGAAACCAGGCGCCGACCGGCATCTCGAAGCGGTGGAAATATAAAAATCAGTCCGGCCATCGCCAGAAAACTCAACTGGAAAGACGCGTCACCCAGGATATAGGGGCTGATGCCCACCATGACCGCCGCCGTGAAAGTCAAAGCCGCCATACTGCTGCGCTGCCGTCCCAGCGCCTCGGCGAAAAGAAACATGCTGGCCATAATAGCGCCGCGCACCACCGGCGGGTTCATGCCGGTGATAATGGTGTAAAACCAGATGATAATGAAAGCCAGCCAGACATAGAGATAATGCCTCCTGCCGAAAAGCCATAATCCCAAACTCACCAGCAGGCCGGCCATTATGCCGAGGTTTATACCGGATATCGCGAGGACATGTGAAGTACCGCTGCGGGTGAAATCGGTACGCAGGTCATCGGGGATATTGCCCCGCAATCCGAGGAGAATCCCCTGCGCCAGCGACGCTTGAGGCTCCGGCAGCACCTCCGCCAGCGTCTCCGCCATGTTTCCCCTCAAATCATAAATCCAGGCTAAAAGGGTGGAGCCGTGTTCCTCCTCTAATACTTGCACTCTCGGATAATATAGAGTTGTATAAATGCCCTGGTGCGCCAGATACCCCTTGTAGTCGAAATCTTCCAGCCGGGGCGGCGTCTGCAGTTCCCCGGTGATATGTAAAAGGTCGCCGTAATCATATTCCGGATACCGGGGTACGGTCACCAGCACCGTTCCCTCGACCTCCCGCCAGGCCGATTCCAGACGTATCTCCTCCGCGGCCACGGTCAGGCGGGTGCTTCGGTCCCTGGTGTCAGGGTCGCCCGTTATTACCCCTTTTATCTCCAAGGCGCCGGTATCGTTATAGTAATGGACCCGCCCTTCATCGACGGTATAAAGACTGCCGTAAGAATAAACGGCCGCCACCACGAAGAGAACGATACCCAGTCCGGCAAAGATAATCTTTTTCCACTGACGACGCGCGAAAAAAATCAGCAAGAGCGGAACAAGCCCAAACAAGCAGAACAGCAGCGGCAGCTCCAATAGAGAACCGACATAAATCCCCACCACCCACGCCGCGCTAAGATATATCAGTAACACAAGCCCCTACCATTAAATCAGTCGTTTACGGAAATGAAATCCTTGATGTTTTCAAAGCTGATATCGCCGAAACCCGGCACGTTCTTCAGCTCGTTAATGTCGCGGAAAAGTCCGTGCTGCTGCCGGTACTCGATAATCGCCTGCGCCTTTACCTCGCCCACGCCCGGCAGGGCCTGCAGGAGCCAGACCTCCGCCCGGTTGATATCGATTTTCTGCGGAATATCCTGGCTATTATCATTACAGACAATTAGTTCCACACTATCCAGGCCGGCCCCTTCCTTAAGTCCCCCCGCCGCCGCGATAATATCATCTATGCTATCACCGGGGAATATCGGGTAGTAGCCGGGATTATTGACTTCCCCGTCGATGAATATCCTCCCGATTATTTCCTGCTCTATTGACGTGGTGATATCGATGGCCTGCCCGTGACCGGCTTTCTGGGTGATAACGACGATGCCGGCAACAATAATTATCACCAGCAACAGGACGGCAACTATCCAGCCGTTTATAGACTTGACTGCCTTCATAAAAAAACCACGCCGTATTAACCGGGATATTTAAGATTCGCCATCAGGCGAATTTCTCTCGACTTAATAACCGTGGTTCAGTCACAGGCAAAGAGGCGGGATACTAACAAGCATCGACAGGAGACAGGTAAAGAGCGGCTTATACGCCGCCTAAGGCTTTTTCCAGTTCTTCTTTGTACTGGGAAGGGGTAATAGCGATTATCTGGTCGCCGACCTGCAGGGTCGTTTGCGCCGCTGGGACATGAGTGCCGCCTTCGTGGGGGATTATCAACGCCAGCTTGCTTTCCTTTGGTAAAGAAAGGTCCTTGACCATTTTACCTGCCGTATTAGATTCTTCGGTTATTTTAACGTCAACAATTATCAGGCCCTGTTCTTCAAGGGTAAAAAGCTCGGTAACGGGGTGGGTGGGGACTTCATGCTCGATTACCTCAATGATAATGTCGGTGGTATTAACCGTTACGTCCACGCCCAGCTTTTTAAAGAACGGGGCATTTTGAGGATTGCGTATGCGGGCGATAGTGCGGGGTACGTTATGCTTGTGCTTTGCAACCTGACAGGCGACCAGATTGTCTTCGTCGTCACCGGTTACGGCTACCAGCATATCGGCGCGGCCGGTGCCCACTTCGGCCAGAGTAGCTGCTTCGCAGCCGTCGCCGCGAGTGCAAACGCTGCCCAGTTCGTCAGTGATTGTTTTACAGACACGGGCATCTTTTTCGATGACGAGGACCTCATGTTCCTCTTTTAATAAAGCTTTAAGCAGGTAATAGCCTACCCTGCCTCCCCCTATGATAATTATATACATGTTTATCCCTCACCCTCGATCTTCTCTCTTAGCATCTGGGCGAAAATTTTCGTCGGGCTCAACGTCTCCAACCCGAGCGCATTGTACATCTCCTCGCGCAGGGGGTCGTAGATGCGACAGACCACCCTGGGCACCTTGAAAACGTGCTTGGCAATCTGGCATGACATTACATTGCGGTTATCGCCCTGCGTTAAAGCCACAAAGACGTCCGCATCTTCAATACCGGCTTTTTTCAAAGTTTCTTCGTCGGTGCCGTTGCCGTAGAGAGCAGTACCACTGAAAGAGGGTGGCAGTCGCCGGAAGCTATAAGTATCGTTGTCCAGCACGGTCACTTGATGGCCGTCTTCATCCAGCAGGGACGCCAGTCTTGCCCCCACACGCCCGCACCCCATAATTACTACTTTCATAATTAATTACCTGAATTCTATACTACTTCTTTTACTGCTGGTAAAGTATAACCGGGCAGGGTGAATTTTTCAACACATATGGGACGACGTTACCCAAACTGAACTGACCGAAACGCTGTTTGTAAGCTATGCCCATGAGAATCAGGCTTACGCCTCTCTCCACCGCCTCGTCCACGATTGCCGGCCCTACCTCTCTTGCCTGGAGGACATCGGTCTCAATCTCGTAGTCCTCTTCCCCGGCCACGGTGTCGGCTTTATCCAGTATTTCCTCGGCCTTCTTTATTTCCGAGTCTATTTCCGCGTCCAGAGGCAGGGCACGCTTGATAGTCACCACCGATACCGCCCATACCTGTCCCTTATCTTTCTTGGCAAGGCGACAGGCCAGCTTGACTGTCTCTGCATCGGCCTCGGTCCCGGATACCGGCACCAAAATCTTCTTAAACACGACTAACCTCTATCTCGCTAATTAATTAGACAGTGGCAATTATAAACCTATTGTCAAAAAACTACAATACCCAGATTTGAGAAAGCCAAACGGTTTAAATTTTAAACCTTTCAGATTTTTCTTTGTAACGTTGATAAAAATGGTAAACCAGGAACACAATAAAACCGCCGATCATCCAGGCGATGCCCGCCCACCTGCTAAATGGCTGCGTGACCAAAACCACTATCCATATTCCGGCTGTCGCCAATAGCCCCAAAATAGCACTTATCGGTAATTCCTTTCCTTTTATGTGGATATTCCAGCCAAGTTTAAAGGGTCGTGGTATATCCGGTTTTCTGATTCTCATGCTTAAAATGGAGGCATGCGCGAGGGCAAAACAAAGCAGCGAACCAAAAACGTAAAGCGCTCCCAGGTCAGCGAAGAAATCGGGATTCGTAAATCCAGGTAAAAGCAGTAAAATGGTTATACTACAAAAGATGATTATCGCGATGTAAGGCGTTCTAAAACGCGACTGTATTTTCCCGAGTGCCGCCGGCAATTGCTTGTGTGAAGACATGTTATAAGTGAGGCGTGAAATGCCCAGCAGCCCGGCATTAGTTGCCGTTAGCAAAATACTGGCCGCCAGAACTGCGACGAGAGGTTCGAATATGTTTCTTAATGTTTCCGATGGTAAATTGGCAGCTATACCTGCTATCGGGTCACGTGCCCAGCCGTTTACCGGGTCACCCAGTTCCTGTGGCGTCATCGCGGAAAGTGCCACCAGAGAAATCCCGGCAAAAAGCACCAACACGACAACAATCATCAAGATATAGGCATGAGGTATTCTCTCGGAAGGCTTTCTGGTCTCTTCAGCCAGCTGAGAAACCGTCTCCACGCCGGTAAAACAGAGCGCCGCGATAGCTATTCCCATTATTAGGTTCGGCGTACTTGGCCAATTGCCAGCCCCGAACATGTTTTGAAACAGAACGCCGGGGTTCACACTCAATATTAAGATTATTCCTAGTACCACGATGGCAATTTGAGTAGCGATATCGACGCAGATGAAAAATATGTTTAAACCCGTTGATTCTCTTACACCGAGAACATTAATAATCATTAAAAAACCTATTATTCCCATGGCAACCAAGGTGCTTATCGAGGTGCTTTCTAAAGCCGGCCAAAAATGGGAAAGGTACGGAGGTATGGTATAAGCCGATATCGCCATGGTGACGATATAACTTAACATCAATGCCCAACCGGCGATAAATCCAACGAGATTGTTGAAACCGTGACGCGCGAAACTAGCCGAACCGCCGGCTTCCGGTATCATTGCCCCTCCCTCGGCATAGGTCAGAGCGTTGAAAATGTAAATTAAGCCCGCTGCTGCTAGTGCTATCGGCGTTGCCCCGAGAGCCACTAAAGCTACAATACCCAGCGCGTAGTAAATGGATGAGCCGACATCCCCGTAGCCAGCACTGAAAAGCGCGGGAACGCCGAGGACCCTTTTCAGATGAAATCTCTTTATCCTGCGGGGCCTAAAGACTCTGTCACCGGGTTTGGGATTCCAAATATCAGGCATATTTCTCTAAAAACCAATTATAGTATTGTAGCACAAATATCTTCAAGATAAACACACCTGATTCTTATAATGTAGGCTGTCCTTGAAAAACTGCAATGGGTAGTCTTGACAACTGGATGAAATTTATCTATAATACTGCCAATTGGCATACTTATTATCAACCATGCCTATGATAATTAAGACAAGAGTCTTTGAAATGGCCAATGGCAGATACCAGAACCTCTCCGACCTCGCCAGGGCGATGGGCATATCTGTCAGCCAGGTTTACCGTGTGCGCGAGGGGAAACGCGGCATTAACGAGAAATTCATCGTCGGTGCTAAGATGGCTTTCCCCGAACGCAGGCTCGATGAACTCTTTTATTTTCAACCGGACCACTCATCAGAAAGTCTGACCGAACCATCCGCCGCTGTTTACAACACGCAAACAGCCTAGCGCTTGACAAAGCCTTGTTTCTCGAACTTAATGCTGCCCCGGCGTTAAATAGTTACATCATCGGGTTGGATTTTACGCAACGCTTCCGGGCTTTCAAGATGGTCGATATAAAGAAAACCGTTAAGATGATCGATTTCATGTTCCAGCGCCTGGGCCAGCAGTCCTTCCGCCTTAATACGTATTTCTTTCCCCTTGATATCCAGCCCTTTAGCCGTCACCGACTCCGCCCGGTATAACTCGCCGACGTAACCCGGGATACTTAAACAGCCTTCATTGACCAGTCGCTTGCCCTTCCGCTTGACGATTTTTCCATTTATAAGTATGATATCTTCTTCTTCAGGCAGACCGATGACGGTGACGCATAAAGAGACGCCCACCTGCGGCGCAGCCAGCCCTACCCGTCCGGGTTCGGCGTGCATCGTTTCCCTCATATCGGCAATCAGCTTTTTAACGGACTTATCGATACTGCTGACCTTTTTGGTCTTCTGCCGCAGTACGGGGTCTGGCAACGTCCTTATTGGTAAAACAGCCATATCGCTTCCTTATATTATAAATATAGTATATCTTGATTTAAGTTTACTGAATCAGACTGACCGGGTCAACATCTACCGCCCAGCCTTGCCCGAAGGTAACTTGAGACAGCAGCGCCGTAAGGTTCTGCCCGCGCAGTATCAGCTGCCAGCGATACCTGCCCCGCAGTCGGTGTATAAAGGCAGGCGCCGGCCCGATAATGCTTATCCCCCCAATTCCCCCGGCCCGACTTTCTTCTATAAGCGTCCGTTTCATTTCCTCGGTCTTGCGCTGGCAGACGGCGTCATTGGTATGTATAAAATTCAACCGCGCCAGCTGCGTAAAGGGTGGATTGTGGAGCTGTTTCCGGTATTCAATCTCCTGTTCGTAAAAAGAGGCGTAGTCATGCTTCGCCGCGGCCTTAATAGCGTAATGCTGCGGCGAGAAGGTCTGTACAATAACCTTTCCTCCCGCCTCTCCCCTACCCGCCCGGCCGGCTACCTGACTTAAAAGCTGAAACGTCCTCTCGCCGGCGCGGAAGTCGGGCAAGTTGAGGCTGGTATCGGCGTTAACCACCCCCACCAGCGTCACCGAGGGAATGTCCAGTCCCTTAGCCACCATCTGCGTACCGATGAGTATCTCCGCCTGTCGGCCGCGGAATTTGCGTAAAATATCCTCGTCGGATGTCCTACCGGTCGCTGCATCGCTATCCCAGCGCAGCTGACGCGCCCGCGGAAAAGTGTATTTTACCTCCTGCTCCAGCTTTTGCGTGCCCGCCCCCAGGAACTTAAGCTGGCGGTTGCCGCAGTTGGGGCACGCCTGCGGCACCGGCGTCCGGTAGTTGCACTGGTGGCAGGTGAGGACATCCTCGCTGATATGGTGCGCCAGCGGCACGTCGCAGCGACGGCAACGCAGGACAAACCCGCACCGCCGGCACTGGATATAATACGACCCTCCCCTACGGTTCAGGAAAAGAATCACCTGCTCATCGGCGGTAACCGCCCGGTTGACGGACTCCGCCAGCGAGCGACTGAAGATATTGCGGTTTCCCGCCTTCAGCTCTTCCCTCATGTCCACCACTTCCACCTGCGGCAGGGCTACCCCCACGCTGGGGACGACCCGCTGCGGCAGCTCCAGTAATTTGAATTCTCCGTTTTTTGCTTTATAATACGTTTCCACGTCCGGCGTGGCGCTGCCGAGCACTACCACCGCACCGGTCAGCTCCGCCAGCTTAATGGCCGCGTTACGGGCATGGTAATGAGGGACATTGTCCTGCTTGTAGGTCCATTCGTGTTCTTCATCAATGATTATCAGCCCCAGGTTGGGCTGGGGGGCGAATAATGCGCTGCGCGACCCGATAACCACGTCGCATTCTCCGTTTTTTATACGCCGCCATTCGTCGAACTGCTCGCCCGTGGAGAGCCGACTGTGTAGCACACCCACCCTACCCGGGAAACGCGCCGCGAACCGCTCGATAGTCTGCGGCGTCAGGGAGATTTCCGGCACCAGCACGATGCCTTTCTTTCCCTTTTTCAAAGCCTCGGCCAGCGACTGCAGATAAATCTCGGTCTTGCCGCTGCCGGTGACGCCGTGAAGCAGGAAGACCCGCGGCGGCGTGTCCCCACCACCCGCTTTATTCAACTCCGACTTTACGGCGTCAAAAGCGGTCTGCTGGTCGGCGGAAAGCTTAAGGGGAGTGGACGGGGCAATATTTTCGTAAGATACCGGCTCGCGCCTGACTTCTACTTTTTCAAACTTCACCAGCCCGCGATGTTCCAGGGCATTGGCAACGGATTTAACACATCCAGTCTCTTTCCTGGCTGCCGACCAGAGGACAGGACCTGTTTGTTTCTTTAGAAAGTCGTAAAGCGCTGCCTGCTTCGGCGATAATTTTGAACTATCTGCGGTCTCTTCCGTCAAGCTGATGTATAATTCGGTCTTTGGTTTTATCCTGACCGGCGCCAGCTCGTAGCTCCTTTCGATAAGCCCCTGCCTGACCATTTGCAGGACGACGGCCGCGGCCTTCTTCTTGCCCAGCGCCTTTTCGACCTGCTTAAGCTCCACCCTGCCCTTGCCCATGGCCAGCGTCATTACCTTTTTATATTCATTATCAAGCGAGTCGATATCGATGTCCGGAGCAGCCGGACTGATTAAGGTAAGAGCTTTACGCTCGAAGGCCGGGGGCAGCATCAGGGCCACCGCGCTGAAAAGCGTCGCCAGGTAATATTCGCTTATCCAGCGGGCCAGTTGAATCTGATTTGGGGATAAAATCGGCTCCGGCTCAAGTATATCGAGGATTTCTCGGGTGTCCTCGACGGCGGGAACGGGATTAATCTCAAGGACGACCCCCTGCAGGACTTTTTCCCCGAAAGGCACCAGCACCGCCTGTCCGACGCCGACATCAAGCCCGGTGGGAATAGCATAACTGAAAGTCCGGCGCTGGGCTATCGGCGAATTGACGCTTACCTCGGCGTATTTCATCCCAGCCTCCAGGGGAGATGTAGATTATGCCAGTTAATAAAGTGTTATCTATAAACTAAGATTGAGGGTTTTCCTCTTTTTTGTCTTCAGCCGGTTCAGTGGGTTCTTCAGCAGGCTTTTCTTCCGGTTCTTCTTTTTCCGCTGCGGGTGCTTCTTCTACAGGCTCTTCGGCAACTGCTTCTTTTTCTGCTGTCGGAGCTTCTTCTTCAGGCTTTTCAGCGGCTGCTTCTTTTTCCGCTGCGGGTACTTCCTCGACGGGCTTCTCGACGACTGCTTCTTCTTCCACTGCGGGCGCCTCTGCTACCGGAGCCTCTTCTACAGATTTTTCAGCAACTGCTTCTTTTTCTGCTGCCGGAGCCTCTTCTACAGGCTTTTCAGCGACTGCTTCCTGCTTCTCTTCCTTAGCCTTCTCTGGAGCCTTTTCAGTCGCTACCGGTTCCGCTACTTTTTCTTCAGCTTCTTTTTCTGATTCCGCAGCTTCCGCTGCCGCTACCGCCTCTTCATCCATGATAGGCTCGATTTCCTCTTCAGGCTGTTCCTGAAGCAGCTCCTCACCTACCTGTATAGCCGCTTTCTCAACGTGCTTTATCTTGCGGCGGGCTTCCTTGCCGCTAAGCTTACGCAGATAGTAAAGGCGGGACCGGCGCACCTTGCCGCGACGCACCACTTCCACCTTTTCCACCAGCGGCGAGTTCATCGGGAAGGTCCGCTCCACGCCGACGCCGTAGGCGATATGCCGTACCGTGTATCCGGCGCCGTTGCCCCCGTGCTTGATTTTAATAACCACGCCCTGAAAGACCTGGATTCTTTCCTTATCGCCCTCGACTATCCGGGTATGGACACGTACGGTGTCGCCGGGGGATATAGCGGGCATTCTGGCTTTCTTTTTCGTTTCGACGAGTGATGAGACATCCATGTTAAGACTCCCTATCTATATTATTATCGGCATGCAGCATACGTTTTACAAGTTTTTTATCTTCCAATCCCAGCTCTGCCTTATCCAGCAGTTCCGGTCGTTTCTCTAATGTCCTCTTAATAATCTGTTCCCGCCGCCACTTGGCTATCTGGGCGTGATTACCGGAAAGCAATATCTCCGGCACCTTCCAGCTGCGGAAGTCCGCCGGCCGCGTATACTGCGGATACTCCAAAAGCCCGCCGGTGTGAGAATCCTCCAAAGGTGATTCTGCAGAGCCCAGCACTCCCGGCACGAGTCGCAGCACGGCATCCGCCACCACCATCGCCGGCAGCTCCCCGCCGGTCAGAACATAGTCGCCGATGCTGATGACATCCGTAGCCAGGTGCTCGGCGACCCTCTCATCGACGCCTTCATAATGGCCGCATATCAGGACGATGCGGGGATGCTGCGCCAGCTCCCGGGCGACCTCATGCGAAAAAAGCCTGCCCTGCGGCGAGAGCAGCACTACCGGCAGGTCAACATTCTTATCGTCCAGACCTTTTTTAATAGCCTCAACCGCTTCGAAGATGGGCTCCGGTTTCATGACCATGCCGGCGCCTCCTCCATAAGGGGAATCGTCGGTGGTATGGTGCTTATCATGGGTATAGTCACGTATATTTACCGGGTTGATGGTTACCAGCCCGCTGTCGATAGCCCGCTTAAAAATTCCGGTGCCGAACGGCACCTCGAACATCTGCGGGAATATAGTCAGAATATCAATATGCATTTTCTCTAGTTTATCCCTGCATCCTGAAGAGAATGCTCCGTTACCTTTCCCCTGATTATATCCACCGCGTGCGGCAGCACCGGCATGATGGCCTCAAGACACTCCTTCACCGCCCTGGTGCTGCCCGGCAGGTTGACAATAAGGCACTTGCCGCGCTGACCGGCCACCGCACGACTCAACATCGCTGTCGGCGTTTTCTCCAGCGATTTAACCCGCATTGCCTCGGCGATACCGGGCACCTCCCGGTCGATAATCGATAGTGTGGCTTCGGGCGTAACATCCCTCCCAGCTAGCCCGGTCCCGCCGGTAGTCAGGATAACGTCCATCTCGCCGCCGTCCGCCCAGTCGCGCAACCTGGCGGCGATGGTCTCCTTTTCATCCGGCACGATTTCGTACTTCACTACTCTGCCTTTCATCGCCGGTGCGCTGTCGCGGATAACCTGACCGCTTTTATCCTCGCGCTGCCCTTTCGAGCCTTTATCACTGATGGTAAGTACGCCTATTTTTATCATTGCTGAACTCACAAAGCAAGTTATATTTTACCATACATAAGGCTTACGGTGGAAATGCCTTAGCGGCAGCGCATCGGCCTTCATTTTTCCGCCGGCAGATTTCCCCCATTTTTCCCCACCGCCCCTGAAAATACGCGCTACATTTAAACATCTAATACGCAAGCAACCTATCACAGATACATCACAATTACCAAATATTCTAAATATTCCGATTAAAATACTTGACAAATAGTAGTACATGTGTTATAAAATGGTAAATTATGGTGAATAGTGGGGATTAAGGGTAACAAGTAGGATAAAATGTTTTACGGAGAATTTGACTACAAGGTAGACGAAAAAGGTCGGGTGCCCATTCCTCCCAAATTCCGCAACTATTTAAAAGACGGCGTTATTCTAACACCCGGTGCCGAAGCCTGTATCACCATCTACACGGTGCCGGAGTGGAAAAAGCTGTCCACCAGCCTCACCAACAGCCCGCTTTCCCGCAGTAAGATGCGCAAGCTAAGTCGCGCCCTGTTCGCCACCGCCTTCAGCACCAGAACCGACTCGCAGGGCCGTATCGCTATCCCGGCCCCCCTCCGCGAGCACGCGCAGATTGCCGAGGACGTCGTCGTAGCGGGTTCAAACACCTATTTCGAAATCTGGAACAAGGCGCTCTGGGAGGAAGAGAAGGTCACCAGCCAGGAACAGGCATGGCAGATTATTGAAAGCCTGGACAATAACGGCTAAAGAAAATGAATAATAAGTCGGCTCCTAGCCATACTCCGGTATTGCTGCCGGAGGCAATCAAAGCGCTGGCCGTCCAGCCGGGCGGCCGGTATATTGATTGTACGCTGGGCGGAGCAGGCCACGCGGCCGCCATCCTCGATAAGAGTTCCCCGGGCGGTCAATTGCTCGGCATAGATGCCGACCCCAAAGCCCTTGAAGCCGCCAGGGAGCGGCTTCAGCATTATAAAGACGCCACCCTGCTGGTAAACGGCAACTTCGCCGATTTGCAGACAATCTGCCTTAAGTATGATTTCTTCCCCGTGCACGGCATTCTCTTCGACCTGGGACTCTCATCATTACAGTTGAATAATGCCGCCCGCGGCTTCAGCTTCCAGCAGGACGCCCCGCTGGACATGCGGTTCAGTCCGGACCAGAAGGTAAGCGCCGCCGATATCGTGAATACGGCCTCGGAAGCCAAACTCGCACAAATTATCCGTGCCTACGGAGAGGAAAGCCACAGCGGTCGCATCGCCCGTCATATCGTCGGCGAACGCCCCTTAAAGACCACGCGCCAGCTGGCCTCGCTGATAGAAAAGACTATCGGGAGACGGGGCAGGATTCACCCCGCCACCAGGACCTTCCAGGCGCTGCGTATCGCTGTTAATCGTGAACTTGAAAATTTGGAATCGGCCTTGAGTCAGGCCGTCGATTTGCTGGGCTACGAAGGTCGACTGGTAGTCATAAGCTACCACTCCCTGGAAGACCGGATTGTCAAGCAGTTCATGCGGACGGAATCCAGGGACTGCATATGTCCCCCCCATACCCCGACCTGCATCTGCGGCCATACGGCCAGCTTAAGACTTATAAATAAGAAGGTAATCATTCCATCAGCAGCCGAGGTTAAAAGCAATCCGCGCAGCCGCAGCGCCAGGTTAAGAGCAGCGGAACGCATAACCGAACAGGAGGACTGCTCCGAAGTTATTGACGAGCCTGCATTTTCCACTATCGTCAGGACCAGAGGCTGGCGTAAGCCGGTCATGCTGCAGAAAATCAGGACGGTCTTTTTTGCCGCCTGATGAGTTATAAAGAGATTCCGAAAGGAGGTCCTTAAAATGTAATAACTGGGTAACAGCAGAACTTAATTCAATCCAGTTACTAAGGAGGGCAGATGAAAAAACGTAATATTTTAGCTTCGATTGATGTTGGAACTACCAAAATTTGCACTATTCTGGCGGATGTTTCCGATGCCGCTCCCCGTATCGTCGGTGTCGGTATCTCGCCGTCCAAAGGCCTTCACAAGGGGCTGGTGGTAAATATCAATGAGGCCAAGGAGTCGATTCGCGATTCGGTGAGAAAAGCGGAGCAGACCAGCAACTACAGGGTGGAGTCGGCCTATGTCGGGGTTACCGGCCGGCACGTTTCCTCCAATAATAACCACGGTGTAGTTGCCATCACGCGTAACGACCGAGTCGTACGCCCCGACGACCTGAAGCGCGTCCTTACTACTGCCCAGAGCATCAAGACTCCCGCCGATAGAAAGCTGCTTCATATCATCCCCCGCCACTACGCGGTTGACGGCCAGGCCGGCATTAAGAACCCGGTCGGCATGCACGGCTTCCGCCTCGACGTTGAAACTCATGTTATCACTGCGGCGGTAACCTCTATCCAGAACCTCGTTAAGTGTATCCGCAGCCTGGGTATAGATATCGAGGACCTCGTCCTGGAACCCCTGGCCAGCAGTGAAGCCGTTCTCTCTGAAGACGAAAGGCAGGTAGGCGTTATCATGGCGGATGTCGGGGGAGGCACTACGGACGTGGCTATTTTCCGCGAGGGCAGCATCTGGCACACCTCGATTCTGCCGGTGGCCGGCTACCAGCTGACACGTGATGTCGCTATCGGCCTGGGTCTTCCGTTTGAAATCGCCGAGGAAATGAAGAAAAAGTACGGCAGCGTGATGCCCGTTTATGACGGACAAGAAGACACAGCGCCGGCTATCTCTAAAGACGGCCACGGCGTTTCTTACCAGGACCTGTGCGAAATTATCCGCGCCAGAGTCGAAGAAATCATGAAGCTGATTGTCCTTGAAATGCCCAGCTCGAGCTATGAAGAACTCACTCCTTCCGGGCTTGTGCTTACCGGCGGCAGCTCCAATCTCGCCGGCATGGCCACGCTGGGAAGAGAAATCCTTGATATGCCGGTAAGAGTCGGCATTCCCGGCAACATGTACGGCATCGGGGATATGCTTCAGGACCCGGCTTATGCCACCAGTGTCGGCCTCCTGCTGTGGGGCAACAAACACCAGGGTAAAAAACAAAGGAAATCCGGCGGATTCGCCGGAACGATATTTAAATTAGCGTCGCAGTTCAGGAAACTATTCCGCTAAAAAAGTCATTTTACACAAAAAAAGGAGGAGGAGATGGCAAGAACAAGTTTCGTTGCTAATCCCGCTAAGATTAAAGTAATTGGTCTGGGTGGCGGCGGTAGCAATGCCGTTACCCGAATGGTCAGGGAAAATATCCAGGGTGTTGAATTCATTGCCATGAATACAGATGCCCAGGCCCTGGCCATCTGTGAAGCTCCGATGTGTGTCCAACTCGGACCCAAGCTTACCAAAGGGCTTGGCGCCGGCGGCGACCACCATATCGGTGCCAAGGCTGCCGAGGAAAACCGCGATGAACTAAAGGAAATCATCGCCGGAGCTGACATGGTCTTCGTTACCGCTGGCATGGGCGGCGGCACCGGCACCGGCTCCATTCCGATTATATCGGAAACAGCCAAGTCCAGCGGCGCGCTGACCATTGCCGTGGTCACCAAACCGTTCGCTTTCGAGGGCGCTAATCGCTCGGATGTCGCGGAGGAGGGGATTCAAAATCTCGTCGATAAGGTCGATACCCTCATTATTATCCCCAACGACCGCCTGCTGACCCTCTGCGACCAGAAGACGGGCGTGGACAGCGCCTTTAAGCTTGCCGATGATGTCCTGCGGCACGGCGTTCAGGCGATTGCCGAGGTTATTACCACACCCGGCATGATTAACCTCGACTTTGCCGATGTTAAAGCCATTATGAAAGACGCCGGCCCTGCCTGGATGTCCATCGGTAAAGGCACCGGCCAGAACCGCGCCATCGACGCCGCCAAGGAAGCCCTGGCCAGCCCGCTCCTCGAGGTATCGATACAGGGTTCCAAGGGCGTTCTGTTCAACGTCGTCGGCGGCAGCAGTCTGACGCTGTTCGAGGTCAACCAGGCCGCTGATGTCATCAAAGCCGCCGTTGACCCGGATGCCATTATCATCTTCGGCGTGGCCAATGACCCGTCGATGGACCAGGAAGTCAGGATTACCCTTATCGCTACCGGGTTCCATGCCAAGATGGGGATGGGCAAAGTCAATGCCGAAGAGGAAGAGCTTACCAAGATACTCAAAAACATGAAGACCGAGGAAGAGCTGGATATGCCCTCGTTCCTGCGCCGCCCGCTTTTCAGCCGCAGGAAGATGCCCACGGAAAACAAGACCCCCTACCCGGCAGAGGAAACGCCGAAACAGCGACACTTTGCTTAATCTTAGCGAAAAATAAACTGTAAAACTTAAACAATATAAACCTGTTAAAACAGGATAAGCCCTCCGTTTAGAAAGGCTGCGGGGCGAAATAAACCCGCAGCCTCCTTTTTACCCTTGATGATGAACCGATTTACTCGTCGCAGGTTGACAAATACATAGCTATCTGTTTATCCTATTACTTGGTATTTCCAATACCAAAATATGCGGGTAATTACGGGCAATTTAAAAGGCCGCCGCTTGAAGTTCCCGAAAGGGACAAAGACCCGTCCTGTTACGGACCTCGTGCGCGGCGCTATCTTTTCAATACTGGAGAACAATAATAAAGACTGGTCGCAGGTGCTGGACTTATTTGCCGGCAGTGGCGCCCTGGGCATCGAGGCTTTAAGTCGCGGTGCCGACTGGGCAGACTTTGTTGAAAGTCAGCGGAAGTGTTGTGATATAATAAAGGAAAATCTGGAAACCACGGGATTGTCTTCCCGGGCTAAAGTATATTGCTGCAGCGTTGATAAAGCGCTCTCTTTTCTTGATAAGGAGTATAACGTAATACTGATGGACCCGCCCTATTCTGATACTACTACCGGCGATATTATTACCCGGCTGGCATCATCCGGGCTGGTTGGGACGGAAACAACGCTCGTTGTAACGCATTCCTACCGCTCACCGCTGCGGCAGAATTACGCCGCACTGAACCTCGTTAAGCAGCACCGCCACGGTGACACCTGCATCTCCATCTTTCATAAGGAGGTAAACTCTTGATAGTTGCGCTCTACCCCGGAAGCTTCGACCCCATTACCAACGGCCACATCGATATCGCCAGCAGGGCCTCCAGGCTCTTCGATAAGACTATCATAGGCATATTTTCCACGCCGGAGAAAAAACTAACTTTCACGATTCCGGAGCGCGTCGAGCTGGCTAAAGAAGCCACGGCTCATCTCAAGGGGGTCGAGGTAATCTCCTACAGCAACATCACCGTAGAATTTGCCAAAGAGGTCAAAGCGCAGGTGCTGGTGCGCGGCTTGAGGGCCATCGGCGACTTCGAATGGGAATTTGAAATGGCCATGATGAACCAGATGCTTTCACCCGGTCTGGAGACCGTCTGCTTCATGGCCAGCCAGGAATACCAGTTCCTCAGCGCCAGCCTGATTAAAGAAGTAGCCAGCCTAGGCGGAGATATTTCCAGTCTCGTGCCCGCTAATGTTGCCGCGGCCCTGAAGAAAAAGGACTTGAACAAAAAATGACGTATTAAAAATATACTTTGATATTCAGATATTTCCCCGGGATAAATTCAGGAGGTAATATTCATGGCTTATAGAATCAACGACGAGTGCATCAGTTGCGGGGCCTGCGAGCCGGAGTGTCCGGTGCAAGCCATCAGCGAGGGAGAGACTATTTACGTCATCGACCCCAATAAATGCGTGGAATGCGTGGGGTACAATGACTCACCACAATGTGCGGAAATCTGCCCGGTTGATGCCGCAGAACCCGACCCCGACCATCCCAAAAAATAAGAGACCGATTTCACTTAAATATAATAGCGGGGCCTTTTACTGCCCCGCTATTGCCGATTTTTTTAAACCTAACTAAACAGGATAAATGAGGCTTTTTTTCTTCACCTATTTAATGGCGCTGTAACACCCACAGTTCAACTTATTCAAAGAAATAATGTATAATATCGTATTCGGCAGGCAACAGCCCCAGCACTATGCCGAATTTATCCAGCAGGAAATTTGCCAGACCCGATTCTAATATCACTTCTCCACCGACCGGACCATACTTCAGCCACATCGCCAGCAGCGCCCCGATAATAATAGCCCCCGACAGTAGGCCGATAATCCCTCCACCCAGCTTATCCACCCACCCTACCAGGGGTAATATGTGGACTACTTTCTTAACTATCGTGCCTGCAATCATCGCCACTACCACGGTTGCTGCAATGATTAAAACAAAGGAGATAATGCCCGGCGCACTGTCACCCGGGATAAAAGATAGTTTGTCCGCCAGACCGTCCGAATAGCGCCCCGCCAGTACCACGCCGATAATCACGCCCACCAGCGTAAACGCCACCTTGATTAGCCCGGCTCGAATGCCCGCGAGGACAGAAATCGCCAGGCCTATTATCAGGACGATATCAAGCCAGTTCATATTCACCTCCCATATAAATTGATATAATCATTTTTTTCATCATAATACGAGAGTACAAATCTACCTACTTCAATTTTCCCGATTAGCCGGATTTTGCCTCCCCCAGCTCCTTAACCCTCTCGTACGCCGCTTTAACCGCTTTACTTACTATTCCGGCCAGCTTGTTTTCTTCAAGTACTTTTATAGCGCGCTCGGTGGTGCCGCCTTTAGAGGTGACATCGCGGCGCAATTCCGCCGGCGCTTTCCCCGTTTTGTCCATCATCTGCGCCGCTCCAAGCACCGTTTGTATTACCAGCTTCTCGGCGTCTTTCTGCTTAAGACCCAGCCCCACCGCCCCCTCGATAAGCGACTCCGCGAACAGATATACATAGGCCGGACCGCTGCCGCTTATCGCCGTGACCATGTCCAGGTATTTTTCACTACCAAAGTAAATTTCCTTCCCCATCGCTCCCAGTATCTTCTTCGCCCGCAGCTTTTGTCTATCAGTAACCCCTCTGGCAGCCGTCCAGCCGCTCATGCCAAGTCCTATCTGCGCCGGTGTATTGGGCATAGCCCGCACGATGCTGCGGTGTCCCGTCCCCTCCTGGATTTTATTTATCTTTACTCCGGCAGCGATGGATAATATAAGCTGTCCCAACTTAAAGTTTCCATTCAAATCCGCCAGGACTTCATCTATATTTTGCGGCTTCACAGCCAGGACTATCACATCTACGCCTGGAACTGCTTTTTTATTATCGGCAGTCACGGCAACACCGTATTGTTTCTTGAGATACAGACGGCGCGACTTGCTGACGTCGCTGACGGATATATCTTTCGCAGAGCAAACCTTTCTTTTGATAATCGCCTTGATAATTGCCTCCCCCATCTTCCCCCCGCCGATAAACGCTATTTTCATATCCCCTACTTCACCACTATATTTACGAGTTTGCCGGGTACGTAAATGACCTTTACCACCTGTTTCCCCTCCACGAAGGGCTTTACTTTATCGAGCTGAACGGCCAGCTTTTTGGCCTCATCTTCCGTAATCGTTACCGGGGCGGTCAGCCGACCGCGTAACTTGCCGTTTACCTGCACCACCAGCGTGAACTCGTCGCTGGTTACCAGTTTTTCGTCCCATCGCGGCCAATCCTGGTGGTGGATACTGTACGGCTTGCCCTTTTTCTGCCAGAGTTCCTCGGCCAAGTGCGGTGCCGTCGGCGCCAATAATAGTAATAACGTCTCGATGGCGAATTCCCAGGTGTCTTTCGAGGCACTGCCCGTCTCCTTAACTTTACCCAGGTAGTTGGTGAACTCCATCAGCGCCGCTACCATGGTATTGAAATGCAGGCGCTCGATGTCTTCAGTGACCTTCTTAATCGTCTGGTGGGTCATGCGCTGCAGCGCATCATCACTGCTTTTATCGGTTGTTTTATAATCCTCCATCGTCAGGTTCCATATTCGGTTCATCCAGCGGTATATGCCGCTGATGCCGCTGTCGTCCCACTCCCCACCCTGGTCCCACGGCCCGATAAACATGAGATACGTTCGCACCACGTCCGCCCCCAGTTCGACCACATAGTCGTCGGGATTAACAACATTGCCCCTTGATTTGCTCATCTTACGGTGGTCGCAAATGATAACCCCCTGGTTGAAAAGCTTCAAAAACGGCTCGCCGAAGTCGATTAGTCCCATATCCCGTATGGCCTTGGCGAAGAAACGCACGTACAGCAGGTGCATCACGGCATGTTCCGCTCCGCCCGTGTAGAAATCTACCGGGCACCAGAGCTTTACCTTCCCGTCATCAAAGGCTGCCGCTGAATCATGGGGACTGCAGTAGCGCAGGTAATACCACGACGAGCACACGAACGTATCCATGGTGTCCGTCTCCCGTTTGGCCGCCGCTCCGCACCTCGGGCAGGTGGTATTGACGAATTTCTCGTGGTACTTCAGCGGCGATTCGCCGGTCGGCTTGAACTCGGCGTCCTCCGGCAGCAGCACCGGCAGGTCCTGCTCCGGCACCGGCACCAGGCCGCATTTTTCGCAATAGACCATCGGTATCGGCGCGCCCCAGTAGCGCTGGCGCGAAATCAGCCAGTCCCGTATTTTATACCTGACGGTGCTCTGGCCCCACCCCTTTTCCTCCAAATATTTGGTGACGGCATCTATTCCCTTGACACTGTCTAACCCGTTAAATTTCCCCGAGTTCACCATGGTCCCCGGTTCGATATAAGCCGCCTCAAGCTCTTTGCCGTCCCACTCCGGCGGCGCAATCACCACCGGTATCGGTAAATTGTACTTTTTAGCGAAGGCAAAATCCCGCTCGTCGTGGGCAGGGACTGCCATCACCGCGCCGGTGCCGTAACTCAACAGTACGTAGTCGGCAATCCAGATGGGCACCTTCGTCCCGTTTAATTTGTTGGTGCAGTAGGCGCCGGTAAAGACGCCGTCCTTTTCCTTTTCCGTGGAAAGGCGCTCGATTTCGCTCTGGCGGTGTGTCTTCTTGATATAGGCTTCGACTTCCGCTTTCTTTTCCGGCGCGGTCAGCTTAGCCACCAGCGGGTGCTCCGGCGCCAGCACCATGAAGGTAACGCCGAAGACAGTATCCGGACGGGTGGTAAAGACGCGGATTTCCTTTTCATCCACGCCGGGGTGGTCCAGGCCGAAGGATATCTCCGTGCCCTGGCTCTTGCCTATCCAGTTCTGCTGCATGATTTTGATGCGCTCCGGCCAGTCGATGCCGCTGAAGTCGAGCAG
>JAFGHK010000016.1 GCA_016930185.1 Dehalococcoidales bacterium | reverse complement strand
TCTATACGTTGAAAATACAAGTTAAAAAGAGTATCTTTTAAGATAGCCATGTACAGGAAGTTATTCTATATTACTGCATTATTCCTGTGCCTGCTGGCTGTAACATGTATTTTCATGGAACTGCCAGCAAGACCGGCCATCGCTTTGACGGGCAATACCACCTCACCTTCGTCGGATATGAAGTCCACCTCCACTACCATCTTTCTAGGCGGGCCAATCACTCAAGCCGAGGAACCGTTAAGCTGGTGGCTTATCACCATTATCGTCGTCGGCGGCCTAGTGATAGTCCTGGTAACCTGGCGACTGGTCCGCAAAGCCAGCGGAACATCAACTAAATAAGCCTTCTTCGTAACATTTTAACACTTGTATCACACGTGAGTTATATTTTATCTTCGTGGGGATATAACCTATAATGGTAGCGATATCATGAATACCAATACCTCCCTCAAGCTTAAAGACAGCAATTTCTGGCACTACCTGTTTAATGCTAATTCCATTGCCGTTATCGGGGCAAAAGATACCCCGGGGACGTGGGGGCATGACGCCATGAGAGCGTCCGTGGAGTCGGCTAAGGCCAAGGCCGGCCGCAAGGTCTATGCGGTCAACCCCAATGAAACAAAGGTGCTGGGGATAAAATCTTACAAGAGCGTCTTAGATATACCCGGACCGGTAGAGCTGGCGGTCATCGTGGTGCCGGCTACGGTAGTGCCCCAGGTATTCCGCCAGTGCTCCGAGAAAAAGGTAAAAGCCGCCGTGGTGGTATCCGCGGGGTTCGCCGAGGTGGACGGCGATGGCGCCAAACTCCAGGCCGAGATAGAAGCGATTGCGCAAGAGAGCGGGATACACTTCGTCGGGCCGAACTGCATCGGCCACTCCAACATGCACTCACGAGTGGCCAGCGTGGGCTTCGCCGACAGAATTCCCGCCGGCCCTCTGGCGCTGCTAAGTCAGAGCGGCACGCTGGGTGCCAGCATCATGCAGATTGCCGCCAGCCGGGGCATCGGGCTAAGCAAGTTCGTCAGCACGGGCAATGAGGCCGACCTGCACCTGGAGGACTACCTGGAATACCTTGCGGATGATAAAGACACACGCATCATCGGGCTGTATATCGAGGGGCTAAGGGAGGGGAGGCGGTTCTTCAATCTGGCTAAAGAGATAACGAAACACAAGCCGATTGTCGCGGTGAAGTCCGGCACCACAGAGGCATCGGCCAAAGCTGCTAAATCCCATACGGGGACGCTGGCCGGCTCCGACGCGGTCTATTCGGCGGCTTTCAAGCAGTCGGGGGTTATCAGGGCGGAAGACGAAGAAGAACTCTGCGATACGGCATTTTGCCTGTACAATCTGCCCCTGCCGCGGGGCAACAGGGTGGCGATTCTTACGATAGGCGGCGGTTTTGGGGTGGTGACCGCGGACGTCTGCGAGAAGGAAGGGCTGGAAATAACCGCGCTCGAACCGCGGACACTTAAGAAAATGAAGTCCGTGCTGCCGCCGCGTTGGACACCGGGAAATCCGGTGGACCTCGTGGGGATACGTCCGGCGGGCAAAGAAAACCCCGGGGATGTCTGCCTGCAGCTTCTGCTGGAAGACAAGAACGTCGATGCTATCATATCGCTGGTGCCGCCGATGTTATTCCCTTCCCAGGCAATGGCTTTAGCCAGCCCAACTAAACTGAAAGCCATGCAGCGGGATAATGAAAAAAGACAGGCGAAGCTCTACCGTCAGCTTAAGGAATACGGCAAACCGCTGGTATATATCCGCAGAATAACCCTTTCTCTTCCGAAAGAGCTACAGGAGAAGGCGACAGAGTCGAAAACGATGATTCCAGAGTATAATCACCCCCGCCGTGCCGCCAGAGTGCTACGGTACCTGGCGGGATACGGGAAGTACCTGAAAAGCGCCTAATTATATACCTCTTAAAGTCTTTATGGATAAAGGGGGTTTGAAATGCACACACTGGTTCAAATGCTTTACCTCACCCGAAAGGAGTTCGAGAGGAACCTCGAGGGACTGACCGACGAAGACGCACGTAAACGCATCGACCCGATGAACTGCATTAGCTGGATAATCGCCCACGTGGCGTGTCAACATCAGGCATACTTCGTGGATTGGCCGAAAGACCAAGTTATCGATTCCCGGTTCTCACCATATGGATACGGCGTGCCGCCTTCTCAACCACCACTGAAAGAAGCAATGGCACTCTGGAAAGATGCCTGCCAGGCTTCCGATTCATGGCTGCAGGCAGCTACTCAAGAAAGTCTGCAAGAGAAATGCAAAAATCCGATGGCGAGGGGAAAAAGCTGGGGTACTTTACTGGTACGTTGCATCTTTCACACCTGGTACCACATGGGTGAAATCAACTCAATAAGGCAAATGCTCGGTCACAAAGCTCCTCAATTCGTTGATATGCACGATTGGGTTTACGACGGGACGTAAAAATCCACCGCGGAAAAAGAAATAATTATATCTGGTTAAAGCGGAAGGGACTGGATTTTATTTGTTTTATTTGTTTTTGGGAAAATTTTTTTTAGTATCTTAGCTTCAAGTCGTAGCTGATTTGTTTTTATTTGTTTTGTAGTTATGTTAAATTATTATGTCTATTTATATGACGTACACGACAGGTGACTATTAATTATAAGTCCAAAAAATGCCTATTTTCAATCGATTGATGTCGCCATGATGACAAAAAGTGTTATAATCGTTTAAAACATAAAGTCCGTAAAGATAACGGAGGAATTAGATGAATATTCTGGTCACGGGAGGGAGCGGGCTTTTCGGGAGGAAGACGGTACTGTACCTGCTCAACGACCCGGATGTAAAAACGGTGGTATCCATGGACATAACACCGCCGAAAGAATGGTTCATGGAGTCGATAGGTAAAAACGTAAAGAAATTTCATTTCGTGCAGGGGAACGTGACGGAAATCGAGGACCTGCTTAACGCCATGAGGCAGTACAAAATCGACCGGCTAATCAACTGGGCGTTTATCATGGTGGCGGAGGACGCGCCGGTGGACCCGCGGCTGGTGACGAAGGTGAACGTGATGGGGATGAGCAACGCCTTCGAGGCGGCGAAAATCATGGGCGCCAAGCGCGTGGTTTATGCTAGCTCGGAGACGGTTTACGGGCCGCAGGCGATGCACGGCATGAGGGAAGTGACCGAGGACGACCAGACCAATCCCACCCATTCCTACGCCGTCTGTAAAAAGTACGCCGAAATACTGGCGGCGGCCTACACGCAACAATACGGCATGAGCATCACCGGGGTCAGGCCGACAATCGGGTACGGGCACGGGGGAAGGTCGCCGGCGCAATACTGGTCGGACATGCCATCGAACTGCGCGATAGGTAAACCATTCTCCATGGAGGGGGACGGGAGGGGGCTGGCCTCGCTGGTAGCGGCGGACGACCTGGCTGAGTTCACCAAGAGGCTGATAAAAGCGCCGACATCGCCGCACCCGGTCTATAACGTGGGCGGGCCGCCGCAGAGTCCGCGGGACCTGGCGGCAGCGGTGAAAAAATACCTGCCGGACGCCAGGATAACCTTCGGGAAAAAGTCGATGATGGACAAGGAGGGCAAGACCGAGCTGCCGTGGCTGGTAAGCGGGAAACGGGCGAAAAGGGACTTTAAGTTTTCCTGCATGACGATAGAGAGGGCAGTGCTGATACATATAAACGACGCCCGGCTGGAGGCCGGGATGAAGCCTCTAAGAGGCAAGAGAAGGCAAAAAGATGACGAAACAATCATCAGCGCCAGAGGGGGGAAATAAAAATTCCCCCCTTTTTTTGTACCTTTTTTCAACATGTTTTGCACATACAGACAAAACCTGAAGAAAGGAGGTGATGAATTAATAAACACGGCAAAGAAGGTCACCAAACCCGGCAAAAAAGACCGGGAAGGAGGAAAAATGAAAACCAAAAAACTCCTGCTCTCAATACTTATTTTAGCTACTACCTTGTTAATGGCATACCAAGGTGACATATTCGCCCCGCCGAGCGCAAAAGCGATGGATGTCACGGTATTCGAACATAATGACAACTGGATATGGAGTTATGACTACGCCTCCACTACAAGATGGCTGGCACAGACGTTCACGCCGGAAGTATCTCATATCATAAAATCGGTAAGGGTAAAGATTAAAAAAATCTATCCTATAAAACCGTATGTTTATATTACGATATGCCCGGTTGAACCCACACACAATTCCCCATTAGTCAGTCAGGTACTGGCCTCCGGCAGCTACAAATTCAGGTCCAGCAGGACATACTACGACTGGATTGAGGTCGGGCTGGGAGACGGCGCTTTACTTCAAGCAGGCGTCACCTACGCGATAGTACTCCGGACATCAGACCCAACAGTGCACCTTTTTTACTGGTACAAGACGCTTGACCGGTATCCCGGCGGCGTGTACTGGTATTCCACCAATTATGGACAGACATGGGGCGGCGGCACCGGACCGGACATGCTTTTCGAGGAATGGGGGATACTGCCATCGCAAGAGCCGCAGATGTTCGCAAACTACGGAAACACAGCCGGTCCCGGCGCAATAGCAAACGAGCCTTTCCAGGTCGGCCAGACATTCATACCACAGAAAAGGCACATACTAAGCAGGATTTACCTGCACGGGTATGTACCTTTCGAATATGAAGCCCAATTTACCGTAAAGATATTCGCTACCAGCGGGTGCCTGCCTGTCGGCGCACCTCTGGCGACAGCATCAGTTCCATACGAACTACTGCCCTTGCCCGGAGAAGATTACTGGATAACAGTTGAAATTCCTCAAGAGCCGGAACTCCAGGCAGGGGTCATGTACGCGATAGTAGTAAGTCATACCGCGAGTCAACCTTTCGGATACAGGTGGACTACCGACACCGATGACGAGGATGCTGACTACACACCCGGAACCATGGTAAAAAGCAGCGACGGCGGTGCTTCATGGATGCTTCATGAAATATGCGACTGTTGCTTCCAGGAATGGGGGTATCCACTAGAACAATAATATGAAACCCCCAGTCAAAGGGGAGGCAGTAACAAGGCAACAGGCTGCCTCCCCTCCAGTCATCGAGGAAAATATTAATCTTTCTTGTGCGAACCGGTGTACATGTGAGAAGGCCCGGCGGTAAAGACCAATGTGGGCGTCTCGATATCATGAAATTCCCACGGGCAGTGCATCACATGTGCCGGGATGCAAACCAGGGTAGACTTTGTCGTTGCGTGAGTTTCATCCCCGAGCACGATAGACATCTCCCCGCCAAGGTTGTGCGGCTTCGAAGGGTCGGCTCCAGCCATGGCAATGAGCTCCGGCCAATCATGGTCGTGCACTTTTGCCGGCGCGGCGCCGGTGCCTTTGAATATCCAGACAAAGTCAACGTAAAACGCACCCGGAACCTTATCCGCTTCAATATGCATGATGCGAGCCCCTTTAAGATTAGGGTTCGGCGGGGGAGGAGGGGGCGCATTTTTATCCGCAGCTACCGTGAAACTCTTGTAAAGTTCGTCAACCACGGCGTATTTCTTTTCTCCGGCAGGTCTGGCGACCTGTGGAACAACGGCCCGGGAGTATTTACCGGTAATGGCGACGGTGAGGAAAAACACCGGTCGGGTTATCCGATTAAAGAGTATCGGCCCGTGGACAACACCCGCCGGCACGAAGATGATACTGTTGCGCTTGATAACCTCTTTATTGCCATCCAGCCAGACGGTAATTTCAGCGCCAAAATCCTGCGGGTCATCGATATGTCCGCCGGCGAAGCAGAGGACATGGTCGAAATCATGTTTGTGCGGAACACCGACGGGTTCCCGGGACGCACCGCTCCAAAGCCACATACCATCGACGAAGAAAAAACCCTTTTGTTCGCTTTCATCCGCAGTCAGGACATGGGTTGTTTTTACACCGGGCACCGGGTCTTTAGCGCTGCCCCCGTCCTTTCCCTGCAGTTCAAGGGGGAAGGGGCCGGGCTTTTGCACCAGACAATTTGCGTATTTTGTAGCAGCCATAATTACTTCCTCTTTTTCCTTAATTTTTCTTTTTTGGAGATGCACTCTTTAACGGAAACAGCGATATCCTCCGGTCTTAGACCGAAGTGCTCTTTAAGCTCGTCTTTGGGGGACATTTTACCGGACTGACTGAACTCATCCTCGATGCCGATTTTGACAATGGGGGTGGGGAGATTTTCAGCGAGAACAGCCGCGACACCGTCGCCCAGTCCGCCGATAACAGTACCGTTTTCCGCGGTAACGATGGCGCCGGTCTTTTCCGCTGCCTTAATAATGGCTTTATCGTCGAGGGGTTTTATGGTACACATATCCAGCAGACCGACGTTAAGTCCATCCTTTTCCAGGATATCCAGCGCCCTGACGGCCTCGGTAAGCATATAGCCGGTGGCGATGATGGTGGCATCCCTGCCTTCCTTAAGCGAAAAGGCCTTGCCGATATCGAAGGGCAGGTCATCAGAGAAAATCTTAATCGGCGGCGGGCTGGACTCCTGCCTCAAGAGAACGGGACCGACGTACTGGAGCATGGCTTCGGCGGCTTTTTCCGCCTCTACGGCGTCGGCGGGGTTAAGGATGACGAGGTTGGGGAGCGGGCGGGTGCTGCCGATGCCTTCTATCGTATTATGGGAGATACCAGGCTCGCCCCAGGCTCCTTCACGCCCGATGAATTTAACGTTAAAACGGTCGACGAGAATGCTTTGCCGTATCTGGTTATAAGCACGGCCGACGTCGGCAAAAAGGAAGCTGTTGATAATGGGAATAAAGCCCTCGGCGGCCAGGCCCGCCGCCATGACGGCGGCATTCTGCTCGGCGATGCCGCACTCAATCATACGTTCGGGGCAGTTTTTCTTAAACCACAGCATGCCGGGAAAACCCATATCTTCCAGCACGGCGATAATGCGGGTATCCTTTGCCGCCGCGGCGGTAATGGCTTTTTCCAGTCCCGCGGGGACCATGCTGGGTTTATCTTCTATCTGCACGTACTTATTAAACGTCGGCATATTTTTTTCTCCCTTCCTCGATGCCCTTCATGATTACCGCGCCCCTGCCGAGGTGGATATGCTCCCTTTCCCAGGCGGGAATACCGTGTCCCTTAATAGTATGGGCAATGATGCACTTGGGGCGGTAATCTCCGTAGAGCTTGCTGGCAAGTTCCAGGGCATCCAGAATCTGGCGGATATCATGCCCGTCAACTTCCGTGACCCACCAGCCGAACGACTTCCATTTTTCCACCAGCGGCTCGACGTTCATGATTTCATTGGTAGGGCCGTCAAGAGAGAACTTATTATAGTCGATGATGGCGATGAGATTATCCAACTTGTACTTGGCGGCGAACATGGCGGCCTCCCAGATCATACCTTCGTGGCACTCGCCGTCGCCGAGAATACAGTAAGAGCGATAAAGGGGATCGAAGCGGACGACGTAGCGCTGGAGGAAGCCACCCTGCCCGATGTTGACATCCTTGACCACCGACTTCATTTTCTCAGCTAAAGCCATGCCGATGGCGAAGGAAAGTCCCTGCCCCAGCGAGCCGCCGGAGTAATCGATGCCGGGGGTGCACCATCTATCGGCGTGGCCCTGGAACGGCGAGCCGAAGCAGTAATAGGTCCCCAGTGTCTTACGCGGATAGACTCCCAGCTCGACGAGGGCGGCGTAAATAGCCTCGCAGCAATGTGCCTTGGAAAGCACCAGCCTATCGCGCTCCGGCCAGTCAACATTCTTGGGGTCGAACTTCATATGATGGAAATACAGAGCCGTAATAAGCTCGATAATGGACATCGTGCCGCCGGCATGCCCCATCTGCGTGGAGCCGAAAATTTCGAAGCAGTCCCGGCGTATCTGGTTCGCTTTTTTCTCCAGGTCTTTGACTAATTTTTCATGATGCGCCATATTTTTTCCGCCCTTCCGTCCTAATGTTGACCGTTTTCAGGGTGAGTTTGCTACCGCAGCGGGGACATTTATTGTCATAAAATCCCAGCACCGTCTTTTCCGAGGGTATCGCCCGCATGTAGAGTCGACGCTTGATTTCCTCGCCGAAGTACAGCAGCATATTACATTTGCCGCAGTTGATTTTTTCCGTCATAGATACCTCGCTTTCTGTATTAACTAATATGTTAAGGCTTAATAAGAATCTTAATAGACTTGCCTGATTTATGCAGTTCAAAGGCTTTCTGGATATCTTTAAGAGAAACAACATCAGTAATAAGCGATTTCAATTCCAGCCTGGGGAGCATGGCGAGGGCGCGGGGGAAGGAATAAGGCGACACATAAGTTGAGGTGATGGTGAGTTCCTTGGCATACATCAGGAACGGGGAAACGCCGATTTCAACGTCCTTGCCATAGACGGCCGCCCAGAGGATCGTTCCGCAGTTATCCGCCAGATTAATGCACTGTTTAGCGGCGGCGACACTCCCGCTGGCGTCGATGACGGTATTAAAGCCACGGCCGTCGGTGAATTTTTTGCCGACCTCCTCCAGGTTTTCATTAAACGGGTCGACCACAATATCGGCACCCAGTTTTTTGGCGAGCGCCCGCTTTTCCGCGATGGGTTCGGAGAGGAGGGTCTTAGCCGCACCGGCCCTTATCGCCATTTCCAGGCAGAGCAGTCCGATGGGCCCGCCGCCGCAGATAGCGACGCTGCCGCCAGTCTTTACTCCAGCGCGGTCGATGCCGTGGACAGCCACAGAGACCGGCTCCAAGAGGGCGGCTATATCAAGTGGAATATCGTCAGTGAGCGGATAGATGGCGCTTTCCGGATAGACGGCGTATTCCGCAAAACAGCCGGTGGCACCGGAGCCCTGTAAACAATAATGCTCCATGCCGTTCTGGCAGTAATAGCAGGCGCCGCAGGAACCGCGGAAATTCATCGCCACACGCTGGCCTATGCTGAATTTGCCCTTTTCTATGTTGCTCCCGATTTCCGCAATAGTGCCGGAGGCTTCGTGGCCGAGGATACGGGGTTGTTTATAGACTTCAGGGGGGAACAAGCCAAACCGCTGCTCGAGATTTTCGGGGTCGGTGCCGCAGAGTCCGGCATAAGTGATTTTTACCTTTACCTGGTTGGGGCTGGTTTCCGGCTCCGGGACTTCTTCCATTTGAATAATGCCAGCTTCACGGGTAACGGCGGCGCGCATTTTATGTTGGCCTCCTTTATATCACTTTCACCAAATCCCAATAACCAAGATACAAATTCCAAACAAATTCCAATTTACAGATTCCAAACGTGCTGGTTGTTTTATTCCGCTTTTAAAATTATAGATGACAGAATATTCCTTAGCTCTTCAGATTCCTTGATTAGCATTTTTATTTCTTCTTCTTTATTTAAATTCGCTTCCAACAATAATTCAAGCCAATGCTGGCTTTCTTTTGCTTCTCTCCGCGCAATTTTTAATCGTAAGATAAAATCTTTTTTGCCTAAAGCATCATTAGCTTCTCTATAATTTGCACCTATCGAACCTGATGCTCCAGCTATCTGCCCTGTTAATCTATTATTTACGGAATCTACAGGTAAGCTCCTGCATAACCTGATAACAGACTTCGCAAATTCTGTTGTTCTTTTTTCTAGATCAAATTCTTTAATCATATCGTTTGGTTATTGTATCTTGTATCTTGGTTATTCTTCTGGGGGCGGGGCACCTATTTTACGGAACTCGATGGCGATACCGCCGAGGGGGGTGGGGTCGGAGTAAAGGAAACCACCGCCGTCATCCTCGCGGGCAAGCGTCCAGATGCCGATGCCGTTATTCTTAAAATGCTCGATTTCAGCATCGAGGTCGTCCGTTAAAAAGCCGATATGGTGGAGCCCTTCACCGGTCTCGTCCAGCGATTCCTTGAGCGCCTGGGGACCCTCGGTGGGCTCGAGGAGTTCAAGCTCCGTATCACCCATTTTAGCAAAGCTGATAGTTGTCTTCCACTGCGCGGGTCTGCCGTGGAGCTCGCCTTTAAAGGGGATGGTGAAGGTCTTTTTGCCGCCGCCTATGTCAAACGGCCCGATGCCGAGTTTTTCCAGGAAAGCAATGGCTTTATCAATATCTTTCACCACCACTCCCACATGCCCCATTTTGGTGAAATCCGATATTCCGTATGATTTTTGATTCATTTAGTCTCCTTTATAGTAAGAATTCTTGTTTCCTTTTTACCTCACCCTGCCCTCTCCAAACGGGGCTTCTTCGTTGCCAAAGATTCGTTGTTTGGAGAGGGGGTTAAATTGAGAGGGGCGCAGCCCCTCTCGCTAACGCACTCCCTGTTTCCTAACTAATGAGTTCTAAAGTCGTTATATTTAGTTTTCAGTTCAAGATGGGTATATATCTCAAATAAAGACTGTTCGATTTGGTCCTTCAATTTAATAAACCGTATTTTAGATTTAGATATTCTCTCTTTTGCGGCTTTGAATTTGCGGAGAAAATCTGACTTTGCCATCAATTCTTTATTTCTAGGCCTTTTTAATTCTGGATTTTCTGACAAATACTCTTGTTTGGCTATTTTAAAAGCCAACGTTGCACTGTAATGGTCAGCACTTACACTGCTATGTTCTCTCAAGCGTTCTTTCATTCTGTTTGAACGCCCGACATATATTGCTTTTCGATTTTCAAAAAAGACATATACACCACTTCTTGGTATTTCGCGTTTATACAAGTCCTCTCCAGAAATAGGCGCCTTTTCTAATAATCGTTCTAATAACTTTGGTATTTTTCTATTTGCCGATTTGTATATCTCGTTCATTTTACCTCCTTCACCCTCACCCCGTATCAAGTACGGGGCAGGCCCTAACCTCTCCCATCGAGGGAAAGGAATGACGGAGAAAAATCCCCCTCTTATCCCCCTTTTTCAAAGGGGGAGGATGATTTACTTGAGTCCCGGCATTATGACGCCTTTAATATAGCCGGGCGTGCGGTTGAGGTTGTCCCGGAAGGCTTTATCGATATCCTCAAGTTTGTACTTATGCGTCACCAGCTTATTCATGGGGAAGACGCCGTTTTTCACCGCCCACATGGCGCGGGCGAGCTCGCTCTGGTAGTCCGTGGACATGCCGATGCCCTGCGGACTATAGATGATGGGGCACTTTATCCAGTTGAAAAGCTCATAGGTATCCGGCGCCTGGTGCCAGCCGACCACAATAATTTTAGCGCGGTTGTTTTTAATGACCTCGCCGACCATCTTGATGCCCGGCGGATGGCCGACGACCTCGATGGCGACATCCACGCCGTGGTCGCCGGTTATTTTCATTACTTCTTCAGTGACATTCACTTTAGCGGGGTTGAGGGTAATAGTGGCACCAAGTTCTTTAGCCAGCTTAAGTCGGCCGTCATCAAGGTCGGCGACGATATATTCCCTGATTTTGGGGTGCGCCACCCCGGCGATAATGCCCAGTCCCATGAATCCGCAACCCACCTGAAAAACGAAGTCGCCGAACTCCGGCGTGGCCGTGCGGGTGATGGAGACGATGCTCATCATCGGCTCGCCGAGGGCATGCTCGAAAGGTACGCCGTCGGGTATTTTTTCAATGACCGAGCCGTGGCCGCGTGCCAGACGGTCGGTGGGGTTGCAGGCAGTATATTCAGCATAGCAGTCCGCCTGCCAGAACCCGGTTATCCTGTCCCCTACTTTAAATCCTTTAACGTTTTTTCCCACTTCCATCACTGTGCCCGCCGGCTCATGTCCGGTACGACGGGGGAAGGGGTTACTTTTTTTCATCGCCTCGCTCTGGGTATCGAGGTATCCCGGCATATCGGAGGAGCAGACGCCGCAGGCTTCTATTTTCACCAGCATTTCGTCGGGGGTTATTTGGGGGGTGGGGATATCCCTAATCTCGAACCTGCGTGGGGCGACGATAAAGGCGGCTTTCATGGGCGGATTTCTCCTTTCAGGGAGGGGCTGAAAAATATTGTACTCCTTATGCCCGCATGTGTTCAATTTTCCAGAGTGACTTCCTGCCTTGACAGGCATCAGCCCGTTTACCTATCCTTTATACAGAGAATAAATTTACAGAGAATCACGCTTGAAAAAACCCGCAGAAAAAGAAATACACCAGCTAGACATACCAGCAGAAATCGATGTGGCCTGGGTGTTAAAGTGGATGCGCCCGGGCAGGACCAGCGTCCGGGTGGAAGAAATGGCACGGGAACTGGCAGAGAAAGCGCGTAAAATAGCCCGTCCCAAGGCGCTTTACAAGATATCATACCCCCGTGTAATCGATAAAGCCACAATAGAAATCGATGGCATTACTTTCAAGAGCAAGGTATTAAGCAAACTCTTCACCGGCCTGGATACAGTAATCCCCTATATAGCCACCATCGGCAAAGAACTGGACGCACTAAACGCAGAGCGCGGCGAAATGATGAAGGGCTTCTGCCTGGAAATCATCAAAACGCTGGTGCTGGGCAACGCGTCCGAATACCTTACCGAATACATTAAAAAGAAATACAAGATGCCCCGGATAGCCCGGATGAACCCGGGGTCGCTGGATGATTGGCCGATAACGGAGCAGCGGTCCTTCCTTAGCCTGTTCGATAATGTAGAAGAGCGAATCGGGGTAACATTATCATCAGGCGGGGTCTTAAAGCCAACGAAGTCGGTTTCCAGCATCATCTTCCCCAACGAGAGCGGTTTTATACCCTGCCAGATATGCCCGAACCTGGACTGTCCTACCAGAAAGGCTAAATACAACCCCGAGCTGCATAAACAGTACCTGGCGTAAAATCAAGAGCCAAATCATCATTCATACTCGCGTTAGCTCCAACAAGAGTCAACTTGAATATCAGCGACAACAACTTTATTATAGGAGAAAGCATTCCATATTATCCCCTTTGAAGGAGGCAGTGATGAGTTCTGTTCCTAGAGATTTTTCCGTACTTGACAAGTTCAAATTCGAGAGAAAGCCCGTTGGCGTGCAGTTCACGGCCGTCAAGCCCAAGGGCATCAAGCACTTAGACAAAGAACTGAATTTCTGCGAGATGCCAAAGGAAGCCCAGGAAGGCAACGCCTTTTACGTGGGGCCCGACGACTGGGTATGCGTGGGCGTGGAGCAGATGATACTGGGCATGGAAGACGTGGAAACACTGCTTGTCAGCGGGATGCTGGGCGGTGAAGACAAGCTATTTGCCAGCGCCAGCGCATGCCGCGCCATGTACCAGCACCTGCCCCGCCTGCCCAAGAACTCGGTGCAGTACGTGGTCTTCGCGCCTATTGACAAACTCACCTTCGACCCGGATGTCCTGATAATCACCGCCGATATTAACCAGGCACCGACCATATTGAGGTCGATTACCTATTCCACCGGGGAGCCGTTCGTCAGCAAGGCATTGCCGGTGGTCGCCTGCGCCTGGATGTTTATCTACCCGGTTGTCAGCGGCGAGATGAATTACTACATTACCGGTCTGGGACTTGGCATGCATCAGCTCAATATCTTCCCGCCAGGGCTGTTCCTGATATCGGTGCCCTTCCAGCGTATCCCGACAATGCTGGAGAACCTGAAGGAAATGGAATACGACCCCAATCCACCGCCGGGGCCGGGAGGACCAGCCCACCGCAAACGCGTGAACAAACTGATGGAAGACCTGCGGAAGAAGATAAAGGAATAGTATAAAATAACGACATTACTACGAGAGGAGCAATAATGGCAGACTCCAAGTACGGGGAATACGTGGTTACCATACCATTTCACAAGACACCGGCGGGCCCGCTGTTTTCCACCGGGGCGGACGTGCTGGGAGGCCTTGAGTTAAACGTCATTTACGCCTGCGCCTACAAGACAGGCATTACCGGCCTTTCCACCAAGCCGCACGTGCACAAATACGACGAGGCCGTCTTTTTCATAGGGTCGGACCCGGAGCACCTGGACGAGCTGGGGGCGAAGGTGGAGATATCCATCGGCGAAGCGGGCAAGGAAGAGAAACATACCTTCGATAAGCCCACGGTGCTGGTGGCGCCGGCCGGGCTGTACCACTGCCCGATAGTCACCAAGCGACTGGACAAGCCTTACGTATGCATGGCGGTATCGCTGACAGGAAAGAGAAACGACTAAGTCACGCTTATGACAAAATAATTGCAGGAGGATATATAGAACATGGACCTGAAAGGAAAAACAGCACTGATAACCGGAGGAGGCGCCGGTCTCGGTGTTGCCATAACAGAGCGTTTTATCAAGGACGGCGCCAAAGTATGCATCTCGGGTCGGAGGCGTGAAAAACTGGAGCAAACGGCCAGCAACCTGCCCAAGGGGTCGGTACTGACCTGCCAGGGAGACGTCAGCAAAGAGGCGGACGTGAAAAAGATGGTCGAGAAAACGCTGGAGTTCAACGGCAAAATCGATGTGCTGGTGAACAATGCCGCCCACGACGAAAAGGGCAGCATTACCGACCTCAAGCCGGACGACTGGCGGCTGGTCATCGATATCGACCTGACGGGGCCCTTTCTGATGATGCACGAGGTGCTGCCGCTGATGGTGAAAGCTAAAAAGGGCTCGATAATCAACATCGCGTCGCTGGGCGGGATGCGCTGTTTACCGATATGCCCGGCATACTGTACCGCCAAAGCAGGTCTGATAATGCTGACACAGCAGGCGGCGCTGGACTACGGCAAGTATAATATACGCGTGAATGCTGTATGTCCCGGGGGAATCGACACCGTACTGCTCGACGAAATGATAATCCCGCTGTCGGAGAAGCTGGGCACCGACAAGCAGGGCGCCCTGGACTACTTCTCTAAAGACGTGCCGCTGGGGCGGGTATCCAAGCCCGAAGAAATTACCGGCATCTGCAGCTACCTTGCCAGCGACGAGTCTTCTTTCATGACCGGCTCGGCGCTGCTTATCGACGGAGGCTCGGCGGTGGTAGATGTTTCCGGGGCGGCGGTCAAAAACGCGGGGCTATAAGAAAAAATATTACGGCAGGGATTCTTCAATGATAGGGAAAATCCCTGCCAGGTCTTTGACGATATATTTTGCACCGGAGGGGGGAGGAACGGGTTTGAAATCCGGCGTCGTTTGCCTTACCACCTGAACGGTCAACATTCCCAGATTATTCGGCGCCAGGAAGTCTTTTGAGGGGTCGTCGCCGATATAGGCGGCCTGTGAGGCCAATATCCGGAGACTAATGCCTATTAATAAATTATTTCTACTTATTCAATAGTAGAATGCTTATTTCAACCTACCAAATACAAAGCAGTCCCTTCCTATTCCAATATTTGCGTAGGCTTGATACAATTGTCTACGTATATACGCAGGCATCGACAATTCTAGTTTTCGCCTTTTTTGGTGGCAAATATTTCCGATCGTGGGATTATAAACATAATCGTCACCCTGTAATAAGAAAAATTCCATTGGGTAACTGCTCTGTGAATAAATAACTTCATATCCCAATTTCTCCATAAAGGCATACAAAGATTCAAAGTTGAAATAATTTACATGGTCCGGTGGTGCCACCCACCATTGCGGTTTTTTAATTTCTTTTTGCGCTTGGAGTTGTAGTATGTTAAAGTCATTTGGTACGCTTATGCAGATAACCCCATTCGGTAAGAGTAATTTTTGAGTGTCTAGTAAAATCGCCTCGGGATAAGGTGTATGTTCGAGAATATTCATCAACAGCACTATTCCAAACTTTTCAAACGTCTCTTTTTTTAAATACTCTGCTAGCGTCATGTTGTAAATTGTTATTTCAGGATTAGCGATATTTGTAGCCATCAATGATGGTTCGATGCCAGTGACATCAAACCCCTTAGTTTTTAAGTATGCAATTAATTCACCTGTACCGCAACCTACATCCATAACACTCAGCTTATCCGTGAATTTTTTAAGTATAGTTTCTATATCGGAATATATTGTGGACTTAAACCATTCACGTTCTTTTTCAGCCTCTTCACCACCGTCCATGATTCGCCTTTGCTCTGGGAAACCATTACCCTTTTTAACCTTTTCATAATATTGCTTTTTATAAAATGATTCAGACGTTTCTTTATCTGGTATGGGATCCAGTCGGCGGTAGCCATATTTAGCATCAACAATCACTTTATAATTTTTTTTCATTTATTTCCTCTCCTTTATATAATTCTCCCTAAGTTTTTCCCATTCTGTATCTAAAATTGAAATTATATGACTACCCCAATATTTACCGTCGCTGAAATTGGTATCTCTGATCGTGGCGTCATGTTTGAATCCCAACTTTTTATCTATATTAAGTATATCTGGCGCATGGGTATAAATTTCACCCCACACCTTATGCAAACCTAATTTTCCGAAAGCATACTCAAAAACTAAATACGCGACATGCCTTGAATAACCCTTACCGCGAGTTTCTGGGTTACCGATATAATGAGAGTATTCAGCGATGCGGTTTTGATAATCAATATGAACCAATCCTGTTACGCCTATAAACTTTCCGGTCTTTTTTTCGATTATTGCAAACATTATATTTTTACTATCAAGAGATGCAAACCACTTTTTTTGATTAATCATGTTAAGCGGTAAATACTCCCTGGTACGACCTCTAATAATTGGGCTATTTCTCCAATCCCTCATCTGAGGCAGATCATCTTCCTCTAATTGCCTTAAACCGATTATATCCGTTTCTAAAAACATAATTAACTCCAAATATTATTTATTTCCCAGCCTCTATATGACGTGGTGAATACCGCGCTGCCGCCTTTATCCTTCCATGCCTGCGCCAGAGCAAGACAGCGCATGAAGTGCCCCGTGCAAATACGGAGCCCCGCATCCACCCGAAAGACAATCGTTTCCATAAAATGCTACGCCAGGCGGTAGAAGCCGGCGTGGGCCACCGGCCCTTTCAACAACCCTTCCACTCCATTTTTTTCGATGGCTTTGGCAATAAGCCCGAAGACTTCATCAACCGCCTTAATATATTTATTCACATGGCCCTCTTGGTGGGCATAAGAGGCATAGAAAGCATTGGTAGCCAGAAAGCCGCGGGAGAGCATCTCCTGGGTAAACAGGGTGCGTATCGCCAGGTCGTTGGGGTAATCAAAGGTGAAATGTCCCAGCGGAGGTATGCCACTAATGCCGACAGTTAAGTTGTGCCGGCCGGCGGCAGATTTCCAGCCCTCCTGAACCAGACGACCGATACTGACTAAGTGCTTTTCCACCCTGCAGTGCTGGTACTTGCGGATGGTCGCCAGAGCAGCGACCGGACCGACCCTTTCGGTCCAGTAAGTGCTGCTGATAAAGCTGTCCTGGGCTGCCTGCATGACGCCGGCGGTGCCGATGACAGCCGCCATCGGGTAGCCGTTGCTGATAGCCTTGCCGAAAACCGCTATATCCGGGACGACTTTATACAGCAAGTGGGCGCCCCCGCAGTTCAGGCGGAAGCCGGCGGAAACCTCATCGAAAATCAACATGGCTTTAGTGTCGGTGGCTACCTGCCTGACTTCCTCGAGAAAGCCCGGCTCTGGCTGGTAATTCCTTAGCGGCTCCATCACGATGGCTGCCAGTTCGTTTTTATTTTTATCGACGATAGTCTTCAGTTCATCAATCCTGTTGTAGTGAAAGGGAATGGACGTACCCTTCAGTACGCGGGGCACGCCAGCCGGTTCCAGGCCTGGCATCAGGTGCCCATCAAGGGCATCACTCTGGCTAAGATTAGCGGCCAGGTACCAGTCCCGCCATCCGTGATAGCCGCAGAAAGCTATTTTGTCTTTCTTGGTCTTAGCCCTGGCAATGCGGACAGCGACAGACACAGCCTCGCCGCCGGTGCGGGCATAACGGGCCATCTGCGCCCAAGGGTGGATATCGCAGAGCAATTCCGCCAGCTCCACTTCCTCCGGGCAATTCAAGGTACTCATCGAACCATCGTCGACGGCGCTTTTCACGGCTTTATTGACATCGGGGTCGGCATAGCCCAGCACGCAGGCGCCGATACCCATATAGCTCATGTCGATGTATTTTTTGCCGTCGAGGTCCCAGACCTCCGCTCCTTTTGCCCTGGAATAATAGGCCGGCCATTGTTCCGGCAGAAACAACTCCGGGCGTTTGGTCAGCAGCTGGGTGCCGCCCGGAATCCTTACCTTAGCCCTTTTATAAAGCTCCTGTCCTTTCATTACGTCTCCAGTTATTTAGCGATTCTGTCTTCTCTAAGCGACTTCGGGTAGCCTTCGTTCATGGCGATGCCTCCATTTACCTGTTTAAGGCGGGGGGCTGTCTTTGTCCGAATAATCGCTGCAATCATTTTTACTCTGGCAATCCGTTTAAAAAATGATATACCAGAGTATTGAAAATAGCAAATAGCGCAAGATAATTTGTAATGGTTGCAGACAGGGCGTTCAATTGCTAGAATTACACTTGAAGCATATGCCCCAGTAGCTCAGGTGGATAGAGCAGCGGTTTCCTAATTCGGTGCGAGGTAAGAACTCTCTCAAACTCCGCTAATCGCAGTTATTCTCCCTTTTTCAGTCCAAATAAGAGCCAGGGCTGAGGAAAGGGGGTCAGCGATGGAGGTAAAAAACGCCGTCCAAAGCTACTTTCTCGACTGCGAGTCCCGGGGGCTCAGTATCCACACCATGCGGGTGTATATTCAACGCCTGCAGCACTTCTCCGACTTTCTCACCGGAAAGAGGGTAGGCGACACCGAACAGCTTGCCGCCGACCACCTGAGGGCGTTTATCGCCGAGCTCAGGCAGCGCGACGTCAACCAGTACACCAACCGGAAGCCACACGGCCAACTGATCAGCACTCGCACCATCTTCCACTACACCCGCATCATCAAGACCTTCGGCACCTGGCTTGTCGAGCAGGAAATCTTAATCCGTGATCCGTTCGCCAAGGTTAAGCTGCCCAGGGTCGAAAAGAAGCTGATGCCTTCACTCTCCACCGAGGATATGGTAGCTATCTACAATAATATCCGGCATACCGGCGGAGAGAGGACGTCCCGCGACCTGGCTCTTTACTGCTTCATGCTCGAGTCCGGAGCACGGGTGTCCGAGGTGGCCAAACTCACTCTCGACGACCTGCACCTGGAGACCTACATGGCCAAAGTGCACGGCAAGGGCTCAAAAGAACGGTTGGTTTACTTCACAGAAAAGACAGTCAGATTTATGAGGAAATACCTCAAGGAAAGGCCTCAGGTTAAGGCGCGGGAGGTCTTCCTGAACCTGCAGATCAGCACCCCAGCCCCCATGCCACACCTTTCTTCACCTGGTAAAGAACGTCATCGGTTATCGCCTCATCGGGTATCCCCATTTCCCGGGCGCACTCGATGACGTCTTCCCTGGTGAGGACAAAGATGGTATCCTCATCAGCCATTGTTGCTTTCCCCCTTATAATCTTTTTCAAAGCTTTTCTATTCTTCCCAAACCGCTACTACCCTGATGGCAAACTCCAGTCCGCAGGTAAGACACTTGTTCCGATAAGGAGCTTCTTCGCATTCAATGTCATCTCCGCCACACTTGGGACAAGTGACGATTTCACCCTCGGCGTATTCCTTACGTTTCTCCACCGGCATTACCTCCTTCGCTAAATTGTTCGAAGTGCCTACTCTCATTGGTTATGGTTCGCACTGTGCACCTGTCCCATCGGACTTCCATTGAGTACGCAACCGCCGATAGTGTCCCTGCCATCGTGCCTCGCACTGCCATCGGGCGTCGGCACTCCCTGCCCTCTCCAATCGCAAAAAAGGGGTATCTCCACCCCCGCAATCGGGGCAGGAATACCCCTTGAAAAAAGCAAAAAAGCGGGGTCATCCCCCGCTTCTCTGCGTTGGCTGTTTTTTGAGTTC
>JAFGHK010000002.1 GCA_016930185.1 Dehalococcoidales bacterium | reverse complement strand
TTGAGTGAGCGGAAGTAGTTCAGTGGTAGAACGCCTCCTTGCCAAGGAGGAGGTCGCGAGTTCGACCCTCGTCTTCCGCTCCATTTCATTTCTTCCTCTGTCATTCTGGCGCAGGCCAGAATCCATTATGGGACTAATCCTATAACCGATTTTCAAATATGGATTCCAGCCTTCGACTGCGACATTTTCCCCTTCCCTTTCCCCCTTAATCCTCTTATAATAGTCACGGCAGGACGAATATCTCTAGCTCGCTCATCCTGAGCCTGTCGAAGGATTAACATAACGGTTAGACATAACACCAGAACGAATAAAAACGAATCAGCTACGGCCCAAAGCTAAAACAACAAAAAATATTTTATTGAAAACAAATAAAACGAATGCCCTGTCCCACCCGTCTTACTCGAAGAATTCAGCCGTCTGCTTTTTCTCGCGCGGTTCGGGATTCTCCGCCGGATACCCGCAGATTACCGCCGCCGCGATAGTCCTGCTGTCGGGAATATTCACCAGCTTACAAAGCTCTTTATCCTTCTCTATAAACCTCGCCATCCCTATGAAGCACGCCCCCAGGTCGATTGATGTAGCGTAGAGCAGGATATTCTGCACGGCCAGCGCCGCGTCCGTAGCCGCCCAGTTATTATCTTTAGGAGCAATAACGAGTATAAGCAGCGGAGCGCCGTAGAAAAAGCTCGGGCGTACGCCCGGCGGACCCTTAAGCGGCAGGCCTTCCTTCTGAAGAGCCTCGGCGATACCCTTCGAAAGCTTGTCCATCAGGTCCTTATTCGTAACGACCCTGTACGCCAACTCCTGCATGTTACGGGCGGTAGGAGCGTACTTAGCGGCTTCCAGTATGTCCTTAACGACCTGTTTCGGGAGGGGTTTATCCTGGTAAGCGCGGATGCTTTTCCTTGACTTAATGATTTCCATCAGTGTTTTCATAGCTAACTCACCTTTCTTATTTCCACTTTTCAATCTCTATAAGGCAGGAGTTAGGCGCCATGCCGGGGGCGTTCTGGGATAGCATGCGGGAAGGGGTTAGGATAGCCACGCAGCCTCCCCTATCGATACTGTCGGAATTGCCGGGCTCAAGCGGGTCGTACTTTGCCGAGCCGTAGTAGCAGTGCGCCACGCCGGGCCGCATGCGCTCGGTAACCTCGACGATGCAGAGCACAGCGCCGCGGTCGTTAAAAAGCTTGACGATATCCCCGGTCTTAATATTACGGGCGATGGCGTCGGCGGGGTTCAGGCGCACCGGACGCCAGTAATAGCCGTCCTTGAGCACGCGGTGGCCGGATATCTCCCGAAGCCAGATAGAATTAAAGTCGTAGTGGGTGTGGAAGGAGTACCGTGGGTGGGGACTGATAAGCTGTAGCGGGTACTTTTTAGTAAGTTTTGAATTGTAGCCCTCCCACGAGGGAATATAGCGGGGCATGGGCGGCCTTTCCTTATCATCGGGGAGGTTTTGCTCCAGACTTTGCGAGACGAACTCGATTTTACCGCTGTAAGTGCCCACCTCTTTAGCTTTATCTGTATTACGCTTGGGGTTAAAGTGGTCGGGCGTATCACAGGCGTGCCCCTCGTAAAACCAGCGCAGGCCGGGGGTGGACTTATATTTGGATGGCATGGGAACGATAAAGTAGCCCTTTTTCTTGAAGTCGGTAAAGGAGATGTACTTGGGGAGGTCGGAGGCATGATAGACCTTCTCAATCCAGTCCTCTTCTGTGTTACCTTCGGTAAACTCCTCCTTTACGCCGAGTCGTGAAGCAAGCTCGGTAAATATCTGATAATCGGGTTTAGATTCGAACAGCGGCTCGATGCACTTATGCTGGTAAACGATAACGCGGTGGTTGCAGGCGTTGGAGCCGTGATGCGTATAGCCGCCGGTATTAGCCCACTCGCCGATATCCGGCCGCTCGAAGTTGGTGCAGGCGGGGAGGATGATATCCGCAAAGCCGGTCTCGGTGCACCACCAGCAGTCCTGGTTGACGATGAATTCCAGCTTCGGACTGCGGTACATTTTCACGTAGCGGTTGGTAGCGGTCATCGTGCCGAAGTAAGAGCCTCCGTAGCGGTAGAACATCCTGACCTCGGAGCAGCCGGGGTCGGGGTAGGTAAAGGGGATGAACTGCTGCTCCAGCGACTGCCCGCAGAAGGTCTCCCCCAGCCACTTGATAGGCGGATTCAGGATGGCTTCGGGCATGAGCAGTCGGTAGATACGCTGCTTGACCGGATTTTCCACCGGCTTCTCGGCCAGTCCGTTCAGGAAACCCGGGCCGAAAGAGCTGTAACCGGGGAAATTGAAATCGGCGTTATAAGGCGAACCCATCGTGGTGCCCCAGATATTCACGCCCGGTTTGCCGAGCCCCTGCATCGCCTGCAAGAGCACCATCAGGCGCGTCCACTCGGTGCCGTAAGCCTGACGGCAGGCGCCGGACTCGCCGCCGCGGGAACCGGCCGCCAGCATCGTGCGTGAGGCAGCCCATTCACGGGCCAGGCTTTTTATAGTATAAACAGGGATATCGCAGATTTCTGCCGCCCATTCAGGCGTGCAGTTATCATCGAGAATGTGTTTCTTGAACTCCTCAAAGCCTACTGTGCGGGAGGCGACGTAATCCTTATCATAAGTGCCTTCGGTAAGCCAGATGTAGGCGATGGCTTCCGCTAAAGCGGCATCGGTGCCGGGGCGGGGGGCAATCCATTTATCGCCCAGAATTGTGGCGGTATAGTTACAAAATGGGTCGATGAATATCTGCTTTTTACCCAGGTCGCGCAGCCAGTACCGCCAGAGAATCGCTTCCTGGCCGCCGTAGATGCCGCGCGTCGAATCGGGGTCGTTTCCCCAGTGCACAACAAGGTCGGTGTTTTTAAGAGCGTCCTCAAGCAGGTCGTACTGCTCCGGCATGCCGAGCCGCCAGAAAAAGCCGTAGGCATGGGTGGCGCCCCAGTGCCAGCCCTCCCAGCTATCCGGATTGTCCATGATATCTGTAAAGCCAATGAGGTTGAAGAACCGCGACCATGTAGAGGTGCGGTAGCCGACGTTTCCCCAGTTATGATGGGAGGAGGCGCGGGACATAATCGCCTCGGGGCCGTAGGCGGAGCGGATTCTTTTCATCTCGCCGGCGACGATATCCAGGGCTTCTTCCCAGCTAATACGACGGTACCCGGATTTACCCCGATTTTCAGGATTCCGTTTGCCATTGGGGTTGAAGTCCTCACGGATAAGGGGGTATTTAAGACGCAAGTCCGAGTAGATACGCGCTTTTTCGACCACGGTGAAGGGAGCGACACAGGCCTTGCGGAGCGGTGAGAAGTCCTTGCCACCCGCCTTAATGGTCCATGAAGGTGCGTCGGTATCATCCAGGACAAGCGGCCGCACACGAACAATTTTGCCATCGTTTACATATACCTGAACGGGGCCCCCGTTGGTGAGGTTTGTAAAGACTTTTTCCAAGAATACCGCCTTGATGGTGTTTTCCTACATATAAAAGTATAATAAATAAACGTGCCGTATATCAAACGGGAGAGATAGAAATGGCTGACAAGAAGCTGCTTTGCTGGAATGTCAACGGGATAAGGGCGATAAAGAACAAGGGGTTCCTGGAATGGTTCCGGAAAGAATCGCCGGACATCCTTTGTCTGCAAGAAACTAAAGCCCAGCCTGACCAGCTGGACGCCGACCTCAAGGAAGTTAAGGGCTATGATGTTTACTGGAATTATCCGGAGAAAAAGGGCTATGCCGGAGTGGCAGTATATACCCGTGAGAAGCCGCAGGAGGTAAAATACGACTTCGGTAAAGTCAGTCTGGACCTCGAGGGAAGGGCCATTATAGCCGAATATCCTACCTTTATCCTGTTCAATATCTATTTCCCCAACGGCGGAGCTGGCAATAAACGGGTGCCGTATAAATTGGATTTTTATAATGTCTTTTTAGACTACGCCGATTCCCTGGTTAAAGACGGACGAAAACTTGTTATCTGTGGCGATTTGAATACCGCCCATAAGGAAATCGACCTGGCGCGCCCCAGGGAAAACGTAAAAAATACCGGCTTCCTGCCGGAAGAGCGAGCCTGGATGGACATATTCGTCGCCCACGGCTATGTGGATACTTTTAGGCAATTTCATCAGGAACCGGAACAATACACCTATTGGGACTTGAAGACCGGCGCTAGGGCGAGGAACGTGGGGTGGAGAATCGACTACTTTTTCGTGAGTGAAAACCTGCTATCGTCAGTCACCGGTGCTTTTATCATGCCCGGTGTTATGGGGAGCGACCACTGCCCGATTGGGATTACACTTAAAATCGACTAATCAAGCTTTAGACTATCAATTACCTTTATAACGTCGTAGAAATCATTAAAAGGATAGAACTTCAACTTTTCATCGCGACAACGAACTAAAAGCTGGGCGGTGGCGCAAATGTAGTCAGCCTTACGCGAGGGATAGATATCAGAATTTCCGTCGCCGATATAGACGACCTGATACCCTTTCTGTTTTAACATATCCGTATAAGCTTCCTTAAAGCCGTCATCCAGCTCCCTTCCGTCGGGCCCGAGATACCTCACCTTCATGCCGTCCGGAGAAAACACGTTCTCCGCCGCGTGAATCTCCAAACCTTTAATGTCAAGTTTTTTTAAAATAGCCTCGATATAAAAGGTCAGGCCGTGACTTACAATTATGATTTTAATACGCTTATTCTTGCAGTAGTCGATAAATCCTCTTAAGCCGGGGCGGACTTTAACGCGGGGGGAGTTAAAAACGAAGTCGGTTAGGGCCTTTTCATTAGCTTTTATCATACCGAAGACTGCTTTACTGAAAGCGGCAACCGATTTTTTACCGGAGCTGTACTCATCAAGATATTTACGCCACCGGCTGCCGGCGAACTCGTCCAGCAGGAGAAAACTAACGTCCTCCTCGGTCACAGTGCCGTCAAAATCAAGCTGAATTGCAGTTTTCATATATACTAAATATATATAATACTCGAGTAATGGTCAATAAAAAGAAAACCGTTTGGAAGTCCACTCAAGCGATGTTACAATTAGCGCGAAGAGGAGATATTGACGCAATATTACATCGGCACATCGGGCTGGCACTACGACGACTGGCGAGACAGGTTTTACCCGGAGAAACTGCCCAAAACACAATGGCTGGAATTTTACGCAAAGCATTTCAACACGCTGGAACTGAATAATACTTTCTACCACCTGCCCTCGGAAAATGCCTTTAAAAACTGGTATAGTTCGTCACCTCCCGATTTCATATTCGCGGTAAAGGCAAGCCGCTACATTACGCATATCAAGAGACTTAAAGACTGCAGCGATGAAGCTAATAAGTTTACATCAAGGGCAGTCCTGCTAAAGGAAAAACTGGGTCCCCTGCTCTACCAGCTGCCGCCGGGCCTGCGCCGCGACGACGACAAACTTAAAGAGTTCCTGAAAGTTTTACCGAGCGAGGGGAAACACGTCATAGAATTCAGGGACGAATCCTGGTTCAAGGAGGAGGTTTACGAGATACTGCGTCAGTACAAAGTAGGATTCTGTATTTACGACATGCCCAAATTTACATCCCCCATTATCGCTACGACCGACTTTGCGTATATCAGGTTTCACGGCAGCGACAGTCTTTACTCCAGCTGTTACACCGATAAGGAAATAGCTAACTGGTCGGAGAAAATAAAACGACTGGCAAAGAAATTGGAATCTATCTATATCTATTTCAACAATGATATCGCAGGATATGCGATAGAGAATGCGAGCACATTACGCGGTTATCTGGAAAAATAGATAACCTTAAACGTGCAGCTCTATAATATCCCCGTCCTGCAAGACGTGGTCGCGCTTGACCACGACGCCATCGAACTTGCCGGACCCCCAGACACGGGCGTATTTCATGCGCTGGCCGAAGGACTTATGAATAGCCGTAGCCGCCATTTCTAGCGTGCTACCCCTTTCCAGTATGATAGGCTCGGTCATGTCCGGTTTGCTACCGGGGGTCTTGGTATAAACGCGGATAACGTCCAGCATTTGAAAAATCTGTTTTCTAAGCTCGTCCAGGTTGCCGGAGGCAGCATTGACGGCAATCACGGGCAACAATTCACCATACATTTCCTGCAAATCACGAAGACTTGAGCCGCCCGGGTCTAGGTCAGACTTATTGGCAATCAGTAATGCCTTTTTATAGCTAACAGGAGAGTCTTCATCTTCCGGCTCCTCACTTTTACCGACGCCGATATGCTTCTCTTTCAACAAAGTCAACAAAGCATCAGTCTGCGCTAAGGCGTCCTGACTTATATCGACGACGATTAACAGTGCATCTGCCCTCCTCATGATATTTAAGAGCCACCATTCGGGTGGCTGCTCGCCGAGGGGCGGAGTATCGACAAGCTGGACCTGGACGTTTTCATAGTGCATCATACCGGGGGTGGCGGACTGGGTGGTATATGGGTAAGCGGCGACGGTGGGTTTAGCGTTGGTAAGGGCAGCAACGATTTGCGACTTGCCTGTATTAGGGGGGCCGATGACAGCCACCTGGGCGGCGCCGGCTTTTTCAATCTTGGTAGTGGAACGGGCGGTAGCCGACTTTTTATCCAGGGACTTAGTAAGATTGGCGAGTTTGGTGCGCAGGTCGGCGCGGAGGTGGTCAGTACCCTTGTGCTTGGGCATGACGGCCAGCATTTCCTCCAGCCAGGCTATTTTCTCCTGGGTGGTCTTGGCGGCGCGGAAATTCCTTTCCGCTTCAAGGTACTGCGGCGTAAGATTAGCCGGCATGGCTAGAGATACTCCTTTATCTTTTCAGCCTGACTGCGAGATACACCCGCGGCAGCGACAAGCTCATCAACAGAGGCTTCCCTGATACGCTGAATGGAGCCGAAATGGCGCAATAAAGCACTTTTACGTCGAGGGCCGATGCCTGGGATACCGTCCATAATAGAGGCGAAGGTCTTTTTGCGGTGAAGGCTGGTAAAGTAGCTTATAGCAAAGCGGTGCGCTTCATCCCTTAAGCGTTGGAGGAGTTGTAGGGCGAGTGAGGATTTGGGTAAAACCAATGGCTTAGCCCGGCGCGTAATATATATCTCTTCATTTTCCTTGGCGAGGCCAATCATAGGAACATTTACATCCAATTCCTTAGTTACAGCCAGAGCGGTGTTAAGCTGCCCCTTGCCACCATCGATAAGAACGAGGTCGGGCATGACACTCCAGACATCGGCGGCGGAGGTGTCCTTGGCACCACTGTGCTTGAAACGGCGGCGGAGCACTTCCTGCAGCATAGCGTAGTCGTTAGCACCCTCGACGGACTTGATTTTAAAGCGTCGGTAGTGGGCGGACTTTGGCCTACCCTTTTCAAAGACAACCATGCTGCCAACCGCCGAGGAGCCCTGTATATTGGAGATATCATATGCTTCCATACGGAGGGGCGGGGCTTTGAGTTTAAGCTCTTTTTCAAGTTCGGCCAATGCGACGTCAGGCGATTTACCGGAGGTAATCTCCTTAATCTTAATTTGTTCCAGTCCCTGCCGGGCATTTTCGGCGGCAACATCGATAAGCTGTTTCTTCAAACCGCGGCGGGGTACAGTAATATTTACAGAAGCGCCTCTCTTGGTTTTAAGCCATTCCCTGATGACCTGCCGGTCTTCCACCGGGTACTGGATGAGCAAAAGCGGGGGAATCTGGGCGGCGGAAGAATAATACTGCTTGATAAAGCCACTCATAACCTGCGTGGGGTCCTCCTGATGGGCGCCCCGCATGAGAAAACCCTCGCGGCCCGTCAGCTTATTGCCGCGTATGAATAGTACCTGCACATAAGCATGGTCGCCCTCCTGGACAAAAGCGATAACATCTTCATCACCGCGAATAACGGCAGCGATTTTCTCTCCCTCGATAACCTCGTGCAGAGCTTGTATCTGGTCGCGTATGCGGGCGGCGCTTTCAAAGTCCATCGCTTCAGAAGCGCGGTCCATTTTCACCTGGAGTTCACGTATAACATTATCCCGCTTGCCCTCAAGGAAAAGAGTTACCTCTTTGATGACCTGAGCGTAATCCTCGGGGCGGACTTTGCCGGTGCAGGGAGCCAAGCAGTGTCCAAGGTGATATTCAAGGCAGGGACGGCGCGGCTTACCGGTTATATTTTTATTGCAGAAACGAACCGGAAAAATCCGCTTGATGACGCGAAGGGTCTGCTTGACCGAACCGGAACTGGAAAACGGGCCGAAGTAGCGTCCGCCGTCCTGCTCCAGGCGGCGGGTCACGAAAACACGGGGCCACTTTTCCCTTGTATCTATTTTAAGATACGGGAAGGACTTATCATCCTTCAGCATAACGTTATAACGGGGGCGGTACTGCTTGATAAAGTTAAGCTCCATGATAAGAGCTTCCTGCTCCGAACTGGCAATATAAAAATCGATATCAGCTATCTGGGCGACCATACGCTGTGTTTTTTGCGTGTGTTTCTGGGGCGATCGGAAGTAAGACCGTACTCGATGACGCAGGCTGGTCGCTTTGCCCACGTAGAGGATATTTTTAGCTGCGTCCCGGTAAATATAGACGCCTGGGCGGTCGGGCAAACGCTGCAACTGCTCTTTTAAAAGATTGCTTACCAATTTTACTCTCTCCGGCTGTATCCAAGATTATTCTAACATAGCCAAGAATCGGAGCAAAGAGAGTTAAAGAAGGTGTTCCAGAAGGATTTTGACGCCGATGCCGATTAAAATAAGTCCACCGATTATTTCGGCGCGTTTGCCGACCAGAGCACCTACCTTATTACCGATTAGCTGGGCAAACACCGTGATTATAAAGGCCGTTAAGCCGACTGTGATGGATGCCAGTAGGATATCAGTCTTCAAAAAGGCAAAACTTAACCCAACAGCCAAAGCATCAATACTGGTAGCAACAGACAAAGCAAGCAGAGTAAACCAGCTGTTTATATTCTTTTTAGCTTTTGCTTCGTCTTTGCCACCGAAGGCTTCCCAGAGCATCTTACCACCAATGAAAGCTAACAAGCCGAAAGCCAGCCAATGGTCATAACTTGAAATTAAGTCGATAACAGTACGCCCGGCCAGCCAGCCGATAACAATCATCAAAGCCTGGAAAATGCCGAAGGAAATCGGGAAACGAAAAAATCCTGAAAGCGTAAATCGCCCGGCGGCGATGCTGGAGCTTAAGGCCACGGCAAAACAATCAGCGGATAAGCCCAAGGCGATAATTAAAATGGAATAGAAGCTGGTATCAGACACCTGTTAATTATGACATACAACGTGTGCTTTGAAAAACACGTTGACTAAGGCGATTATTATTTAAGTTGTTCTTCAACAGACTTCAGGTTATCTTGATTAATCCCTGTTTAATAGCCACAACCACGGCCTCGGTACGGGCGTTGGCATTGAGTTTACGCAGTATCGAGGTAACATGGTTCTTAATCGTCTGCTCGCTAATGCCGAGTTCGGCGGCGATTTGCTTATTCAGATATCCCTGGGCGATGTATTCCAGGATTTCAATCTCACGGGGGGTGAGTGGCGATATAAAAGGACCAGCTTCAGCACGGGAGGTAAGCTCCTGGAACTGCTGCAATACGTGCTCCGCTACCTTAGGCCTGGTAGTAAGGCTTTCATTGATGGGATGTTCGCCTCTAGCAACGCGATGAATAATTTCGACAAGCTGGGACGCAGTTACTTCTTTATTCAGATAAGCCACTGCCTGCGCCTTAATAGCCATAAACAGCTGGTTATCCTCGGGATTGGAGGTGAGCAATATAACGCCTATATTGGGAGACCGCTGCCTGATTTTACGCGCCAGTTCAAGTCCATTCTCCGATGCGCCGTCAAGGTCGAGAAGAGCGACATCTGGCGGGAGATTATCAATTGCCTTGAGTACATCATCATTAAGGCTGATGGTACCCAGGACAACAATATCTGGCATATCCGAGAATGCCTGCTCTAAAGCCTGCAGAAATAATGACTGTTGACTGATGATGAAAATATGGATTTTGCTGTTATTCATGACTCTTCACGCAGTCCGGACTTATAGCGAAGCGACCGTACTGCTTTACCTCCATGCCTTTCTTTACTCTCGTTTGATCGTAATTTAAAAATAGAGACAAATTGCTCGACCAGATATGGGTCAAAGTCCTTGCCGGAACGCTGTTTTAACTCCTCAAGCGCTTTTTCATTAGTTTTGCTTTCAGAATACGACTTATCGGACGTCATGACAGCAAATTCATTAGCGATGGCCAGAATGCGGGATATCAAAGGAATATCCTCACCTTTCAGTCCATCAGGATAGCCAGTGCCGTCATACTTTTCATGGTGATGCAGAATCGGGTCGGCGCAATGAGAAAGCTGTGGGATACGCCCGATAATCTCCGCTCCAAGCTTAGCGTGCGTTCGGAGTATCTGCCATTCTTCTTCTGTCAATTCGGTTGACTTATTTAATATTTCACTATCGACACCTAACTTCCCTATATCATGAATCAAAGCACAGGTCTCGATTTTCAAAATTTCTTCCTTATCCAGTTGATGAACCTTTGCCAATGCCAGAGAATAATCCGCAACCTTTTTGGAATGCTTACTAGTATAATAACTGCGTGAATCAACCATTTCAGCAAAGGCATGGACAAAGTAAGATAATTTCTGATTCATATTGCTATCATTTGTAGACGTGGAATCAGACGGCATTAATCCAGCCAGAGGTCCAGAGGCACAGATAGTCTGATTACCACCCTGCCGTTTTGCCCGATACAGAGAGACATCTGCCGAGGCAATGATATCGGTATGGGATATACCATCATCGGGCCAGCAGGCTAGACCTATACTGGTAGTGATGGTGATTTTCTGGGTATCCACACCATCGGTGATTTTCTCACGCACCCTTTCCAGCACACCAAGAGCGGCGTCAATAGATGTTTGAGGAAGAAGTACAGCAAACTCATCTCCGCCGTAACGGAAAGCGTAATCAGCATTCCTGACAGCGCCTTTAATATTGCGTCCGACGATTTGCAGAAGACTATCCCCGGCGAGGTGCCCATACGTATCATTATATATTTTAAAAGAGTCGAGGTCGAGAATGGCCAAAGCGAAAGTGCCGCCATAGCGAGAGTGCCGACTGATTTCACTATCAATCACTTCTTCCAACGAACGTCGATTATACAAGCCTGTGAGTTCATCGACACCAGCTTTCCTCTTAGCCATGGCATATAGTTGGGTATTTTCCAGCGGCGTGGCTATTTGAGAAGCAAGTTGTTCCAACAGCTTCATATGGCGTCGGCTGAAGGCGTTGGGGATTTTACTTGCCAGAATGAAACTGCCGATTATTCTCCCTTTAGCAATCAAGGGCAGGTAAGCTGTGGAGCGTAAACCGTGCTCACAGAAAAATTCACTGGTTGTGAAATATTTCTCTTCTGCGAGGTCAGTCTCAATGAAGGGTTTCTTCTGGGCCACAACCCAGGCTGTGCCGGTCCCTTCCATCGGTATCCTGTCTCCAATCTGATAAGCAGAATTCTCCGGCGAAGATAATGCCACACAGACAAACTCATTTTCTTCAATAAGGACAATAGTCGCCCAACTAACATCAACAACCTTCTTCAGTTCTTCTATAAAGCTACCGAATATTTCTTGAATATCAAGGCTGGAGGACAATATTGCGCTGGAATTATTGATGACCGAAAGCTCTTCTTCACGCTCTCTAACCTGTTCGCGAAGGTATTCCTTCTCCATGCTTACGGCCACGCTGGCAGTAACTTTCTCGAGACTATGAATATCCTCAAGAGTAAATCGTCCGGACAGCTTTTCACCGAGCACCAGAATGGCAATAAGGCGTTCGCGACTGATAAGCGGCACGAACATAGAGATGTTATTCGACTCGATTTCTTCTCTTTCTTGCGGCCACAGGCTCGAGAAAAACGGCAGAACAGCCAGACTGTCTCTGGTAAGAAACTTCTTTTCTTTTTCCAGATATATAACGATAGGATTACTCGACCTTAGTTTAAAATCAGCCAGTCGATTTTTATCATTTTCAGGCTCGGAGAAATTGACTGTATAATCTCCGGTATCAAAATCGGGGAAGAGTAGGCCTACCTGTTTGATATTAAGTGCTTTTATAAGCAGGGAAACCAACTCTCCGCCCTGCTCTTTAAGGCTGAAAATATTATGTATTTTACCAGTGAACTCATCAAGTTTTAGGTGATAATTATAACTTGGGCCATGAAAAACACGACTCATCATCTTGAAAAGGCTGCCGCGAATTAGATAAACGAGGATAGATACGGCAACAGCTAATAAGGTGGCACTGATAACTGCAATAGTATCCAGCTGAAAATTAAAAATTTTATACAGGGTGGTCAACGAAAGCGAGTAAATCGAAATACCAAAAGCCCCAAGGATAAACCAAGCCGTACCCCGCCTGATAACGAGTTTAATATCCATCAGTTGATATCTAAAAACGGCATAACTAAGTACGAGAGATGCAATAAGATTTCCATAATGTGTAATAGGGAATGATTGAGCTATAGGAAGAAGAGTAGCACAAGTGAATAAGGTTAAAATCCCAACAGTTATGATAAGCGTTACGATCTGATTGTATAAAACAGGGTTATCAATATGCTTCAACATCCTAAAGAAAACATATAAATTCCTGCCCACAAGAACCAGCATTGGTACTGCTACAAAGAGTACGCCTTTACCATAGTTGAGATAGGTTATCTCATTAGCTCCCTGTACGCTTTCCGGCACATATCCGAGAGCGGCCATCACTATAATAAAAACCAACGAGCCGTAAGCAAACGGCAGCCAGCGCCCCTTCTCTTTGGGGAAGAACGATGAAACAACCAGATGTAATTGAACAGCCATCAGAGAAAAGGTAACGATTATCAACTGGAGTAACAGATATTTGTGTTCGGGGAAATAGTTACTGCGGAGGAAGATATCAGTAACACTCCAGAGCACCGCGGCACCTATATAGATGAGAAAGAAGGTATAACGTTTTTGCCACGGACGGCTTTTGGCTGCCGTGAGAAACAAAGGAATATAAACGATAGCAGCAATTAAAGGTGCTATTGTATACACGTTCATATAAGGGATTATCAATCCTATTGTATCAACTGTCAAGAGGTAACTAAAGTCAGTAAACCAACGTAAGGGAAACTAAAGTACTATAATTTTAAGGCTTTTCTTATGGAGTGGGGGGTGTTTTACGATTCTTTCCCAAACAACTAAATGTTCAATGAGATGAAGAAATTCAGGGAAGGTAAAGAGAAAAGTAAGATTTTATTAGAGTTCTTCACTATCTTGTTCAGGGGGTAAAAGTAACTCCAGCTGCTTGTTCAGCTCCTGGACATTCTCGTCAAGCTGACCTTTATTCGTAGACATGTTGTAGCTTATGAAGAACTCAAGGAAGTTATGAAGTAGGTCTGTCATCTGGCGGGTAAAATTACGAAACTCTTCCTTGTTGACGCATTCGTGCTGGTTCAACCGTTCTTTCAACTGGCATTGAATGAGGTAATTAACAAATTCCGGGCGAGTCATCTCGCCACGATTTTCATCAATCTGTTTGACTATATCTTCTTTGATGACCAGTATTAAATCTTCTTCATCCAGTAAAAGTGTCCTTCTCATGGCTGCAACTTGACCTCTTTGATATTTAAGATTTGACCGGAGTGGATATTTTTACCGTCATTATCAGTCTATCACTGGCATATAAATATAATCATAAAGGGTATAAAAGAATTATAAAAATTATCTTAAGGTTTTATTAACAAAGAGAGATAGGAAATTACACAGGATACTTTTCCAATAAAAAACCCCCGAAACCATAAGTCCCGGGGCTAAATTAAGTCGTGGAGAATATGCCGGGCGTTAATCTGAATCGTGGGTAGATTCGATCATATTCAAAAGCGTATCGATAGCCTTAAGAAATTTTAAGCCACTTTCCGTCACCTGATAAACAACCATCGTTTTATCAAGGTTCACTTTATTGATAAAACCTTCGTTTATCAAATAATCAAGGTATTTCTGTATCTGCGGATAACTCATATCACCGGTATAAACGACTTCCACTCTGCCGGAACCATTTCTGCCGGCACGTAGTATATCACCAATAATCCCGATATTGTTATGTCGTTGTCCTACAGATACTGGTTTACTGGCAACTCCGGGCGCCGTATCACCGTTAAGTCGTGCATGCATACAGGACTATTGTAATGTCAGCGAAAATATCTGTCAAATAAAATATCCGAATGAATTTTTATCACATATATTTTAGCTTGTGCTATAATGAAAACAACTATTTGTATTTTTCATGAATCCAAATAAGAGACCAGGAATAACAATGGGACTTTCGTACCGACGTTTCGTGATAAAGCTGGGTACCAACCTGCTGACAGGCGGCAGCAACCAGCTTGACCAGAAAATAATGTCCAATTTGGTAAGCCAGATAGCCCGTTTGCAGAAGCAGGGAGCTGAAATCGTGGTGGTAACCTCCGGGGCAATCACGGCCGGCAGGCACAAACTGGGAATAACCAAGACAATCAGGGGCATACCTTTCAAGCAGGTACTGGCATCGGTGGGGCAAAGTCGGCTGATGCATACGTACGAGGAGATGTTCAAGAAATACAGCATCAACGTGGCGCAGGCGTTGCTAACTAAAGCCGACATCGCCGACCGAGCCGGTTACCTTAACGCCCGCAATACACTACTGGCTCTGATGGAGTTGGGAGTAATCTGCATCGTAAATGAAAACGACGTAGTATCTATAGATGAAATCGAGGAACATAAATTTGGGGATAACGATAATCTCTCGGCGATGGTGGCCAACCTGATAGACGCCGACATGCTGATGATGCTTACCGATATCAGCGGACTCTATACCGCCGACCCCCGACGGGACCCCAAGGCAAAACTCATCCCAGTGGTGACAAAAATAGATGCAACAATTAAAAAGCTAGGGAGAAACACGGCAGACGCCAAGGGCACAGGCGGCATGATAACCAAGATAGAAGCAGCCAAGCTGGCCAGAGACTCCGGGGTGCACGTAGTTATCGCCGATGGAAGAGAACCGGACATTATCATAAAACTGGCAAACGGCGAAACAATCGGCACCCATTTCACAAGCGCGGGGAATCACGTGGAAAGTCGGCGGCGCTGGATGCTGTCCGGTCTTTGCACCAGGGGTAAGTTGATTATCGATGCCGGCGCCGTGCTAGCGCTAAAAAAACACAAACGCAGTCTATTGGCGGCGGGCATAAAATCCGCAGAAGGTAAGTTCGGGCGAGGCGACATCGTGGAGATTTATGATATAGAAGGAACACAAATCGGCTGCGGCATCGTAAACTACAGCGCCGCTGATATAGCAAATATAAAAGGGGCCCAATCGGGCAAGATCAAGGATTTGCTAAATACAGATTACGGGCCAGAGGTAGTACACCGCAACAATCTCGCGCTACTGGAAAGGGAGGCAACAATTGCCAACAGGTAAACTCTATCATTCAATCAACGAGCAGTTTATAGCAAATATCAGCTACAATTTCCAGCACGAGGAAGAGTACCGGTGGTGGGGGGAATTAACACTCATCGAATACAAGCAAGTCAAGGACGGTGGGGGGTATATTATTGAGCTGGAGGACGGACGAAAAAGCCGATGCGCCTTAAAAAAGCGGGTAAACCGAGCAGTGACAAGCCTGCCGCCGCGCTATGTTTATCATTACAGCGGCAGTGGGAAGTTTGAATAACAGGAAACTGTTTATGAAAATCTAAAAGCACCCTAACTCGACCGGGAGATTGATATGAAAAACGCCATAGATGATTTGAAAGCCAAAGGCAGAGCCGCTAAGCTTGCCTCGCGTCGGCTGGCATATATATCTACAGATATTAAAAACAAGGCGCTGAATAATATCGCCGATGACATCCTTTTAAGGAGGGATGAAATCCTGGCCGCCAACGAGAAGGACTACAAGGCAGCAAAGGCTGCCGGCATGGGCGCGGCGCTGCTGGACAGGCTGATGCTGAATGATAGCCGTCTGGAAGGTATCGCCGGGGATACGCGCACCGTAGCTTCCCTACCCGACCCCGTCGGCGAGGTGTTCGAGATGCGCACCATGCCCAACGGACTGCAAATAGGCAAGAAACGGGTGCCCATCGGCGTCATCGGCGCGATTTACGAGAGTCGACCCAACGTAACGGTGGACATAGCGTCGCTCTGCCTGAAGTCCGGCAATGCCGTGATACTGCGGGGCGGCAAAGAAACGATTAACTCCAACACAGCCATCGTTAAGATACTGCAGGCGGCCTGCAAACGAGCGGGAGTACCGGTGGGGTGCATCCAGTTTATTGATAACACCGACCGCGCCCTAGTGGACGAGATGCTGAAGATGAACGATATCATCGATTTAATTATCCCGAGGGGCGGGGCAGGTCTAATAAGGTCGGTGGCGGATAAAGCCACGATGGCGGTGCTGACCGGAGGCATCGGCGTGTGCCATACATACGTGGACAAGAGCGCCGATATTAAGAAGGCGGCAGACATCGTCTATAACGCCAAGGCGCAACGTCCCACGGTCTGTAATGCGCTGGACACGGTACTCGTACATGCTGATATCGCGACAAGCTATCTACCGGAGATGGCGACCGAATTGAACAAAGCCAAAGTGGAGCTGCACTGCGACGAGAGGGCACTGGCTATCCTCGATGCCGATAAGTCTTTAAAAGTCGTGCCTGCCACCAATGAAGACTGGGGCAAGGAATTCCTGGGGTTGACAGCCGCTGTTAAGGTGGTGGACTCGCTGGATGACGCGCTGGAGCACATCGGGAGATACGGCTCCGGGCATTCCGAGGCTATCGTTACCGAGGACTATGCCAACGCAATGCGCTTTCTCAATGAGACGGACGCCGCGGCAGTCTATGTGAACGCCAGCACCAGGTTCACGGACGGCGCGCAGTTCGGATTAGGGGCGGAGGTGGGGATAAGCACACAAAAGCTGCATGCCCGCGGACCGATGGGGCTCAAAGAACTGACAACCTACAAGTGGATAATTTTCGGGACGGGGCAGATAAGGCCGTAGTTATTTCCCGCCCTTCAATACTTCCTGCTGGGCTTTAAAAAGCTGCTGGATGCCCTTTTCCGCCAAAGCCAATAAATCGTCGATGGACTGGCGGGTGAACGGTTTGCCCTCGGCGGTGCCCTGGACTTCCACGAATTCGCCCTTGCTGGTCATCACGATATTAAAATCTACAGCTGCCTGAGAGTCTTCATCATAGCAGAGGTCAGCCATCATGTAGCTGTTAACGATACCGACGCTGGTGGCAGCGACAGCACTTTTCAGCGGCATGCTGGAGATAATGCCCATCTGCATCAACTTCTCCGCCGCCAGGTACAGGGCGACGTAAGCACTGGTAATGGCAGCGGTGCGGGTACCTCCATCGGCTTGAATCACATCACAGTCAACAATTAAGGTCCTTTCGCCGAGGGCTGCCGTGTCCGTCACTGCCCGCAGGGAACGCCCGATAAGACGCTGGATTTCCTGATTACGCCCTCCCACACGTCCCTGGGTTGAGTCACGCGCAGTACGGGTAACGGTGGAGCGGGGAAGCATGGCGTATTCGGCGGTGACCCAGCCGGTGCCGCTGCCTTTAAGAAAAGGGGGCACCCTATCTTCCATACTCACAGCGCAAAGAACGTGAGTCTTGCCCAGCTTGATTAACGCCGAGCCTTCAGCGAAGCTCTGGTA
>JAFGHK010000015.1 GCA_016930185.1 Dehalococcoidales bacterium | reverse complement strand
CGATATCATTTGTTTGAGAGGGGGGTGGTTTTGTTAAGAGGGGCTTGCGCCCCTCTTCGACACCCTGTGGGATAAAGGGCGCGGGACAAATTACTAGTAACTCACTTCATCGAGGGGCAGTTCCGCCGTTGCCTCCGAGTCCAGCTCCACCATCACCGTTTCCTTAAGCGGGTTGCTCCCCACCACCGTCGCCTCACCCATCTTGGTGGATACCCGCTGGCCCACCTTGGGCATTTTTTCCTTCATGGCTTTATACTGCTCGCCCTCGAAAGAGAGGCAGCACATCAGCCGTCCGCAGGCGCCGGAGATTTTCATCGGATTAAGCGGCAGGTTCTGCTCCTTGGCCATCTTAATGGAGACTGGCGTGAACTCCGTCAGGAAGTTGCGACAGCACAGCTCGCGACCGCACCGGCCGTAGCTACCCAGCAGCTTGGCCTCGTCACGACTGCCCACCTGCCGCAGCTCCACCCTTATCTTAAACCTGCCGGACAGACGGCGCACCAGCTCCCGGAAGTCCACCCTTTCCTCGGCGCTGAAGAGGAAGGTCAGCCGGCTGCTGTCCAGCGAGTACTCCGCCGAGAGCAGCTTCATCGGCAGGTTGAGCTCCTCAATCATCTTAGCGCACTCGACTAAAGCCTCCTGCGCCTTCACGTTAAGCTCCTCTTCCTTGGCGATGTCCTCCGGCTCGGCCTTGCGTACGACCGGCGACAGCGATTCGCCCGTATCGTTGGCCCCTATCTGACCCGGTTCGATGACGACATGCCCCAGCTCCATGCCGCGGCTGGTCTTCACCACCACGGAGTCGTCGACCTGGAGCGAGATGTCGCCCGCGTCGAAGTAATAAATCTTGCCCGCTTTCTTAAAGCGTATTCCCGTGATATTTGCCATATCTTATGCCTCCCGACTATACCGGGAGAGCTTTCGCCTCCTCCCTGGGTATATCGAGCATCAGCACCTCCAGGGCCAGCCGCTGGTTCACATTCTGCTTGAGCTGCAGCCCCGCCGAGGCGATGCTCTGTATAAATTCTCTTATGCTTGATAAACTATAATTCCCGGACATTCCGACCAGTTCTTCCCTGCGGTCGGTGTTCGTTATCATTTCCGCGCGGTCCAGCTTAACCAGCAGCATATCATGCCACCAGTCCTGCCACCTGTCAAGCGTGTCGTAAACGGCCTGCCGGTTTTGCGTGAATCCCGTCGCCAGCCTGAAGACGTACGCGAAACGCTCCTCATAATTGCCCTTGATGACGCTAATTATCTGGTCGAGTTCGCTATCCCGCTTCTCCATTATTTTGGGGTCGCCGGCGGCGTTAATCGCCCAGCCAGGGCAGCCGTGAGAAAGCCCCGCCAGAAGCCTAGCCCGCTCCGGCTCGATGCTTAATTTTTCTGTCAGCGCCTGCGTTTCTGCCGCGATGGACATCGGCTGCAACTCAATACGCTGGCAGCGCGAGACGATAGTCTGTAACAGCCTGTTTTCATCGGCGGCCAGCAGGATAAAGGTCACGTTGTCCTCCGGCTCCTCCAGCGTTTTCAGCAGTCGATTGGCCGCCCCTATGGAAAGCAGCTCCGCGCCGTCGATGATGAAGACCTTGTTCCTGCCTTCGAAGGGGGGCAGGCTGGCGTCATGCAGGATGCCGTCGATCTGCTCGTTGCGGATTAGCTTGCGTTCGGCGTCCTCGTCCTCGTTGTAGTCCAGCCCGATGACCTGGACATCGCTGTGGCCGCCCGCGTCTATCTTCTGGCAAGAATCGCATTCGAGGCAGGGGCTGTCATCAGCTTCACAATTCAAAGCCTGCGCCAGGTTCAATGCCAGCGTCATCTTGCCGACATGCGGCGGACCGGCGAACAGGTAGGCGTGAGTAAGCCCGCCCGACTCCAGGCCGTGCTTGAGCAGGGTTAAAGCCCGTTCCTGCCCGATTATATTCCACATTAATGATTAATAACCAATAACCAAGATACAATAACCGGAACTTGGAATTTAGTTATGCCTCCTTATCTCTTATCATGAGGTCTTCCAGCGTTTCCCGCCGCCGGATAAGCCGCGCTTTGCCGTCTTTCACAAAGACAATCGCCGGGCGTAAGGCGGCGTTATAGTTGCTGGACATCGGCACGCAGTAGGCGCCGCTGCCGGCTACCGCCAGTATATCGCCCGCATTGAGCTCGGGCAGCTTGATTTCCTTAATCAGAACGTCGCCCGCCTCGCAGTACTTACCGCTGATGGTGACCTTTTTGGTGTCCTTATCGGCAGGTCGGCTGGCGACCAGGGCCTCCTGAACGGCGCCGTACATCGGCTGGCGGATGTTATCGCCCATCCCCCCGTCCACCGAGACGTACGTACGTACGCCCGGGATTTCCTTGATAACGCCGACTGTGTAAAGCGCCACGCCGGCCTGGGCCACGATTTTGCGTCCTGGCTCGATCATCAATTTCGGTGTTTCCAGCTCAAGCTCGCGGCACATGGAGTTAAAGCGCTCGATAATTGCCTCCGCAAATGACGCAACAGTTGGTGGCACGGCATCTACGGTGTACTGTGCGCCGAATCCCCCGCCGATACTTAAGAGATTCATCTTAAACTTGTATTTCTGCTTGATATCAGCGGCATACGACAGAACCTCGTCCAGCGAGTTCAAATAGGGCTGGTACTCGTAGAGTCCGGAGCCGATGTGAAAGTGAAGTCCGTCCACATTGAGGTTGTATTCCACCATAGCCGTCTTCACCGCTTCATCCCAGTCGGCCTTGGGCAGCCCGAACTTGGAGTCGGCGATGCCGGTGGCATTATGCTTATGGGTATGCGGGTCGACGCCCGGGTTCAGGCGTAAAAGGATATCGACCTTCCGCTTGTCGGCGATATTACTCAGCATGTTAAGCTCCGGCAAATTGTCCACCACGATGTGCCCGATGCGTTCCCGCACCGCCAGCTCCAGTTCCTCCCGGGACTTGTTATTGCCGGGGAAGTGTATTCTGTTTGCCGGGAAGCCCGACGCCAGCGCGAAGGCCAGTTCTCCGCCCGACACTACGTCCAGTTCCAGTCCCTCCTCCGCGACGAGTTCGAACATGGCCCCGGCGGTGAATGCCTTGGGCGAATAGCTGACAATCGTGCCCGGGTAGCGCTTGCCGAACTCCTCCTTAAATTCGCGGCAGCGACTGCGTATATCCGTCTCGTCGAAGACATATAGAGGCGTGCCGTACTTTTCAGCCAGGGCGACGCTATCGCAGCCGCCGATGGCCAGGTTACCCTTTTTATTTACATCCGCCGTCTGCGGAAACACAGCCAGTCTGGGTATGTTATTCTTGTCAGCCATGTTCACCTCACATCCTAATGTTAGCAGTGACCACTCGTGAAGTCAATGTGTTTTATTCGACAGAACAGCTTCTCTTTTTCATCAGGTTATACTCCTTTTCTTTACACTCTCTCGCACTTTCATTACAATGGTAATGACAAATTATAAGCAGGAGCCGTGGTTATGATAAAAGCTGTGTTTTTCGACCTTTACCAGACGCTGGTGCGCTATCAGCCGTCACAGGAAGAGCTGGAGGCTAAAGCTCTTAAGAGTTTCGGTTTTGATGTATCCCCTGAAGAGCTACGGCACCCGGTCCTCACCGCCAACGAATACATCTACCAGCAGATAGCAAAACGTCCTTTCAGCCAGCGCTCCCGGGAAGAGATCATGGCGCTATACATGGAATACCAGCGTATCGTACTTAAGGAAGCGGGACTGGGGGCGGAGGAAAAGGTAGTTATGGGCTTGCTGGGCATGATGCAGCAGGAGAAAATGGACCTCGTGCTTTTCGATGATGTTCTGGAAGCTATCGACGACCTGAAAAAGCGGGGACTGAAGCTGGGCATGATTTCTAACATCGAGCGCGACATGTCCTCCACGCTGGAGAAACTGGGGCTGTCGGCTCGACTGGACATCGTCGTCACCTCGCAGGATGCCGGCTTCACCAAGCCGCAGCCGGAGATTTTCCGCTTTGCTTTAGAGAAGGCCGGTGTCAAGCCCGGCGAGGCGGTTTATGTGGGCGACCAGTACCAGGTGGATGTCATCGGCGCGGAAAGCGCCGGCATGAAGGGCATCCTCCTCGACCGCGACGGCTACTACAAGGAAAATCTGGACTGCCCCAAGGTAAAGAGCCTGAGAGAGCTATCAAAACACGTTACTTAGTACAATATTTTTAAATTATACTGACCAGATGGGGAGTTTAAGAGGGGCGCAGAGACAAAAACTCCCTCTTATCCCTCTTTCACAAAGAGGGACGCCAATACCCCAAAGGGGGTGAGGTAGTAAAATATCTCAATGTTTATCGTCTTTCGTGATTAAGGGGGCATTCAACGCGTCTTCCCTGTGAGCAAAAGGTTTTGTAGATGTGGATAAGTCCCTGCTGACGCCGCGCGGTGGCTATAAACGGCTTGCTTATGCCAAGCTGTTTTCTCATGTGTGTTACCAGGGCATTTTCCGCCGGGGCGTTGCATTTACGGTAAACCAACATTGCTTTTTCCTTCTGCGCGGGCGTACCCGCGGCATAGGCAAAGGGCAAAAGGACATTAATGATGATTGCCGATGCTCTGCCTTTACCCAGCAGGGCGGGAGCCGGCCCCAGCGCCGCCGCACCTAAGTCTAGATATCGGCCCCAGTAGTCATCCGGGGCTACCAGCAGCGCCTGTTCCAGAGAATGGAATGCTTTATCTAGCACCGCCGACTGAAGGGCTTCTTTCAGACCGGCTTGCAGACCATTTTGCCGATATCTTAATAGCAGATAGCTCATCGCCGCCAGGCGGCGTACCGGGTGATTGCCGGGCCTGACCTTGAAGAAGCACCAGTCGGCGGCGGACATACCTGCCTTCGCGCCGCTGTCCGCCCAGATATATTCCAGTGTAGTTTCCCAGTCCTCCGTTTGTTCATAGGCGGGAAAACACCACCCGCGCTGCGACGGCAAAAGCCCGGCCGTGCCGATTAAGAGCGCCTGGCACCGGGCCAGATATTCACTATCCGGTATTGCTTCTGAAGTCGCCTCCAGCCTTTTTACAGGCAGCCGCCCGGCCAGTTCCGCCATGGCCTTCTTGTTCTTGGAATAGCCCAGCGCCGTCATGATTTCCCTGTAAAGCAGTTGCCCCGCTTCTCCCGCTGAAAATTCCACCTGAAATATAGCTGCCCTGGCGAGGAACCTCTGTTCGCCGGCTTTGTCCAGTATTTTGCCGATAAATCCGGTATCGCCGCGGTAAAAGATATTGCGGCATGGTATCGCTGGCAGGGGGGTGGGTTGACTATCGGCCTCGATGTAATTACAAAGCGTCAGGGTCGGCGCGCTAGCCCCGCTCTGGAGTTCTGCCGCTTTTTCTCTGTCGTTGCGATAGACCACGTGAAGGATAACCCGGTTATAGGCAGGGTCCCGGTGGTGGCCGTGCGCCCACCAGCTGCTGGATTTCACGTGGATTTCTATATCGCCCTTGAGCTGCCGTCGCCCGGTGGTAATCACGGCGTCCTTGAGGTCGGCGCCGCGGCCGTCGTTGCGCCTGCCCGGGTATATGACCCTGACCGACTCGTTGTCTTCGGTCAGCAGGTCACGGCGGCCCTGCAGCGAGTCCTCCCAGATTTCCAGCACCTGCTTTTCGGAAATAGCGGTGGGCACAGACAGCTCCTCCAGCCGATTCCGGGACATGCAGCGGGGTCTCATTGAGATATTATTACGTTTGCCCCGCTGGATTCAGCGGCTTTATCCGGCCATCGTAATAATACACGGTAACGTGTATATTGTCAATGTTTTTTAGTTGGAGGAGAAGCGTCGTATTTGAATTTTGCCTGATCGGCGATGATGGACAGCAGGGTGGCCGAGGCGCCGCGGGGCCGGTACATGCCGGTCTCCCATTCGCTGACGGTCTGCTGACGTGTGCCCAGTCGCGCGGAAAACTGGCTCTGCGTCAGGCCCAGGTGGCGGCGCAGGGCCTGGATGCCGGCGCCGTCCCACTGCTTTTTCGGGGCAGTTTTCTTGGTTTTCACTACCTGATTCTACACGATGCCGTGTAGGACGTCAACAGGGTTTGGCTTGTTTTTGCCTCACTCCCTTGCCCCCTCTCCAAATGGAGAATCCATTTAGACCGTTGACTTATTTATTTGGAGAGGGGGAATAATAAATAAAGAGGGGCTTACGCCCCTCTTAGACACCCCGTATTAATTTTCATTCTGGAGCGTAGCAAAGAATCTCAGGGTGGAGCGGTACTTTTCCTCATCCCCTTGCCTTAATCTCAAGGGAAGGGGGTCAAGGGGATAGGTCACTATTAGTATATTTCAAAAATGTTATATTATGTTTAGAATTAGGAAGATAGTAAGAGAAATAAAGAGAATATAAGAGTTATATATCCATAGATTGCTATAAACATGGTTATTGCAGTTTGCGATACATGCGTATCTGGGGTATTATGTATGTGTTAGCACTCTCACCCAGAGAGTGCTAAATAACGTCAAGGCACTTCAAATTGTTGATTCTAGAAAGGAGGCAAGGTATGGCAGCTAAGTTGCAGCCACTGGCAGACCGCGTCCTGGTCAAACCCATCGAGAAGGAAGAGAAAACCAAGTCCGGGATATATCTGCCGGATACAGCCAAGGAAAAACCGCAGGAAGGTAAGGTTATGGCTGTCGGGCCGGGCAGGGTAACCGATGACGGCAAGAAGATTCCCATGGAACTCAAGGTTGGCGACAGGGTAATTTACGCCAAGTACGGAGGCACGGAAATCAAGGTCGATGACGAAGAAATGATGATTCTCCGCGAGAGCGATATTCTGGCGAAGAAATCCAAATAAACCAGGGAAGGCAAGGAGGAAGCAATATGGCAAAACAAATTATATTCGGTGAAGAAGTAAGGCAGGCCCTGAAAAAGGGCATCGATGCTCTGGCGGATGCAGTAAAAGTTACGCTCGGGCCCCGCGGCCACTGCGTGGCGCTGGATAAGAAATGGGGCTCGCCGTCGGTAATCGATGACGGCGTCACCATCGCCAAGGAAATCGAACTCCCCGAACCATTCGAAAACATGGGCGTGCAGCTGGTCAAGGAAGCCGCCAGCAAGACTAACGATGCTTGCGGCGACGGCACCACCACCTCGACTATTCTCGCTCATGCTATCATTTCCGGCGGCTACAAGAACATCGCCGCCGGCGCAGAATCCCAGGCCCTCAAGAGGGGCATCCAGAAGGCAGCTGCCGCTATCGTCGAGCAGCTGAAGAAAGACTCCAAGGAAATCAAGGACAAGGAACAGATTGCCCAGGTGGGCACCATCACTGCCAAGGATAAGGAAATCGGCGACCTGCTGGCCGAGGTCATGGAAAAGGTCGGCAAGGACGGCGTCATCACCGTTGAAGAGTCCAAGGGCACCCAGTATGAAATCGAGTATGTCGAAGGCATGCAGTTCGACCGCGGCTATGTCAGCGCTTATTTCGTTACCAATGCCGAGCGCATGGAAGCGGAACTTGAAGACCCCTATATCCTGATTACGGACAAGAAAATCTCCGCCGTTTCGGATATTCTGCCCGCGCTGGAGAAAATCCTCCAGGTTTCCAAGAACCTGCTTATCGTCGCCGAGGACATCGACGGCGAGGCGCTGGCGACCCTGGTGGTCAACAAGCTGCGCGGCACGATTAATGTGCTGGGCGTGAAGGCCCCCGGTTTCGGCGACAGACGTAAAGCAATGCTGGAGGATATGGCTATCCTCACCGGCGGTAAGGTAATCTCGGAAGAGGTCGGGCGCAAGCTCGACTCCGTTACTGTGGAAGACCTCGGCCGGGCGCGCCGCGTCACCTCGGACAAGGACAACACCACCATCGTCGAAGGCAAGGGCTCCGAGGAAGAAATCAAGGCTAGAATCAAGCAGATTAAAGCCCAGATTGAAGAAACTACGTCGGACTTCGACCGCGAGAAGCTCCAGGAGAGGCAGGCCAAACTGGTCGGCGGCGTCGCCGTCGTCAAGGTCGGCGCCTCCACGGAGGTTGAACTTAAGGAAAAGAAACACCGCGTCGAGGACGCTCTCTCGGCCACACGCGCCGCGGTAGAGGAAGGCATCCTGCCCGGCGGCGGCGTCGGTCTTTTGAACGCCCTCCATGTGCTGGATAAGCTGAAGGTTGCTGAAGACGAGGCTACCGGCGTCGATGTTGTCCGCAAGGCCATCATTGAGCCCCTGCGCTGGATAGCCGATAATGCCGGTAAGGACGGCTCGGTTATCATCGATACCGTGAAAAAGGCCAAGAAGGGCTTCGGCTATGATGCCGAGACGGACGAATTCGTCGATATGGTGGAGAGAGGCATTATCGACCCCACCAAGGTCGTACGGACCGGACTGGAAAATGCGGCCAGTATCGCCGTCATGGTCTTAGTCACCGAAGCGCTAGTGGCTGATATTCCTGAAAAGAAGGAGGCTGCCGGTATGCCAGGCGGAGGCGGTATGGAAGGTATGGGCGGCATGGGCGGCATGATGTAGGGGAAAACTCTAAATCCTAAATACTGAACTCTAAAATTTGAATAGCCGCTATCCGTTAAGGGTGGCGGCTATTTGTTTGGAGAAAATCCCCCTCTAACTCCTCCTTTTTCAAGGGGGGTGTGAGGAATAGTATTGACCACGCCTGTTTCCTCCCCCTATACTTAAAGTAGGGACTTGATATGCAAACCGATATGCAGTCAAAAGAAAATTGCGCCGTCTGCGGCAGGGCTTTGGTCTACGGCACGGAAGAAGTCACGAAAAACTGCGACTTCTGCGGCAATGAATACCCTGCCCTGATTTACTGCCCGGAGGGCCATTATGTCTGCGACACCTGCCACAGTCGCGCCACCCTGGATATATTGAGGGACGTGCTAGAATCCACCAAAAGCGCCGACCCCGCGGAAATACTGGAAAAAGTAATGTCCCACCCCTCGGTGCCGATGCACGGGCCGGAACATCACGCCATGGTCCCGGCTGTTATCGTGGCGGCGGTGAAAAACGCCGGCTATCCGGTGCCGGAAGGCGCTGTTGAAAAAGCCATTGAAAGAGGCTCCAAAGTCCCCGGTGGCTGGTGCGGCTTTTACGGTGTCTGCGGAGGTGCTATCGGTGTGGGGACGGCTGTAAGCGTGCTGACCGGGGCAACCCCGCTTACCGGTGAGGCGCGGTCGCTGGCCAACGAAGCCACCGCCTTTGCCCTGGGGAAAATGTTCGACGGGGCCCCCCGCTGCTGCAAGAGGGCCAGTCGCAAATCACTGGAAGCGGCGGTGGAGTTTCTAAAAAAGAGAATGGACATTCACCTGAATACAGGTGAAAAAGTAAAATGCCGTTACGCAGCGCGCAACCGCGAATGTATCAAAGAAGCCTGTTCATATTACGATATCTCTTCGGTTTAAATCTTCAGCAAGTCTTCCCAGTTGGCATCGGGGTCAATGTTGCCTACCGCCGCCAGTTTCAGTCCCTCCCCTTTAAGCGTATCAAGGGCGACTTTTTGCAGTTCATCGGCGGTAATGGCTTCTACGATTTTAATCACTTCATCGACGGTCTGGATTTTCCCCATTAGGATTTCCTGACTGCCCGTCCAGCCGGCCACGCTGCGGCTGTCCTCCATGCGCAGGAGAATCCGTCCCTTAAAAAACTCCCTGGCTTTCTTTATTTCTTCATCGGGGACTCTTTCCTTGAGGCGGGCAAGCTCGGCTAAAATAGCCTTGATAGCCACTTTCAGGTTTTTATTATCCACCCCGGCGGATATCGCCATGGAGCCGGTATCCAGGAAATGCTCGGAGTAGCTGTGAATGCTGTAAGCCAGTCCAAGCTTATCGCGGATTTCTGTAAAAAGTCGACTGCTCATGCCGTTGCCGAGGATGATATTGAGCAGGTCCAGTTTAAACCGGTCCGGGTGCTTCATGGATATACCCGGCAGCGCTAGGAACATTTGTGCCTGCTCGGTATCGCGTTTTTCGATAAGCACCCGCTTCCCCGCTCTGGAGCGGTAGGGCGTAAACCGGGCCGTGGGCCGCCCTTTTTTCCAGACCGCCGTTGCTTTTGAAACAGCTTTAACAGCCTCCTGTTTGTTAATCGCTCCGGCAATCGCCACCACGGTATTTTGCGGCCGGTACTGCCGCGCCATGTAGTCCAGCATCATCTGCCGGGACAGAGCCGCTACCGTTTCCTTTTTGCCAGCGATGTCCCTCCCCAGCGGGTGCCCCGGCCACATGATATCCTCGATAAGCATGGAGGCCCGCTGCGCAGGCGAGTCCAGCGACATATTGATTTCCTCGATGATGACGTGCCGCTCTTTTTCTATCTCCGCGGGGTCGAATTTAGAGTTAAGCAGTATATCGGTCAATACGTCCAGGGCGCTTAAGAAATGCGGCTGTGCCACCTTGCACCAGTAAACGGTCATTTCCTTGTCCGTGCCCGCGTTGAGCATGCCCCCCACCCCCTCGATTACCGAGGAAATATCCCTCGGCGTGGGGCGTTTCTCCGTGCCCTTGAAGCACAGGTGCTCGATAAAGTGCGAGACGCCCCCCTGCGCCTCGGTCTCGTACCTGGAGCCGGTGCCGATGTAAAAGCTAATGGCAACCGACCGTGTGTGGGGCATGGGGGTGGTAATCAGGCGCAGGCCGTTATCCAGTATGATTGTCTCGTACACTTAAATACTCCTTTTAGTCGAGCTTCCGCAGTCGAGGCGACCGAATTAATAAAGTAAAAGTAATAACCAGCAATATCGCTGACAGACTGGCTACCGATAGCGGGGCACCGATTCCCTCCGCCAGTATGCCGGCGAAAAATCCCCCGAGGTTGCTTAGACCGAACCCCAGCATGAAGAAACTCATCACCCGTCCGCGGTAGGCGGCATCGGAATAATATTGTATTAGAGAATTCCCGAGCGCCATTTGTATCGTGCTGCTCATGCCGATGAAGATAATGATGAACAATGAAAGATACCACCACTCTGAAAGGGAAAAGCCGATTAAGGTCACGCTCAATGCCAGACCGGATATAAGCAGTATCATCCCTCTCTTGCGGTTCATTAAAGAAGCCAGGATAACCGACCCCACGATTGCCCCGACACCGGAGACGGTCTGCAGCACTCCCATGCCCGTAGCGCCTACTTTCAGGATGTCATCCGTGAACATGGGGAGAATATGGAGATAGGTCATGCCGAGGACCGTGGCGCAGACCGTGAATACCAGGAGGAGGAATATCGTCCTCTCTCTACGTATGTACTGCCATCCTTCTGCCATTTCCTGGATGGGGTTTGTTCCTCCGGCTATTTTCGGTCTGGAGGTGGGAGGCACCAGGGAGATGCAAATTGCCGACATTATTATCATTGCCGTCATGATAGCATAAACGACCCAGAAATCAATAAGGTCGACCAGGAAACCGGCCAGGGCGGGAGATATAATCCGGAAGGTATTCATCCCCATGTTACTAAGAGAGATGGCGTTCATAAGCTGCTCGGGGCCAACGATTTCCGAGACGATTGCCTGCCGCGCCGGCATCATAAAACCCATCACCGCTCCCTGTAAAGTACCGCTGACTACCAGTACCCACCACGACTCCGGGTGCGCCGGGCTTAAGTAGCCGAAAATAAGCGCCAGCATCGGCCCCAGGTTTACGACGATTGAAATAACCTGGCCTATCTGGATAATATTCTTCTTCTGAAAACGGTCAGCCAGTACACCGCCTATCAGTGCGAATATAATCATAGGTATGGCGCCAGCCAGCGCCAGCACGCCGAGGATAGCACCGGAACCGGTGATGCGGTATGCCAGCAAGGTGCGCACCAGCATCTGCATATTCAGGGAGGACCAGTGGCCTACCATGGAAAGGTAGAAAAGGCGGTAGACGGAATTACCGAAAGAGGCGAAAGTCTTCTTAAGGCTGAAAGATAAAATGCTGCCGCTGTACTTCGGACGGCCTGTACCGTCGTCCTCCCCTTTGAATTCGTCTAATTTGTTATTCATGCGGTTTTTCATTGATGAACACTAAATGCGGGGGAAAAGAGACCTCTTTAAATTTTACACGAATCCCTCTGGAGTGTCACTTTAGAAGCGGGGGAGAACCTCTCGTTTTTTACTGTAATTTGAGTTTTTCCTATTTCTTTTTTCATCTGCTATACTCTAAGAAAAAATAAGAGGTAAATATGGACTTTGAACTTACGGAAGACCAGAAATTACTGCATTCAACCATACGTGATTTCGCCCGGAAAGAAATCGTCCCCGTTGCCTCACGCATTGATAAAGAGAATGAATTCCCGGCTGAAACGGTCAAAAAGATGGCCGGCCTGGGGCTTTTCGGGCTGATTATACCGGAAAAGTACGGGGGCAGCGGCAAGGGGGTGCTGGACCTGTGTCTCGCCGTGGAGGAGCTTGCCTGCGCCTCCGCCGCCGTCGATAATTACCTGCGCGTTAGCCTGTCGCTGGCTATCGTCCCTATCATCGAGTTCGGTACGGAAGAACAGAAGCAGAAATATCTACCCGTTCACGCCGCCGGGGAAAAACTGGCATGTTTTGCTTTAACCGAGGCCGGCGCCGGCAGCGACCCCTCCTCAATGGAAACCACCGCTACGCGCAAGGGTGACGGCTACGTTCTTAACGGCACCAAGTGCTTCATTAGCATCGGTGAGCACTCCGATATCGTTGTAGTCTTTGCCACCGTGGATAAATCGCTGGGGGGCCGCGGCATTACCGCCTTTATCGTGGAAAAAGGCACCCCCGGCCTTAAGGTCGGCAGGCGCGAGGAAAAGATGGGACTGCACGGCTTTATCTCATCCGAGCTTAATTTCGAGGACTGTTTTATCCCGGCGGGAAACCGTCTCGGTGAGGAAGGGCAGGGATTCAAGATAGCCCTGGAGGCGCTGGACGCCAGCCGCATCACAGTTGGCGCCGAGTCGGTGGGTATCTCCCGCGCCGCTTACGAGGCCGCTCTGGCTTATGCCAAAGAAAGGAAACAGTTCGGCGAGCCGATTGCCAATTTCCAGGCGATTCAGTGGATGCTGACGGACATGGCCACGCAGATTGACGCCGCCCGGCTCCTGACCTGGCGCGCCGCCAAACTACTTGATGAGGGCAAGCCTTGCGTTAAAGAAGCTGCCATGGCCAAGCTCTTCGCCTCGGAAGCCTGCGGCTCGATTACGTCAAAGGCGCTGCAGATTCACGGCGGGTATGGATATACAACGGACTTCCCCATGGAGCGCTACTTCCGCGACGCTAAAATTACGGAAATTTACGAGGGCACCTCGGAAATAATGCGCCTGACGATTGCGCGGAGTATTTTAAGGGAAGGATAGCTTAAGCCAGCAGGGCTGCCTTAAGTCGCTCAATCAGGCTGTCTTTAGAACCCATCGACTCTAAATAACCGGGTATCGAGCCGTATTCCTTGCGCAGCGTGGTCAGGAAAAGCTCCATCGACTCCGGCAAGGCTTTCCAGAAATAGTTCGGCACCTGTGGAACGTTTTCCGCCGTTTTGGGGTCGCTGTTTATCTGCTCCAGCAATTCTTCCATGTAAGGACCCGATAGGGTATAGTCCTCGATGATGTCTTCATCCGGAACGCCGACGAGGCTCAAGAGCATGGCTGCCAGGATGCCCGTGCGGTCCTTGCCGATAGCGCAGTGGAACACCAGCGGGTGGTTTTCCGCCCCGGCGATGATTTCCATGGCCTGGTTAATCCTTTTACCGTAGCCTTTATCCCGCACGATGTCCATGTAAAACTGCCCCATGTTGGTGAATGTCCTGAACCGCCGTTCGTCCTCCTCCCGATTGCCGCCGTCGGGGATGAACGGAATGTTGTGATATTTTAAGTCGGCTTGCGCCAGGAGACCCAGGCCCTGCCGTTTTACCTCAAAGTCGCTCCGCAGGTCGATGACGGTGGCTAGTTTTATTTCCTCCTTGAGCTTTTGATAGTCCTCCCGCGTTATCCGGGAGAACTCGCCGCTGCGGAACACGCGCCGCCAGGCTACCGTTCTGTTGTTACGGGTCCTGTAGCCGCCCAGGTCGCGGAAGTTCATAATCGACTTGAATCTTAAGTGACGGGGGTATTTTTCCTTCATCTAATTCACCAGACTAAATACAGGGCTGGCGGTCTCTCCGGGGGAGTATTTATCGCCGGGGAAGACTTTGGTGCTCATCTTTACCTTTTTCCCGATAAGCTCTATCGACGCGGCCTTGGGGTCGATGCCTTCCAGATTGCCCATGAGCCAGGGGCCTTCTTCCAGCTCCACGATGACGACGGTATAGGGGACCTCATTTTCACGTCCCTCCGCCCCCACGAAAATCGTGGTAAAAGTGACTATTTTGCCGTCGGTCTTGACCTCGGTGACCTGCATGTCAGGGCTGCCGCACTGGCGGCAGGCCATCTTGGGCGGTATTGTGATTGTCCCGCAGGCGCGGCACTTGAGGCCGAGCAGTTTATTCTGTTTCAGGGCCTCGTTGTAGTCTTTAAAATAGAGTTTCTGTTCCATTTTTCTACCAGCCCCTTTCCAGAATCATGTTCACTATCGTGGCGCAGTCGCCGCCGAGCGTATCGGTCATTCCGATTTTAGCGTCCGGCACCTGGTTATCAGGCTCCATCTCTCCCCTTAACTGCCTGGCGACTTCATACACCTGCCCCGCTCCCGTTGCTCCGATAGGGTGTCCCTTGGCTTTAAGTCCGCCGGAGGGATTGACGGCTACCTTGCCGCCGATATCCGCCTCGCCCTTTTCCCAGGCTTCGCCCGACTTGCCATATTCGAAGAAGCCGAGGCTTTCGGAGGCAATCAAGGTAGCGATGCTGAAGCAATCGTGCAGTTCACAGACGTCGATGTCATCCGGCTTACGCCCTGCCATTTTATAGGCCTGCTGCGATGATATTTCACGTGACCGGATGCGCGGCAGGAAGTCCTTCTGGTTGATGAGAGGGCCGGAGGAAGACTGCCCCGTCCCGGTGATGTAGACCGGCTTTTTGGTAAGCTTTTTAGCGACCTCTTCCGAGGCCAGCACCACGGCGGCGGCGCCGTCGGAGAAAGGACAGCAGTCGTGCAGGGTAAGGGGGGTGCAGACAACGAAGCTGCCGAGCACTTTTTCCACGGTCATGTCCGCGTTCTTGCCGAAGAACTGCGCCCTGGGGTTGATGCTGCCGTGCTTGTACGACTGTATGGAGACTTTTGCCATTTGCTCACGCAGCTTATCGAGAGGGACATTATAAGTTTTGGAGTAGAGGTAGGTCAGCATGGCGAAGACACCCGGGAAAGTTATGCCGGAGGGGAACTCGTAGCGGGAGTCGCTGAACATGGCGAAGGTACGCGTCGCCATGCCGGTGCCCATCGTTGCCGCCCTCTCGATGCCCCCCGCCAGGACGATATCGTAATAGCCGGAAGCCACCCACATAAAGGCGTCCCTGACCGCCATGCTGGCGGAAGCGCAGGCGCCCTCGTAGCGGTTGGTCGGCACGTACATGCAGCCGATGTTTTCTGCGGCGTAGGACGCTATCATTCCCTGCCCCTCTTCGAAGTCGCCCAGGGCGTTGCCGAGAAACAGAGCCTTGATGTCCTTTGGCTTGAGGTTGGAACCCTCGATGGCGTCTGTTGCCGCCTCGGCAAAAAGCTCAACCTGCGTCTTGTCCTGGGGCCCGCTGAACTTCGTCTGACCCACGCCGACCACAGCCACTTTTTTCATGCCGTCCTCCTCGTTGTAGTATCGGGAAACATTTTTAGATTACCGTTTTTCAGCTATGAGTGTCAAACGGTAGATATTGATAAAGAGTGTAATTTCCTAAAAATCCGGTATAGGAGGGGTGGTGCACTTGTGAGTACTGGCGGCCCGCATCCCCTCGATGCGTTTTTTAAGTTCCTCCGGCGCCTTACCCGTAAGGATGTAGTCGTCCAGCGCCTCGTAGGTAAAGCCCATTTCAGCCTCGTCCGTCTGCCCCGCCCACAGCCCCGCCGAGGGCGCTTTTTCGATAATTACCGACGGGATTTTCAGGAACCGCGCCAGCTCCCTGACCTCTTTTTTGACCAGGTTGCCCAGTGGCAGGAGGTCCACGCCGCTGTCGCCGTGCTTGGTGAAATAGCCCACCGTCATTTCGCTGCGGTTGCCGGAGCCTATTACCAGGTATTTAAGCTGGTTGGCGGTGTAATAAAGCGTTATCATGCGCAGTCGGGCCTTGAGGTTTGCCCGCGCCAGCTGCGTCAGTGATTTTTCCGGCTTGAAGTCCGGCAGTATTTTCAAATATTCGTTATAAATATCATCAAGGACCGCCGTTTTTACAGGTATGGAGAACTTTTCCGCTACCAATAAGGCATGCTCTTTATCCTTTTCACTGCTGTGGCAGGGCATTATCAGTCCCAGCGTGTTTTCCGGGAAAGCCCTGATGCACAGTGCCGCCAGCACCGAAGAATCTAAGCCCCCACTCATCCCCAACACCGCCCCTTTGCAGCCCGCCGCCAGCACCTTGTCTTTTATCCAGCCGGATAGTTTCTTTGCTGTTAGCTCCACGTCCATGTACCGCTCCTTTTGGCGCGCTTTGTTTCCGTAGTATACTTACTAATAGTTTATAGTGTTGCGGGTTTTAATACAATGCCTACCGACCTTATACTGAAAAACGCCAGCGTGATTACCATGGATGCGGCCAAACCGAGAGCCGAGCTGGTGGCCGTCTTCGACGACTCCATATTTTACGTCGGCGATAATGCGGAACTGGAGAGGCTGACCGGCCGTTCCACCAAGGTAATCGACTGTGCCGGCAGAACGGTCGTGCCCGGCTTCAATGATGCCCACCTGCACCTCTTTTCCTTCGTGAGAAAGCTGTTGAGTATCGACCTTTCTCCGGCGTGGGTACGCTCCGTCGAGGATATCAAGGAGGCCGTACGCAAGAAAGCGCAAGCCACCCCGCCCGGCGGCTGGATAAGCGGCACCGACTATAATGAGTTTTATCTGGAGGGCGGGCGCGTGCCTACACGACGGGACCTGGACGAGGTAGCCCCCAACCACGCCGTCGTTTTAAGTCACCGCTCCCTGCACGAATGCGTGCTTAACTCGGCGGCGCTTGAGCTGGCGGGCATTAACGCGGATACCCCCGAGCCCCCCGGCGCACGCATTGAGCGCGACCTGGATACCGGCGAGCCCAACGGCATTTTAATCAACATGCTTGACTATATACGCGGTAAGGTCATGCCGCCTGTTAGCGACGCGGAGATGGCGGAGGGAGTCGGCCTGGCGGATGAATACTCCCTCTCGCACGGCATTACGTCGTTCCAGGAGGCGACCATCAGCAACGACCTTGCCCGATGGGAGAAAATTTGCGCTTTAAAGCTGAATTATGATTTGCACAGTCGAATTACCATGATGGCCGGCGCGCCGTACTGGCAGGAATTTAAGGAAAAGGGACTTAAGACCGGCTACGGCGATAACCTGATACAGCTCGGCGCTGCTAAGATTATGCCGGAACTCCAACCCGAACAGTCGGAGATGGAACGGCTGGCTCTGGAATGTCACAAGGCGGGTTTTCAACTGGCTTTCCACGCCGTCGATGAAGAAACGGTGGCCGCCGTTATTACCGCCCTTGAATACGTCAATAAACATTCTGCCGTAACAGGCAGGCGCCACCGCATCGAGCACTGCGGCGAATGTCCCCCCGCTCTCATGGAACGCATAAAGAAGCTGGGGGCTGTAATTGTTACCCAGCCACCCTTTATCTACTACAGCGGCGAGCGCTACCTGGCGACCGTCCCGAAAAGCCAGCTGCCATGGCTCTACCGCATTAAGTCGCCCCTGGAGGCCGGTATAGTGGTGGCGGGAAGCTCGGATACCCCGGTAGTGCCTGCTGACCCTATGTTGGGCATTTACGCCGCCGTCACACGGCAGGCAGAAAACGGCCAGGTGATTTTACCGGAGGAGGGTATCACGGCGGAGCAGGCACTCGCGCTCTATACAGTGAATGCTGCGTACACTTCTTTTGAAGAAAAGACCAAGGGGACGATTGCTCCCGGCAAGCTGGCGGACATGGTCGTCTTGAGCGGCGACCCCACCCATGTGTCCCCGGAAAAGATAAAAGATATTAAGGTTGAAATGACTATTATCAGTGGGGAGGTGGTCTGGGAGGACTAGGTCGAGCCTATGGCCGTAGCGATGGCGTTCTCGCGCGAGTGTGACAGGCTGACGTCGATTTCTTTAACACCCAGCTTCTCCGCCTGCTTTTTCGCCCGTCCGTTGAGCCTGATGAGCGGCTTGCCGGTGGGGTGGTAAAGCGTCTCGATTTCGCGCCATGACACCCCTCTGTTGCCCGTTCCCAGCAGCTTCATCACCGCCTCTTTGCTGGCGAAACTCGCCGCCAGCGAGTGGGCCCGGTGGCCGTACAGACGAAGTTCGTCTTGAGTGAAAACCCGATTTAAAAAGCGGTCGCCCCAGCGCGCGATGGATTTACGTATGCGCTCGATTTCTATGATGTCCGTGCCTATATGGTGTTGCATATTCACGGTTTATCTTTACCTTTTTTCAGCTCATTGAGAAGGTCGGCGGTAAGCTTTTTCAGCAGGCGCTGCGGCGGCTTATCGAGGAAGGATGTGTAAAGGGGGGTCAGGGAGATATGACCCCGCAGGACGGCCTGGATATCCGTACCCTCGGCATCGGTCCCGACTAGCCTTTCACGCACGAGGCGGTACTGCTTGACGGAACCCTCCGTCTCTTCCGTAACGGTGTTGATATGGCTGGAGCGGGCCAGGCGGGTCAGCTTTAGCGCCGCTATTTCTTCCAGCGGCAGGTCCGGTACATTGAGGTTAAAGAAAATACGGGGGAAATCTTCCGCGGCTATCCTCTGCACGAGCGCGGCCGCTACCCGCGCGCCGGCATCAACGCTCGGCTGGCTGAATTTAAAAGAGGTAGAGGAAACCGATAGTGCGGATAAGCCGCGGGTATAGCCCTGCATGGCGGCACCGACCGTCCCGGATATGAAGACGTCTTCTCCATAGTTAGGGCCGGGATTGATGCCGCAAACGACTACATTCACCTCCGGCACCAGTTTACCATGGCCGAGGATAATACAGTCGCTGGGTGTGCCATCAACCTGGAAGGTGGGCACATCGGAAAAAGGGGAGGCGTATTCCTGGACATGGAGAGGGCGGAATAAAGATACCGCCGTGCCGATAGCGCTCCTCTCGCCATCGGGTGCTACCACCGCTACATCGCCGATTTTCTTCAACTCTCTAACCAGCGTCCAGAGTCCGTCGGCATGCACGCCGTCATCGTTAGTAACCAGTATTTTCATCGTATTGTTTACGCTTGTAGTTTATCACGGCATGGAGTTCCCTATCAAAAATTCTATTTCCCTTCTTATATCATATCTAAAATTTTGGAAATTTCAGGCACTTTTCAGGTATAATGGGGACATGTTAATAGTCGCCTGCGTCAAGCAGGTCCCGGATACCACCCAGGTTAAGGTGGACCCCGAAACCGGCACGCTTATCAGGGAGGGCGTGCCTTTTATCATGAACCCCTATGATACCCATGCCCTTGAGGAGAGCCTGCGACTTAAAGATAAATACGGCTTCCGCGTCGCCGTTATTTCCATGGGGCCCCCCAACGCCGAAGTTACTTTGAGGAAAACTCTAGCCCTCGGCGCCGATGAAGCGATTCTCTTAAGCGACCGCGTTTTTGGGGGGGCGGATACTCTAGCGACCAGCATGGTGTTGACCGGCGCTATAAAAAAGCTGGCGGAAAAAGAAGAGCTTGGTATCGTCATGTGCGGCCGCCAGACCATCGACGGGGATACCGCGCAGGTAGGCCCAGGTATCGCCACACGTCTTGGGTGCTCTCAATTAACACTGGTCGACCGTATAGAAGAAGTAGATATAAAAGCTAAAACTATCAAGGTCAGGCGCAAGCTGGAGGGTCGCCATGAGGTCGTCAGCGCTCCCCTCCCCGCCATGATTGCCGTGCTGCGGGAAATCAATTCCCCGCGCTATCCCAGCGTCCCCATGCGCCTTGAGGCGGAAGACACCTCCATCGTCCTCTGGGACAACAAGGTAATGCAGATGGACGAGGCGACTATCGGACTGCAAGGCTCGGCCACGCAGGTGCGGAAAATATTTTCACCGGAAAGGGCCAAAGGCGAAATACTCGGCGGTGAAGCGGACAAACCGGAGGACTCCGCTAAACTGTTAATAACAAGGATGATAGAGAAAGACCTGTTGTCACTGTAGATAATATGGCGAAAGAACCGAAGAAAATTAAGCGACCCCGCGGCACTGCCCGGCTCATTCCCGGCAAGTGCATCGCCTGCGGCGCACGCTGTCAGGCTGAATGCAAGTTCGATGCCATCACCATGAATGAGAAGGGCGAGCCGATTATCGACCTTGAGAAATGCACCCGCTGCCAGCGCTGTATCAAAGTGTGCCCCGTCGAGGCGATTGAGATTTATTACACCCCGGAAGAGCAGAAAATCCTCGACGAATTGGCCAAGCAGAAGGCAGCCAAACCCAAACCCGAGCCCGAGGAAGAAAAAGAAGACCCCCGCCTGGCGAAGCTCAAGGAGTACAAAGGCGTCTGGGTCTTTACCGAGCACACCGAGGGCAAGCCCGCCGAGGTGTCCTGGGAACTGCTGGGGGTGGGGGCCGACCTCGCTAAAGCGCGCAACGTCGAGCTTTGCTCCATCGTAATCGGAGAGAAGGTGGAGCACCTCTGCGCCGAGGCTTTCGCTTACGGCGCTTCTAAAGCGTATCTGGTTGACGACCCAGTTTTTCACTACTACCGCACCGAGAGCTATTACAGGGCGTTCTGCTATTTAATTGAGAAATACAAGCCGGAAATCGTGCTTATCGGCGCTACCGGCCTGGGCAGGGATTTAGCCGGAGCCATTGCCACCAGTCTCCAGACAGGTCTTACCGCCGACTGCACCGGGCTTTCCATCGACGACAAGGGATTTTTATTACAGACCCGTCCCGCGTTCGGGGGCAACATCATGGCGACGATTTTGACGGAATTCACTCGACCCCAGATGTCCACCGTGCGTCCCCACGTCATGCCCCTCCCCGCTAAAGACGCCTCCCGCAAAGGCACGATTATCCGTGAGAAAGTGCCGCTAAAGGAAGAGGATATTGCTGCTAAAGTACTGGAAATCATAGGCGACGAAAAGCTCGATTCGGTTGACGTAGCCGCGGCGGACATTATCGTCTCCGGCGGGCGAGGCATGTGCAACACGGAGAATTATAAGATTCTCCAGGAGCTTGCCGACGAACTCGGTGGGGTTGTCGCCTGTTCACGCGCCGCCGTGGAAGCCGGCTGGATGCCCCTGGAAAGGCAGGTAGGGCAGACCGGCAAGACCGTCCGACCCAAGATATATTTCGCGGTCGGCATCAGCGGCGCCATCCAGCACCTGGTCGGCATGCAGGACTCGGACACCATAATCGCCATCAACCGCGATAAACAGGCGCCCATTTTCGAGGTGGCTACCTTCGGCATCGTCGGCGACCTTTTTAAGGTGATACCGGCTATTACGAATTATGTGCGGGAAAGGCGTAAGCAGAAAGTAGGCAAGGCAGGGTAAATATGACCGCAACAGTAACAGCGTTTATAATAGTGCTCATTCTGGCGATAGCCTTCTTTGCGTACAGCTGCTATCAGCGATTCGGACTAGTCCTGAAAGGCAAGCCGGACAACAGGTTTAACGCCATCGGTAAGCGCCTCTGGAACATGCTCTTTTACGCCTTCGGGCAGCGGCGCGTCGTCAAAAAGCCCTTCGGTATCAACCACTTCGTGCTTTTCTGGGCTTTCATGATTCTACTCATTTCAAATACTGAATTTCTCCTTAACGGCCTCGCGCCGGATACGATTAGCTTTTCGCTCCTGCCGGACGGCGCTTATTTTACACTGGCTTTAATTTTCGATATCATGTCGCTCCTGGCGCTTATTGCTGTCGTCCTGGCTATTATCAGGCGCTTTACTTTCCCCCCTCCCTACACCGAGGCCAAGAGCCGCGACGCCTTCGTGATACTCGGGCTGGTGGCCGGCCTGATGATTGCCTTCTTCGGCATGAATGCCTGTGAAATCGCCGCCGGCACGGATAGGGCAGGGGTCTGGATGCCAGTCGCCAACTGGGTGGCCTCATGGCTGCCGTCGGGCGCGGCCGGACTGGATACTGGCGCGCAGGTCTGCTGGTGGTTTCACGCCATCATCCTGCTGGCCTTCCTGAACTATTTGCCTTATAGCAAGCACATGCACGTGCTTACCTCGATCCCCAACTGCTTCTTCAAGGCCCTGGAAAAGGTCAAGACCCAGCCCCGCGAGGAGTTCAAGAAGGGCAATACCTTTGGGGTAGGGGAGGTGGAGAATTTTACATGGAAAGGCCTCTTCGATTCCTATTCCTGCACCGAGTGCGGCCGCTGCTCGGACGCCTGCCCGGCCACATTCACGGGTAAGCCCCTCCAGCCCCGCCTGTTTATACATGACATAAAGATGAACCTCTTGAAAAACGCCGATAAAGACGGGCATAAAGAGCTGCCGTTAATCGGGGGTGAAGGGGAGGGGAGCGTTAAAGAAGAGGTCATCTGGGAGTGCACAACCTGCGGCGCCTGCATGGAGGTCTGCCCGGTCTTTATCGAGCACGTTCCCCGCATCGTAGATATGCGCCGCCATCTGGTGGAGACGAAAGCAAAATTCCCTGAAGAGCTGCTGCTGCTTTTCGAGAACATGGAGCAGCGCAGCAATCCCTGGGGTATCGCCCCCGCCGAGAGGACCAAGTGGGCGGCAGACCTCGACGTTAAGCCTTTCGAGGCCGGTAAAACGGAATACCTATTTTACGTGGGCTGTGCCGGCGCTCTGGACGCCCGCAACCGCCATACCACCATCTCCCTGGCGAAGATATTCGATAAAGCCGGCATTTCCTGGGGGACTCTGGGTCGGGACGAGATGTGCTGCGGCGACAGCCTGCGGAGACTCGGCAACGAGTATGTCTTTGAGAAAATGGCGCAGGCGAACATCAAGATGTTCGCGGAAAAAGGCGTGAAAAAAATCATCACCCAGTGCCCGCACTGCTTTAGTACTCTTAAAAACGACTACAGGCAGTACGGCGTCGAACTGGAGGTCGTCCACCATACGGAATTTATAAATCAATTAATCCGGGAGGGCAGGCTTAAACTTAAGTCGGACACGGATTTGGGCAAGATAATCTATCACGACTCCTGTTACCTGGGCCGGTACAACGGCATCTATGAGGCGCCCCGCCATGTCATTGCCTCCGCCACCGGCAGCGCCCCGCTGGAGATGGAACGCAGCCGCGATAATGGATTTTGCTGCGGGGCCGGCGGCGGCCGTATGTGGATGGAGGAAAAAGAGGGCAGTCTTATCAACGTCGCCCGTGTAGAGGAAGCTCTTAAGAAGGAGCCGGACACCGTCTGCGTTGCCTGTCCCTACTGCATGACCATGTTCGATGACGGACTTAAGGATAAAGAGGCTTCCGATAAGGTACGAGTCCTCGACCTTGCGGAAATCGTCGCTAATGCCCTGCCGGACGAGTAATAAAGGGTTTAATTAAGGTTGAATACAATTCCCACCTGGTAATATAATGAAAATAGAGTATGTAACCAAGGTCCTGATACCGTAGAATGGTTGGCATTATCGCGTAACTATTTCTTACCTGTTATATATCTCCGATTCCACAAACGGTATATAATAACGCTTGGAAACAGAGGTTATCAAGAAAGGAGTTGGTCCTGATGGTTAAAGAGCTTCCCGTAATTTATCTTCAAGCGGCTGCCTGCAGCGGCTGTGCCGTTTCCATGTTGAATTCGGCCAGCCCAACTATCAAGAATATACTAATCGACCAGATAGCTCCCGGCGTGCATATTAATCTCAAGTTTCACCCGGTTGTCATGGCCGCCGCCGGAGACCTGGCTCTCCAGGTGATGGAGGACACCGCCAAGCGGCAGAAGGGCGAGTATGTCCTGGTTGTTGACGGCGCCATACCCACGGCCGACGGCGGTATTTACAGTGTCATCGGCGAGCGTAACGGAAAGCCTGTTCCCATGGTGGAAAAGTTAAAAGAGCTTTCTGCCGGTGCCATGGCCGTTATCGCCCTGGGTACCTGCGCCGCCTTCGGGGGTATTCCCGCCGCCCCGCCCAACCCCACCGGCTGCAAATCCGTGCAAAAAGTCCTCGAAGCCAGCGGTATAAAAAAACCCCTCATCAATGTTCCCGGCTGCCCACCCCACCCCGACTGGTTCGTGGGGACAGTGGCCGGTATTATCCTTAACGGGCTGCCCAAGCCCGAGGAGCTGGATGACTTCCTGCGTCCCAAGGCTTTCTACGGCAAGCTGATTCATGAGAACTGTCCCCGCCGCGCCTACTTCGATGAGGGCAAATTCGCCAAGAAATTCGGTGATGAGGGCTGTCTTTATGAACTAGGCTGCAAGGGTCCCATCACCCATGCGGACTGCCCCCTGCGACACTGGAACAGCGGCACCAACTGGGTAATCGGCGCCGGCGCTCCCTGCAACGGATGCACCCAGCCCGAGTTCCCCACAGAGACGGCTCCATTCTATGAGAAGCTTGTTGATGTCGACCTGCCGGTGGTCGGGGCTTACTGGGCTAACAAGGAAAAGGAGGCGAATGATGACTAAAATCGTTATCGACCCCTTAACCCGGATTGAGGGCCATTTGAAAATAGAGTGCGTCGTGGAAAACGGCGTTGTTAAAGACGCCCGCGCTACAGGCACCCTCTTCCGCGGAATAGAGCTGGTCCTTAGAGGCCGCGACCCGCGTGACGCCCAGATAATCACCCAGCGCATCTGTGGCGTCTGCCCGCAGTCGCACGGTATCGCCTCTACGTTGAGCCTGGATAGTGCCTTCGGCATCGCCGACAAGATTCCCGATAACGGCAGAATTATACGAAACCTGATTCACGGCGCGCACGTCATCCAGGACCATATCCTCCACTTCTACCACCTGGCCGCCCTGGACTACGTTGACATCACCGATGTCGCCAAGTATGAAGGCAACGATTCGCAGTTGAACAGCGTCAAGGACTTCATCGGCCGCGGCGCTTTAGAACCTTTCCTCCCCCGCTATGAAGGCGATTACCGCCTGACTCCGGAGGTAAACCAGCAGGCGGTAGCCCATTACGTGAAGGCGCTGGAAATGCGCCGCATCGGCCATGAGGCAGTTGCCATCTTCAGCGGCAAGGTCCCCCACAGCGTCGGTGTTGTGCCCGGCGGCGTGACCTCCGTACCCACCGCCGATAATATCATGGCTTATATCTGGAAAATCAAAATCCTCCAGGATTTCATCAATAATGTATATATTCCGGATGTACTGGCCGTGGCCGGCGCCTACATGGACTATGCGGAAATCGGCGTTGGCTGTAAGAACCTGCTTTCCTACGGCAGTTACGACCTCGACGGTAAGAGCCCGGACTACTCCACGCGCAAGCGACTCTTCAAGCAGGGCACCGTCGGCGCCGACCTTAAAGCGGGCGGTCTCGATACCTCTAAAATCACCGAGCAGGTGAAGCACTCCTGGTACGAGGATGCCACCTCCGACCGCCACCCCTCAAAGGGTGATACCAAACCGCAGTACGGCAAGAAAGACGCCTACTCCTGGTCCAAATCACCCCGCTACGACGGCAAGGTCTATGAGGTGGGGCCTCTGGCACGCGTTGCGGTTACCTACGCCAAGGGCGACCCCAAGATGAAGGAAATGGTCGAGGGTTCACTTAAGGCGCTTAAAGCCGGCCCATCAGCCCTTTTCTCCGTACTGGGGCGGCACTTGGCGCGGGCGCTCTCCGCCAAGTTCATCGCGGACTCGCTGGAAGGCTGGGCGCTTCAACTAAAACCGGGCCAGCCCACTTACGTGGAATACGAGCTCCCGGACGAAGCCACCGGCATGGGCATCGTCGAAGGCGCCCGCGGCGCTCTGGGACACTGGATTGAAATTAAAGATAAGAAAATCGCCAACTATCAGGCGGTCGTCCCCACCACCTGGAACATATCTCCGCTGGACGATAAAGGACAGCACGGGCCTGTCGAGCAGGCGCTTATCGGCACGAAAGTCAAAGACGAAAAGAACCCCTTTGAAGTCGTCCGCATCGTGCGCGCCTTCGACCCCTGTATCGCCTGCGCCGTGCATTGCGTAACCCCTAAAGGTCGAGACCTCGGCAAGTTCAGGATAGTGTAGGTATGAAGGAGGAGAGATGATTTTATCGGAACAAAAACCCTTCGATGAAATAATCGCCTATCTGGAGAAAGATAAGAACGTCTTTATCGTGGGCTGTAACGGCTGCGCCGAGTCATCGGGAAGCGGCGGCCCCAAACAGGTGGCGGAAATGAAGGAAAAGCTGACGAAGGCAGGCAAGAACGTTACCGGCGCGAAGTCTGTTGATTTCCTCTGCAACAAGGCCCTTATCAAGTCGGAACTCAAGGGTAGAATCGACCAGATTAAAGCCGCCGACGCCGTGCTCGTGATGACCTGTGGCATCGGTGTTCAGTGCGTAGCAGCGGCTGTCAATAAGCCCGTTTACCCGGCCTGTAATACCGTCAACCTGGGCGGCTCGCGAGGTGAATGGGAAGGCATCGAGCGCTGCTACGAGTGCGACCAGTGCCTTTTATACCACACCGCCGGTATTTGCCCCCTCACCGCCTGCACCAAGAGCCTGGTCAGCGGTGCCTGCGGCGGTGCAAGCAACGGCAAGTGTGAGGTTTCTCCGGACCGCGACTGCGGCTGGGAGCTGATTTACAATCGACTTAAGGAGCGGGGGTTGTTGCACCGTCTGAATGATATGATAAAGCCACTCGACCACAGGAAAATTGCGCCTCGCCCGGAGATGATGTCCACTCCGCGCTACGGTCTGGAGAATCCGCCCAAGGCGGAGACTAAGGCGGAGGAGGTGAAATCATAATGAGCCTTCAATCCAAGCTGGAATCGGGTAAATTTGCCGTCTCCTGCGAGTTCGGGCCCCTTAAGGGCACCGATACTCATGAAATACAGGAAAACATTGAAGTCCTCAAGGGAAAGGTGGATGCTGCCAACGTCACCGACCAGCAGAGTTCCGTGATGAGATTGTGCTCGCTGGTGACATCCGCGCTATGCGTGCAGGGAGGCCTGGAGCCTATTTTCCAGATGACCTGCCGCGACCGCAACCGCATCGCCTTGCAGTCGGACCTCTTGGGGGCATGGGTCATGGGCATTAAAAACGTACTCGCTCTGACCGGCGACCTGCCGGATCTGGGCGACCACCCCCAGGCAAAGGGCGTTTTCGACCTCGATTCGGTGACGCTTCTCCAGGCAATTACCCGCCTTAACGAGGGTTTCGATATGGCCGGGAATGAGCTAACAGGCAAACCAACTTTCTTCGCCGGCGCCGTGGTCAAGGTGGATTCTGATACCGAAGCCTCTGCTGAATTGCAGATTGCCAAGATGCAAAAGAAGATAGCCGCCGGCGCCAAGTTCATCCAGACCCAGGCTGTCTATGACCCTAAAACATTTGAGAAATTCATGGAGCGGGTAGAAAAATTTAAGGTCAAGGTGCCGGTTATGGCGGGCATTATTCCGCTGAAAAGCGCCGGTAGCGCCAGGTTTATGAACGCCAATGTCGCCGGTATCCGCGTTCCGGATGCGCTTATCGAGAAAATGGACGCCGTCGCCAAGGAAGACCGCGCCAAGACAGGCATCCAGATAGCCGCCGAACTTATCAAGAAAATGAAGCCCATGTGCCAGGGCGTGCATATCATGGCTATCGGCTGGGAAAAGAGGGTGCCGGAAATCATGGCGGAGGCAGGACTTTAGCTAAGTCTTAAAGATAAACTATAAAATCCCCGGCTCCTTAAAAGGTCGGGGATTTTTATTTACAGCTTCCTTGTTACTTATTCCAAAAGATTCATATCGCGGAAAATACTCTCAACCAGTCGTGAATTGCTGACGGTAAATCCGATTACGAAGCTTTTGTTCTTCAGCTTGGCGAAAAATATACGTTCCCGTATCGGCCGCAGGATGTCCATGGGGAACCAGTGGTTAAATCCCCCGCTGCCCCAGAGCCGCCACTTACCGTTGGTGATGGTCGGCTCGTGACTGGCTATTTTCTCGATATCGCTGACGGGCACCGTTTTACTGAATCCGAAGAAGTAATAATTGCGGAATATTACCCTGTCCGGGAAAATGGTTATCAGCCCGTCCGAATACATCTTTTCCGTATACATTTTAAATATCCTGCAGGCGCACGGCCTTTTTACGTAGTTATCAGCCGCCGGGCGGGCATACCTCCGACGTTACAAGGTCGATTCTTTCTATCTCCGCGCTGCCGCACTTGGTGCACTTACGGTTTTTCTCCTCGGAGGGGCCCTTCGGCGCCGGCATTAGAAATACATGCTTGCATTGTTTGCACCTGTAGCGCCAGTCGGGCGGCCCCAACGGGCAACTGGCGCCTATTGTTGTTTCGTCTAATTTTCCGTTTGTTTTTTTAACCATCTACTAACGCTCGTTGCAGAACGGATGTATATCGGCGAAAATCATCGGTCTCTCTAATAATTATACCACGAGGTTTAAATTCTGTTGCCCTTTGCCTTTCTCTAAGCTGCACGCTATAGTTGATATGGAGCATCTTATGAAGACCAGCGACTTCGACTATACGCTACCCGAGGGGTTTATCGCCCAGACGCCTTTAGAGCCGAGAGACCATTCCCGACTGCTCGTCCTCAACCGCCGGGACGGCTCCATCACGCACCGCCGTTTTTATAATATCGTCGATTACCTTCTACCCGGCGATGTCATGGTCTTTAACGACAGTCGTGTTATACCCGCCCGCATCAGGGGCAAAAGGGTGGGGAGCGGTGGGGCGGTGGAAATCCTTTTATTACGCCGTTTGGAGGAGAATCTATGGGAGGCGCTGGTCAAGCCCGCGAAGCGACTTAATGTGGGCGCCGAGGTAGAGATATCTTCCGACTCCAGCACCACCCCGCCTATTATTGCCCGCGTAACCGCCGCCGGGGATGCCGGCATCAGGACCGTCCGCTTCAACGATGAAGAGCGCCTGCTGGGTGCCGGTGAGACACCCTTGCCGCCCTATATCCACACCGACTTACAGGACCCGGAGCGGTATCAGACCGTCTATGCGAAAGTCGCGGGCAGCGCCGCGGCGCCTACGGCCGGTCTGCACTTTACCCCAGCCCTGCTGGAGAAGATAGAGCAGAAAGGCATACGCTGCCTTTTCATTACCCTGCACGTTGGGCTGGATACCTTCCGTCCCGTCACCGAGGACGACCCCCTAAAGCATAAGATTTACCGGGAATACGG
>JAFGHK010000014.1 GCA_016930185.1 Dehalococcoidales bacterium | reverse complement strand
TTGTCTTTGGAAGCAGATTTCAAAAAGTTTGCATTAGCTGTGTGATTCACAGAGATCGTTTCAATTTCGATAGCCTGACATCCTTAGCATAGCTTTGTTCACGGATGAATTCCTTGGACTAATATGTTGATGCTTATAGATGGTTGGACCATTGCCCATGGCACCATTGGTTTTTGTTTCGTGTGCTTTGGGGTATCCCGGAGACTAGCTTACCTGTTTTTCATCAGTTGGGAGGTTTACCAACTATATTTCCATTACCTACCCTTGGATTATTCCCTAGGATATATCTGGCTTAATTCGGTTGCTGATATCGCAGCGGGGGTTTTATGCTATGAATTATACAAGCGACATCGATTACCCATCCAATTGTTTGCTCATTTGAAAGATGCCAATTCAGATTTTGAGATATTGCTGGTTTACGCCTTTTTAAGCCTGGGGATTACTTGGCTGTTTTGGGACGATTCATTGCGTTTGCAGCTTACTCAAAAGTTGCCCCAGATCCCTCTTCTTCTTGGTGCCCTCTCACCCATTTTTACGGTGAACATCATGAGGTCACTATTTCAAGAATCTGAAATGGTGAAACTACGCTTGTTCGTTTAGTCAAGCCGATAACAAATCGTACTAAACGAAACAGAGCATTGTTTCAGGGAGAGTTCGATCCTGGTTGAACTTCTACTTTTAATATTTCCGGAATGGCTCTATCCGGTATGTGTATCAAAATAATACCCTTTATTTAAGTAGATAATAAAATGGTGTGGAAGCGTTTCTCGAGTTAAACAAATAGCCACTCATAATTTGAACTACATGGCCGAACCATATAGATGTATTCTTCCTGGTGGCTATTTGATTTGACGATACTTGTTCTGCTACTGTAGGTCCCGCATGACCTTCCCAGTTTTCTTGTCTTTCCAGTAACCGCGCTGCTGAAGCGGCCAGTTAAATGTTAGGGCCCCTTTCGGGCAATCATTGACACAAACGCCGCAGTACCAGCACTCGTCGGGATGGAGAATTACCGGTGGTTTACCCTTTTCCGGATTGGGTATAAGGACGTCTACCTGGCAGTGCTCCACGCAGGTGTTGCAGCCGTTGCATTTGGCTGCATCGTAAAAAATGGGGTTGCCGGGGCTGATGACATTGGGTAAAGCGAAAACTTCTTTTGTAGGCACTTTCATGCTCCTTATCATCTTTTATCTTGGCAGCGTTATTTGCTCTTGTATACGCCTGCGTAGTCCTTATTGTGGGCTTCGTATTCTTTCTTCATGTTACCCCAATAGTTCAAAGGCAGAGAACCCGTCTTAACCTTGTTGTTCGCGAGTTTCACCGTGATGAACTTGTTCCATTCAGGCGGGTCGATCTGCGGGCAATCAATCCTGTAGAAGTTGAGCACGCGGCTGCTAGCTTTACGAGCGAGGCCGGCGTTACATACGATCTGGGCATGCGTCAATAGGCTTAAGTCTTCGATACTGCGCATAAGTTTATGAGGGTCGATAGCATAAAGCCTTGGTACAAAAACCTCTTCGATATTTTTCAACTGCTCCAAGGCGATATTGTACATCGATTCGGTTTTAAATTCAGCGATGAAGAGTTGAAGAACACGGGCAATACCGGCATGCAGTTCTTTCCAGTCGATACCGTTTTCGCGACTAATCGGAGCATAGACACGTGCTTTCTCAAGAGCTATCTGGTCCTTGGAGACTGTACCGTGGGCAATATTCTTGGCATAAGACGCAGCTTTCCTGCCGGCGTAGCGGCCGGTAGAAGCGGCATAGCTGTGGTCGCCTGCGGCGAATTGGGATTCACCGGCGACATATAAACCATCCAGACTTGACTTGCAGTCCCAGTCTATAATCGGGCCGCCCCTGCCGCCGTTCAGCCAGTGAGAGGGGCTTGTGCCTTCGATGTAGCTAAAGTTCATCAGCTGGTGCTTGGCAGGATTAAAGCCACCCATCTCGTAAGACCTAGTGATATTTTTAGTCGTGGACTCTTCTCCCAGCATCAGGTCCCAGGTAACTCTCCGCTCGATATCGGACATGCCCGGAAAATCACCAAAGAAGGGCAGGGCGTATGTTCCGTCTTGGATGCCTTTTGTTATCTTTTCCCTCTCTTGCGGAGACGGCCCCATCGTGCCGCCGTCCGGCCAACCTTGAAGAGGCCAGGGGAGGGGCTTACCGTTAGCATCCACCTGTTGGATACCTTCGAAGCTAGCATCGGAAGAGCCTCCGTACCAAGTATGTTTTAGTCCGCCACCAAGTCCGTGCGGAGAAGTCACCTCCATGAGGGTCAGTTCAGCCCCGGCCCGCCATGCCATGGCTTCGCCGTCACCTGTCTTTGTTCTAGAGCCGGGGAAGGTGGTATAACCGGCCAGTTCCATATTAAGGAAACCAAGAGAGTTACTGCCGGCGGTTGATAACACGGCAGCTTTTGATTTGAAAATCATGAATTCACCGGTACGGCCGTTAAAACCCATTGCTCCGATGACCCTATTACCCTGGATACCTTTTTCTGTCAAAAGATTGGTGACCATGACGCGATCAAAGACTTTAACACCTAGCCTCTGACACTCTTTTTTCAGGGCGGGCTTAAAGGTCGTCCCCCAGACACGGACGGTCACTTCGGTGGTGTTATTGGGGCTCATGCGAGGAGAGAACATAATGCCGTCATCATAACGGCCCTGTGCTCCTATATATTCACCTTTATCGTCGCGGATTTTGCCTCCCATCTGCTCCATTTCAAGTAAAGTATCCCAGTCCTCGCGGCACTGGATTTGCGTCCCGATGCCGTTGGTGTAAGAAATCTGGTTTAAGAATTCCTTCGGCGTAGGGGAAAGCATAGGATGCTTCACGAGGCTCTCCGCCCATTCATCCGGGTCGACTTTAGAGTGGGGATTGGCTGGCGTAACGCACCAGTGGTCGCAGCCCGGTCCTCCCTGACCGCTCCTGACGACGTCGGCTTTGTCTACTAGCGCTACTTTGACGCCTGTTCTAGCCGCGCTGATCGCCGCCCAGCACCCCGCGATGCCCCCGCCGATAATCAGGACATCGCACTCGATTTCCTGTTCCTTATCGTAACGGATAGGATAGGGCCAGGGTGTCGGCTTCCCGTATTGATGCAATATATCTTGCCACCTGGTCATACTAATTAACTCCTTTCACGAGTGAAGAATCATAATAAAGTACGGTCTGATATCAGGTCGGTTTCACCACTAGCTCCCTACCATCTACGTGACCAGATACGGGTGGCAGTTCATCGCTACCTGTAATGGTTTAGAAAAAATTATAAAGCTAATCAAATATATAATCAATGCAATTACGTGCACAATAGGAACTTATAAATATTTGGTTAGAATTTTAAGAAGAATACTGGAAATATGGAAAAATGACCGCGTTCGTATTATTTTGGTCAGTTTAAAACTCACGAATATTTATACAAAGCAGAGCATTGTTTCAGGGAGAGACCAACTCTCACCCGCCTCCAAAAGGGTACCTTTTTGGAGAGATGTTCTCAGAAAGGCACGTGCTTTCCCAGTTTTGTAACCTTTGGTTGATCTAGCATCTCC
>JAFGHK010000104.1 GCA_016930185.1 Dehalococcoidales bacterium | reverse complement strand
GTACTGCAGCCTTTCCTCGTGGGTGGTCACGGACATCATGCCGACGTATTCCTGCGGGTCGCGGTCGGTGCCGGTAAGCATCTCCGCCACGCGCTCTTCGGTCGGCAGGATGATGGGCAGTCCGTCCGTCCAGCCGTTTTCCATGAAAAGTCTCTGCAGGTTTGCCTCGGTGTCGGGTTTGAGCAGGCGTGGCCTTTCGGGTCGCTTGGTTAATTTCGGGTGTTTCTCCTCGTCCGTCAGAGGCTCGGTTAGGGCGGAGATAATTTCATCCGTCAATGGCTTGCCGGAAACTGGGTCTTTGCCCTTGATGTAGCCCTGCAGCGTTTCCCGTGAAACAAAACCGACGGGGTAGGGAGGGAAGCTCCAGCGATGGTGAATGCCGTGACTCTGGCTGTCGCGCTGGACGTAGTCCGCAAAACGGGCCGTGACGATGGGGGCGGTGGGGATGCCGTATTGGCTCTCCAGCGTCCGGGAAAATTCGGCGATACTCGCCGAGCAACCGTCTCAGCCGCCCACACCGACAATTGCTGCGTCGCCGTTTTTTTTGATTTCCGCCCACAGCTCGGGTTCATCGGTGAACATGCTGGCCTTCTTGTGGCGCAGTTCAGTCTTTACATCGGGACGATGACTCTTAAACCATTCCTGTAACTCTTCCATGAATTCCTTGGCGCCGGCAAACCCGGTATTGACCAGGTAAACGGTCTTGCCTTTCAGGCTGTCCAGGCGCGGCGCCATCTTAAGAGCGCCCAGTTTTTCCGCCGTATCTCTCGGCTGGTTAACGGGGTCGTGGATAGCCCATGGCATCGAGTCGGGGTTGAGCCTGCTTCCGAATATGCCGGTAGGCTGTCCGATGGGGTCTAAAACTGTTATTTTTTTACCGTTCTCTGTCATAAAATCTCCTTGATGATGAAAAATTCGCGTACTATCTGTTCAAAGCTAGAAAATTGCGCTGAATTGATAAAAATATACCTGGAACATTTGCACTAACACAATGCTTAGTTGTATCTTATATGATGTAATTCTGTATTTCAAGTTATCATTTAGTACTGGCTCAATTTTCTTATTTTATACTTAATATCCTGGAGGTAAGGACATATGAATCAAAAACAGGCAGCCTCGCTGTATGAAGTAATCAGCCCGTGGGCGGAGGCAGACCCGGTGCCGCCGAGAGGGCTTACCGCGGAGCGCCCGGCAGGTCTGGACGGTAAAAACATAGGGATTCTTCACAACTGGAAAAGGGCTTCAAAGCCGATACTTGAGGTGCTGGAGCGCGAACTAAAAAAGCGTTTCCCCGACGCCCGCTTGAGCTGGTACGCTGAAAGCTACCGAAACACGCCGGAAATAGAGTCGGAAAACATTAAGAAATACGAGGCGTGGCTGAAGGGACTGGACACCGTCCTCTTCGCCTACGGCGATTGAGGGTCGTGCACCAAGTACCTTGTGTACGATGCAGTTTCCGCCGAGGAGCGCAACATACCCGCCGTGGCGATTGTCAGCGACGGCTTCCTTGAGGATGCCCGCTCCGCCGCTTCCAGCAGGGGGATGCCCGGAGTGCGTTACGTTCCCACCACCGTGCCGCCGGAATCGACGTTGAAGGACATTATTGAAGAGGGGACTCTTGCCGCAGTTGATAATATTGTACAAGCCGCCGTAAGTCCCCTTACCGCCGACGAGCGCTCGCCGCAGCCCAAACAGCCGGAAAAAATAACCCGCATTGTGTTCAGAGGCGACCTCGACGAGGTGAACCGTTTCTATTACGGCCGCGGCTGGACGGACGGGCTCCCCATAATCCCCCCGACGGAGGAAAAGGTGGCTGAAATGCTTACGGGCACCGATTTGCCGCCGGACACCCTGCTCGGTAAGCTTATTCCCCGCCAGGGCAAGGCCACCGTGGAGAAAATAGCCGTCAATGCGGTGATGGCCGGCGCTTTGCCGACTTACCTGCCCGTGCTGATTGCCGCCACGAAGCTACTGCTGGACTCCGAGACGGGTTTCCTGGGTTTCTGCACCTTCGGCGTCAGCACCGGCTCGTGGTCGCCGTTCTGGGTCGTCAACGGGCCTATCCGCAACGATATCAGCCTCAACAGCAGTTCGGGCGTATTAAGTCCGGGCAACATCGCCAACGCCGCTATCGGACGGGCGATGGGGCTTATCATCAAGAATATCGGGGGCATCCGCAAGGGCATCGAGGACATGGGCGTAATGGGCAACTCGATGAAATACACCATGGTCATGCCGGAGAACGAGGAGGCCAGCCCCTGGGAGCCGCTGCACACGGAACACGGGTTCAAGAAAGAAGATAATACCGTGATGATATCCTTCCCGAATTCCTACATCCAGCACTACCCGCCCGCCAGCGACGGGGAGGGAATCATGCAGTCGGTGGTTAACAACATCGTGCCGGGTATGACCTATACGGTTGTATTCCCGCCCGTCCTTTCCAATACACTCGCTGCTCTAGGGTGGGACAAACAGAAAATCAGGGACTATATCTGTAAAAACGCCCGCATGGATGCCAGCCGGCAGCGCGCCGCGATAGGGCAGGAGGTTCAAAAATCCGGCGACAAAACGGTGCCGATTATCCGCGACCCCCGCACGCTGCGCATTCTCGTAGCCGGCGGGCCGGGCGCATTCATCGCCCACGCTATGGGCGGCGGGCCTACACCCGGCAAGGCGGAAATAGGGAAAATCGAGCTGCCGTCTAACTGGGACAGGCTGGTGAAAAAGTATAAGAACATAGTGCCCAACTATATACGATATTAGCGGCGTAAGGTGGACGGTTTACTGGTACGAGCGTGAGGGGGGGTGAGAGCTATTTAAAATGGAGCCTTGGAATTGTGAAAAGTAAGATTTTGTATGGATATATTATTAACGAAGAGAGAATTCTTATTCAGCAGAAAAGGTTATCGGGGGATACACTCACCTGTTATTGGTAATATACATTACCTCAATCTGATGGTAGCCTAGTATACGGATTATGGCTAAAGTACTAATAATTAACAGTACCATTCTACTAAATATATCAATATTTCAAATACTACTTATTTAAAATAAGGTTAAATTACTACTGTGAGTAAGTAAACTTAATACTTGTTACTTACTAATATATATCATTAGTATATATTATTAGGGGTTGAAATTATTTATAAAGTGGTATATCCTTGTTGTAAATACCACTAATCTATATAATTAGTTGGTACTAATGGTAAATACTATTAGGTTAATATGGAACTCGAAAAAGAACAAACCATTGGAATGGTTTATCTCTATGGATGCAGATGCCGATGTGGGCATGAATGGCTACCTCGTAACAAAGGGGATAAGCCACGAGTTTGTCCAAAGTGTAAAAGCCCTAATTGGGACTTGCCTAGAAAGAAAAGTCCTAAGAAACTTAAAGAGATTTGACAAGCATGATCAGGAATTATATACTTGCCTTTGTTTGCCCTAAAAAGTACGACTTTGATATTATTAGAATGGATATATGAAAAGACATAAGGAGGGAGGCGAAAGAGTATGGCGTCCACTATGAAACGTCGTGGCGCGAAGAGCGATAAAAAGGTTTATAGTATTAAAGAAATTAAGAAGATGGTTGAGAATCCTCCAGAGGAAGTAGTTAAAACTTATAGGTTGCTGTTGACGAGATTAAATAAAGGACTCCCAAGAGCGACATCTGGAGAAGTTCTGAATTCGCGCGTAAAGTGGTAAACTTTTACTTAAAGATTTTAAAAGAGGTGTAAAGAAAGGTAGCTATTTTGGCTACCTTTCTTGTTCTTTAAAAGTAATATGCCATTTAAAGATATTAAAGTTATACCTGCTGATCAAGCTTTAGATAACCTAAAATCTAGGGTTCAACCTACATTTGTGATTGATTCACTAAGGAATACATTATTAAATCGTTCAAAGCCTGCAGTGACAGCATTAATAGAAGAAGGATATCTTGATAGGGACTATTCATATTCACATTTTATGCAAAGAGGCAGAGCATTTACCCCGTCATCTCGGCGCACCATGCGCGTACATTTTTTCTCGTCACATTTCACTAAACGTAGACTATATAAAATGACCCCAGACTTTCAGAATTTGATGAATGATGTATATCTAGGATATTCAGTAATTAGGCCTGGAGACCCTCCAACTTTAGGAAGAACATTCATTGAGCCTCCAGAATATATTAATAGCCAAAAAGTCTTTTTCCCTGCTCAAGCTTCATTTGAATCTAATATATGCGGAGCTGTGTTAAGAAAGAAAGCGTGTCCTTATCTATCACAAGACCATGTTGTTTTAGCTTGTGCTACCGCATCTTTATGGATATCTTCTACTTCGCTATCATTAAAAGGGGTAGGAATTACAAATTTTACAACAGGGGAGATTACAGCATTAGCGCTTTCTTTAAATAGACCTTATGGGCCAACAATAGGAGAACGTGGATTACTAATTGGAGAAATGGAACACGCCCTTATGGCTATGGGCTACGACCCTATATTATCGGAATACCCTGATTCAGAATTTCTGCTAAACTCAAGTTACACTTACTTGGAGAGCGGAATACCACCCGTAGCAGTAATTGATTTCCCTGCAAACCAAATAGATAGTGTAACTTTTGAAGGGCTCCATGCACTCACTATTATTGGGCATGTTATGGATACAGGTTATAGAAGAAGAGTTAAACTGTATAATCATACAATTAGTTCAAGTGATTTTGTCCCGGGTATAATACTGCATGATGACCAAAATGGAATGTATTTAGTTGCGAATATACTTCCGGCGGGCAGAACCACTAATCCGTTATATAAAGCAAAACTTGAAATTACAGTAGGGAATAATACATTAACCGGATACTGTAAAACCGCGATATTCCCATTGCCTTCAAGAGTATTGCTACAAGGCGAAATAGCAACGAGCGCCGCAATAAGCTGGTTACAGTTATTTCAAACGCTAAATTTGTTAGAGGATAAACAGCTTGTTGTTAGAACATTTTTAGTGACCTCAAATAAGTTTAAACAATCATTAATAATTAGAAATGTACCTTTACAATTATCAGCTATATATAGAGGGTGTTCATTGCCAAGGTTTATCTGGATTGTAGAATATGGATATGCAGATGATTGGATAGGAAAAAATCTTGGTGATTTGAAAATTCAAGGCGAATTTATTGTAGACCCAACATCGCCAGCTACTAAAACACCTAGCTTTCTTATAATGCATTTGCCGAAAATGGTGCTTAGTAGGCACGTCGATAAATATGACACCATTAAAATTAGGAGTTTCGATATCCCTAATGACTATCCGTATTCACCACTACAAGATATTGATAGACCTTAAATTACCAATTTGCATTAATTCTGAATAAGGCTAAACTGCTTTATTTTGATATATGTTATTTGAACTTAGTAATGATTTTTTACTCCATCCATACCTAACAACGTAGCAACAGCTTCCTTCTCTTGTAATATCTAAAACATCTCCAAAATCTTAGTGAATTTCTCCCTTGACCTGCCTTTGGTCAGCGTCTGAGGGATTGCCTCCGCAAGCTCATCGGTGGTCCAGGCGCCGTCCTTCTTGAGCACCTCCCGTACCGGCGGCGGCTCGGTGAATATACCCACGTGCCCCCGCCACACCTCGAAGACGCACCCGTTGATATGGTCGGCCTTCTGGCTGGCCAGATACACCACCAAAGCGGCTATGTCCTCCGGTCGGTTGACCTCCACCCTGGGGTTTTTGTCTTTAGCGCCCCGCCAGGCGGCAATCGGGCGGATGGCGTTGCAGGTGACGCCGTATTCCGCCATGTCGCGGGCAACCACGCGCGTGAACCCGATGATGCCTTCTTTAACGGTGGCGTAGGGCGCCAGTCCTTTCCAGCCCAGCCCCACGTGCGAGGAGGTGTTGATAATCCTGCCGTAGCCCTGTTTTTTCATCAGGGAGGCGGCTCGCCGCGTGCAGAAAAACGTGCCGTAGAGGTGGGTCCTGACCAGCAAATCCCAGTCATTGGTACTGATATCAGCTACGTTTTTGGCGTCCTTTACCACGCCGGCGTTGTTGATTAAAATATCAATCTGACCGAAGCTATCGATGGCGGTCTGGATGATGTTTTCCGCCCCTTTTTCCGTCGCCACGCTGTCGTAGCATGCAACGGCGGTATTGCCGGCTTTCTTAATTTCTTTGACTACGGCGTCCGCAGGCTCGTGGGAGATGCCCTGACCGAAAGCGGACGTGCCGATGTCGTTTACCACCACCTTCGCCCCCTGCCTTGCCAGCCCGATAGCTTCCGCCCGCCCGATGCCGCTGCCGGCCCCCGTCACCACCGCCACCCGATTTACTAAAAGTTTGGGCATATTAACTCCGGTACTTCTTCCCCATGCCCGCCGTGAAGTGGAACATCGGTTTGTCTATCCTTCTCATGTTTATCGGCCCGTGCTCCACGCCCGCCGGTATGAACGCCAGGAAAGACTTATCGATGACGTTCTGCTTGCCGTCTATCCAGAACTCGATTTCCCCGTTAAGGCTATACCTGTCGTCGGGGTCGGTGCCCACCCAGGCGATGACCTCGTCGTAGTTGTGGGTATGCGCCCCGATGGTGCGGTCCTTGCGCGACCCTGTTTTCTCCGGCCAGTCGCCGGGGAGGAACCACGCCGTTTCCATGTAGAAAGCCCCCTTGATGACGTCGCCGTCGAGCGAAAGCACCCGCCTCGCCTCGTCGTCCGTATATACCGGCGACCACGGCGCGCCCTCCACCACATCCCTTAACTCCGTCACGAAGTATTTTTTATCCCACTTGGCCATTATTTTTTCTCCCTTCTTTTTTCATGCCCGCCGGGGTCGGCCTCGGCTAAAGACCCGGCCCCTATCATAATCGTCAGCTCCAGGTGCGGCCTGGAAAATTTCTTCCAGGTCAGCGGCCCGTGTTTGACGCCCTTGGGGACGTACACCGCCGACGTTTTGTTGATGGTCAGCGGCTGCCCGTCAACCACAAACTCGATTTCCCCGCCCAGCTCCTCCTGGTTTTTCGGGTCCGTCCCAAGGTGAATGACGATTTCGTCGTAGTCGTGCACGTGCTCGTGGATATGGGTGGCGGGGTCGGGCATCCCGAACACCCAGCCCGTCTCGATGTAAAAGTTGCTCCCCGGCACCAGGTTGTTGCTCATAAGCGTCATCGCCGTTTGCCGCCCCTTGACCTCCATTGTCGGGATAACCTCATAGGCGGGCTTTTTTACAAAATGCTTTTTAGCGTCGAATTTAGCCATTTATTTTTCCTCCTTGTCAAATTAAGCGGGCGGTCTCCATGCCCTTGCTGATAGCGTCGATGATTAACAACGGCTCTTCACAGTCCCCGATGGCGTATAGTTCCGGCACTTTCCCCTTCAGGCTTTCATAAAGCTCCAGGTTGGGGGTCAAGGGCAGGGCGGGGACTATCGTATCCGCCTCCAGCGTCTCTTTCTCGTTGTATTTATTGATTATCGTCAGCCCTCTTGGCGTGATTTCCACGTAATCTTTCACCCCGCTGATGATTTCGACTCGCTTTTTGCGGAACCACATGAACAGGTACGCCAGGATGACGTCCACCATGCCCTCCCCCGGCGTGTCCGATTTTTCCACGATTGTCACCTGCCGGCCCCGCTTGGCCAGGAACTCGCCGAGCTCGCAGCCGTGCAGGCTCCCCCCAATAACCACCACTCGCTTGCCGATGGGCAGGTAAAACTTGGTCAGCCATCTTAAGAGGTCCGGCGGGATGAATCTTAAGTATCTCTTGAGGCTTTTGTGCAGCTTGGCGCCACTGACCACGTTCGCCCCGTCGATGCCCTTTATATCCGGCACCGTCGGCACGCCCCCAGTGGCGATAATAACCGCGTCCGGTTTTAATTCTTCTATCGCCGCCGCGTCCGCCCTTTCTCCAAGGTTAATATTCACGCCCAGCTTTTTCAGCTGGCGCTCGAAGTAACTCACCATCAACGGCAGGTCTTCCTGCTCCGTCCCCTTGACCACCGCCGCCACCGGCAGCAAACCGCCGAGTTTTACCCCCTCCTCGTAAAGCGTTACGTCATGACCCCGCAGCGCCGCCGCCCTGGCCGCTTCCATGCCTGCCGGTCCTCCCCCCACTACCACCACCTTTTTCTTTTTCTTTGCTTTTTCAACGGTGTTGTATTCCTTGCCCATGAAGGCGTTTATTCTGCACCGCCGACTCCCCAGGCAGTTCTCGCAGGCAGTACAGGGCGCGATATCTTCAAGCCTCCCAGCCGCCACCTTGTTGGGCAGTTCGGGGTCGGCCTGGAGCCGCCGCGTCATGGCGATGAAGTCGGCCTTGCCTTCCTTTAATAACTTTTCTCCCAGTTCCGGGTCGAGCTTGCCCACCACCATGATCGGGATGGATACCACCTCTTTAATCCCCGCCGCCAGGTTGATATTTGCCCCTACACCACGATGCCTGGAGTTGTATTCCTTGGGGAAGTCTTTTAACGGCACAATGGGCTCCGGATAGAAAAGCAGGTCGGGCAGGTAGGCGCCGACGTGATAGCCCAGCCAGTGACTGCGTATGTGCAGGGCGTTGGCGCCGGCCTCCTGTAATAGCCGCGCCGTCCGCCGTGCGTCGTCGACCGTTATGCACCTGCCATCCGCTATATCCGCTATAAGCCCGATTTCGATACTGTTGATGCACACGGACACCGGGAAGTCCTGCCCCAGCCTCCGTTTGATTTCTTTGATGATGTTCGTCACGAAGCGCGCCCGGTTTGTGATGTTCCCGCCGTAAACGTCTTTGCGACGGTTCCAGAATGGCGATAAGAAATTGTGCAGCAGATGACTGCTGGCGGAATTGATATCCACGCCGTCGAACCCCGCCTTCTGCGCCCTTACCGCCGCGCTGGCGAATTTATCGATGATAGACTCGATTTCTGGTATCGTCAGCTCGTGGGGCTTTTCGTTGTGGAAATCGTTGGGTGATTTTAATACCACGTTCGAGGCGGCTATCGGCGGGCCTTTGAAAGGCGGGTCGGGGTCGTTGACCGGATTCGATTGCCACGGGCCGTCATGGTTCATCTGCATGAAGGTGGGGCAGCCGTATTTGTGGATAATGGCCGTCAGCTCGCTCAAGCCCTTAATATATTTATCGTCGTCGATGCGGTAGCGCGGCCGCCACCTCGCTCCCGCCGGATAGTCGATGGTCGGACTTTCCACTATCAAAAGCCCCACCCCGCCCCGCGCCAGGCTCTCGTAATACGCCAGGACGGCTTTGTTCATGCGCGTCTCGTCCTCGTGAAACATGAACGTCCCCGCCCCCGTTTTTACCATCCGGTTGCGCGTTTTTACCCTGCCGATATGCCCCGGCTCGAGCAGCTTCTCGAATTTAGCGTTGGCCATCTCTGTTCACGCTCCTGCTGGGAATACTTTTGATATTATACAACTTTAGCCGTTTATCTTCATATTAAGGCTACTTGCATAAAACTTTGAAATTCGCAGTAGCAATTGGCTAAAATAGGGTATTTAAACGTAGAAAGGGGTAGCCGTGTTTAAATATACCGAAGCCGACCTTAATATCGACGGAGTTAAGATTCACTACTATCGCACCGGCGGCGATAAACCGCCCCTTATTCTCCTCCATGGTGCCACGGATAACGGACTCTGCTGGACGGCCACCGCGGAAGTATTGGGGGAAAAGTACGATGTCGTTATGCCTGATGCGCAGGGTCACGGGCTATCCGACAGGTTGGATAAAAATTTTACTTTTCGAAATCACTCTAAACAGGTTGCCGGTCTGGTAAAGCAATTAGGCTTTAAGAAGCCCGTTATTATGGGGCATTCCATGGGCGCCGGAACGGCGGTGAACGTTGCCGTTGGCTATCCCGAACTCTCTCGTGCTATTATCCTGGAAGACCCCGCCTGGCTGACACAGGATACGGTCGGCCCCCCGGAACCGCCGGTCGACCCCAGGGGCTATTTGACCTCGTTGAGCAAAAAAACGCTGGAAGAACTCATAGCGGAATGCCGCGCCTTGAATCCAAAGTGGGCGGAGGTGGAAATCAGGCCCTGGGCGGAATCAAAGCTGCAGTTCGACCCCCGGTTATTTGATTTCACGGCCATCAACCCGCGTTCTTATAAAGAACAGGTACCGGAAATTAAGTGTCCCACCCTCCTCGTTATCGCAGAAAGCGGTCTGGTCTCCAGGGCCACCGCCGAGGACGCCGCCAAACTCTGGAAGTCGGAACATCCGTTCAGGTGGGTTCAAATCAAGTGCACCGGTCATAACATCCGCCGTGAAAACTTCCCGGACTACCGTGACGCCGTCCTGGACTTTTTAAAAGAGCTTCCTGATTAAAATTGCCTGGAGGTGGCTATGCCGCAGAAAATTGAATCACTTATAAAACGTATGACCCTGGAGGAAAAAGTCTCCCTGCTGGCAGGAGTGGATTTCTGGCACACGCAGGCTGTAGAGCGACTCGGCATACCGGCTGTTAAAGTCACCGACGGGCCCCACGGCCCCCGGACGGCGGATGCAAAAAACCTTAACCGTACCCTCCCCGCCACCTGTTTCCCCACCGGCGTCGCCCTGGCGGCTACCTGGAATCCAGACCTTATTCATCGCGTTGGTGTTGCCTTAGGTAAGGAGACGAGGGCGCGGGGTTGCTCTATTCTGCTGGGGCCCTGCGTCAATATCCACAGGTCTCCTTTAGGCGGTCGCAATTTTGAAAGCTACTCCGAGGACCCCTATCTCTCGGCGAGAATGGCCGTGGCAATAATCACCGGCATTCAGAGCAGCGGAACGAGCGCCTGCGTCAAGCACTTTGCCCTGAATAACTCCGAGTTCGAGCGCATGAGCATCAGCTCGGAGGTCGATGCAAGGACGGTGCGGGAAATCTACTTCCCCTCTTTTGAGAAAGCGGTTAAAGAAGCGGGGACATGGTCGGTGATGTGCTCCTATAACAAAGTCAACGGCACTTATGCTTCCGCCAATCGCTGGCTGCTGACAGAAGTGCTAAAGGAGGAGTGGGGATTCGAGGGGCTGGTCATCTCCGACTGGTTTGCGACACACTCTACCGCTCCTGCCGCCGGTGCTGGCCTCGACCTTGAAATGCCCGGCCCGGCGCTTTTTTTCGGGAAAGAGTTGCTGAAAGCCGCTAAAACCGGACAGGTTAGTACAAAGACGATAGATGATAAAGTCCGCCGTATCTTAAAGGTGATGGTAAACACCGGCGCTTTAGACGGAAAAATCGCTGTTTCCGGTAAAATAAAGGACTTCCCCGCCCACCGCCGGCTCGCCCTCGAGGTAGCGCAGGAGGCCATCGTCCTCTTGAAAAACGAGAATCACGCCCTCCCCCTGAAAAAGTCCGTCCGCTCGTTAGCCGTCATCGGCCCTAACGCCGCCGCAGCCAGCATTCAGGGCGGCGGCAGCGCGGAGGTCAATCCGTATTATAAGGTCTCCCCTCTTGAAGCCCTGAAGAGAAAGTGCGGCAAAAAAGTTAGGATATCTTACGAGCTAGGCTGTACCAACAACATTCACACCCTGCCCCTAAACCCCGACTACCTGTTCTGCGATAAGACCGGTAAAAAACACGGCTTGAAGGGTGAATATTTCCCGAATAATGAGTTTAAAGGCAAGCCCGTGGCATCACAGGTGGATACAAGTTTCACCTTTATGTGGGTGGTTCCGCCCGTGCCCGGCATTAAAAAAGACTATTCCATCCGGTGGCAGGGGTTCTTCAAAGCTCCAGCCACCGGCAAATATAAGTTCGGTCTGGCGGCCGGCGGGTGGGGGCGCGTCTATATCGACGGCAAGCTGGTGTTAAGCAACTGGGGCAAGCGTCAGAAACTTGAGTTTTTCCAGCCTAAGGAAAAAATCGGCTACATAACTCTGGAGTCCGGCAGGTCTTACCCAATAAAAATCGAGTTCTGTAAAAATCCCACTGCTCCGCTGCCGATGGGCTCGTTAAAGCTCGGCTGCGATATACCTTTGCCCCCCGACCTCCTCGAGCGCGCTGCTAAAGCCGCCGCCCGCGCCGATGTGGCTGTTGTTTTCGGCGGCCTGACCGATGAGCACGAGAGCGAGGGTTTCGATAGGAAAAACATGGACCTGCCCGCCGCGCAAAAAAGGCTTATCAGTAAGGTAGCCGCCGCCAACCCCGATACCGTCGTCGTCCTGAATAACGGCTCGCCGCTGGCCATGGACCCCTGGCTTAAAAAAGTCTCCGCCGTCGTGGAGGCCCTATTCCCTGGGCAGGAGTGCGGCAATGCCATCGCCGATGTCCTCTTCGGCGATGTTAATCCGTCGGGTAAGTTACCGGATACCTTCCCGCGGCGCTATCAAGATAACCCCGCCTTTGCCCACTACCCCGGCGCCAATGGAAAAGTGCATTATAAAGAGGGTATCTTCGTCGGCTACCGTCACTACGATGCTAAAAACATCGAGCCGTTATTCCCCTTCGGGCACGGTCTTTCCTATACAAGTTTTCAATACGGCAATCTGAAAGTAAGCCCCGCCCGGGCCAGAGCAGGGGGTAAGATAAGCGTAAGTATTGATATTAAGAACACCGGTAAAGTGGCGGGCAAAGAGGTGGTGCAGCTTTACGTCTCGGACTTAAAATCGAGCCTGCCCCGCCCGCCCAAGGAGCTTAAGGCTTTTCAAAAAATGAATATACTACCCGACGAGACTAAAACGGTGAAATTTGCGCTTGATAATGAGGCCTTTTCCTTCTACGACCCCGCCCTTAAGCAGTGGGTGTCAGAGCCCGGCGACTTTGAGATACTGGTCGGCAGCTCGTCAAGGGATATAAGGGCAAGAGGTAGATTCACTCTATTATAAACTAAAACAAGTTGACATTGTGTAATATCATGTGTATAATAATGTGGAATATGTTTGTGGATATATAATATGGCCAAGAAAGTAATACAGGTTCCCGTTGATAAAGACCTTCTTAAAAATCTAGATAATCTGTCAAAAAAACAGCGGAAAGCCAGGTCGGAGGTAATCCGTGAGGCCTGCGCGAGCTATTTGCAGCAGGTTGAAAACGAGGAGCTGGATAATCTTTATCAGCAGGGATATATCAAAGTCCCGGAGGAGCCGCAGTTGGGAGAGACTCAAGCAGGGATGTCGGCGGAAATCCTCTCCAGGGAGTCGTGGTAGATGCGCCGTGGCGAAATAAGGTGGGCTGAATTACCCACGCCCGTCGGCAGACGTCCTGTTCTTTTATTATCCAGGGAATCGGCTTATAACATCAGGACCTCGGTTACTGTAGCCGTAATAACTCGTACTATCCGCAAGATACCTGTAGAGGTGCCCCTCGGGGAAGAAGACGGCATGCCGGTAAAATGTGTGGTAAACCTGGATAATATTCTCACCATCCCGAAAAACAGATTGGGGGAGTGTATCACTGTTCTATCTCCCGAAAAGATGGCCGCCGTGATAAAAGCTATTGTGTTTGCCCTTGACCTTAATATCTAATCTGCTTCCGTTGTCAGACCCATCCCCTCCCGGCACTCCTTTTTGTCCGGCCCCGGTTCCCACTTCGCACAGCACGCGGGCTTAACCTCGTGTATCAGGCAGGTAGCCAACCCCTCGTTGTACCTTAGAAAGGCGCAGGCGCCGTTTACGTGGCGTATCAGGCGGTATTCGGAGTATCGCCACCGCCTGTCTTCATATAAATCATCCCACTCTTTAAACGTTATCCCCAGGTATTTCACAATCCGGTCTATGTCCGTCGGCGTCACGAAGGCCTGGTGCCTGGTGCAGCATACGCCGCAGCGCCGGCACTCCATCTTAGACGTTTCTTTTTTCTCTTTTACTTTGCCTGTCAAAACTTCTTCTTTACTCCTTCGGCCATTTCTTCCGGCGGTATGATGCAGATGTTCTCGTCCTGCAGCACCTGGTAGTAAAACTGGTCGCTCGTCTCGATGGGTGAATAGAGGAGCAGCCCTCTCGGCGATATCCGGGCGTGCGCCCAGAACCTGTCTTTATCGAACCCGGAATAGGTGCTCATGTTAAAGCTGATCAGGTTCAGCCCGTCGATGTATCTGAAGACCTTGAGCAGGCCGGACGTAAAATCGCGCAGGTCTTTAGCGGTGAGGTCCAGCACCGAGGCCTTGCCCGGGAAGACCGCCATGATGTCCGCCAGCCTTCCCTTCGGCGCGAAAGCGGTCAGCCACTCGGTATTGCCGGTGTTCCCGATGTACCGCTGCCTCGTTTTTTTCTCCTGTGTCAGGAGGTCGCTCCAGTAGTTCGTGCCTTTTTCCTGGAAGTAGCGCTCCGCCGCTTCCAGCAGTTGTTTCTGATAAACCGTAGGGTAGTAGCCGGCGTTGCTCTGTAGGTGCGGGTGGACCAGGCTGCCCCCGGCCGGAGGCATGTAGTTCCAGGCGATGAAGTGGTAAATCGCCCGGGCATCGAATTTTACCACGGTTTTGATATACGACTGCGCGGCGTGCAGGGCGTTATACACCGTCTCCGCGTCGAATTCTTTTAGAGGTATGAAATGCTCGTCGGACACCACCACGACCACCCCGTAAATATCGTAGGGGTTGGTGTTCGGGAAAGCCGTTGCATTGCCCTTGCAGATGACACCCTCGGGGATGAGGTCGGGCGGGAAGCGCGGCGTTATTTTATCGACGAGCGGCTTGCAGAAGGGGCAGGGCGACTCTTCCGCCCTTTTTTCGAGGGCGTCCATATCCGGCCTGATGATTCTCTCCATGGAATAATGCACGATGCGGCAGGTCTGCCCCGTCAGCGGGTCGTAGCGGAGTTCCAGCGGCACAATCGACTCCCCCGGGTTGCCCGAGTTGTCGTTGACCATTATGCGCGACGGCAGCACCTCGCGCTTGAATTCGATTGGGGTATTTCTGGACGATTTCATACTGTTATTTCACGATTTTGCTTATCTGCTTGAACTCGTCGCCTTTGGCCTCTTTAAGTAGCTCGAAAAGCGCCATCTCTACGGTGGTCAGGCTTACTCCCTCGCCGACCATCCGGGATAGCGCCGTTACCTTGTTCTCCGGCTCTCTCGAGGCCACGCAGTCGCCGACCACCTGTACATCGTAGCCTGCCCCCACCAGCGCAATGGCGGTCTGGTAAACACAGATGTGCGCCTCAATCCCCGCGATAAGCAGCTGCTTGCGCTTGAGGCCGTCCAGCGCGGTGCAGAACAGGTCATCGTCGCAGCAGTTAAAGCATACTTTCTCTACCGGTTTGATATCCGGGATAAGCGACTTTATCTCCGGGATGGTGGGACCCAGGCCCTTGGGGTACTGCTCGGTCAGTATTATGGGTATCTCCAGCACCTTCGCCCCCCGGATGAGCTTAACCACGTTGCGCAGCAGCTTATCCTTGTCGTACATGGCGGGGAAAAGCTTTTCCTGGAAATCTATCAGCACGAGCGCGGTGTTTTTAGTATTCAGATCTTTGGGCATTTTAGTTAACAATCTCCCTTATCGGTAATTGACTTTCCTTTTAACCGCAGGTTTTGTATAATGCCAACCTTTAAAGTATAAATTCTGGTCTGGTGCATGTCAAAATATCTGAATATGCTAAATTGAGATAATAGTCACAGATTATTATATCCTACACTTGATAACATGAGCATGATGGTTTAATATTTCTTTTGTCAGGAGGTGGAGTAAGATGCATGTTCAACAGTGGATACTACTGGCGATAATGGCTGTCTGCGGCGCCGCCGTCATCGGCAGCTACATTCATGGTTTCAGCACTCATCCCGGCGGCGCTGAGGCCCTGTGGGGCGGGGTTACCGGCGGAATGCGTATTTTAAATTATGTCCTTATGCTGCTGGCCGTTTTTGGCTTCTTTGCCTTCAGTTACTGGCTGTTTTTCAGTATAAATCCTGATAATGTGCAAATCGCCGATAGGTTTGGGTACTGGCTCTTTTTCATCATTTTCCTGGTGATTCTGATTCCCTCGGCGCTGTGGATGCCGCTGACATTTTCCTATATGTCTAACCCGTCAACCGGTTTATGGATTGGCATTCGCATTGTACTGGCTCTGGTGGGTATCGGCTCGCTGGCTTTGCTCTGGGCGATACTGGCTATCAGCCCGCGGGAAACGGGTATCGCTTACTGGTTTGCCGTAGGCGGCGCGGCCGCATTCTCCGTACAGACGGCCGTGATGGATACGTTTATCTGGCCGGCTTTGTTTACCGCATAATCAGGCTGTCATTATACGGTGCTGTCTTTAAATATTCTGCCGTACAGCCACCAGTAAGACACCAGGTCCGCCGTGCACCCCCAGCCCTGCCCCCATTTTCATGATGCTTATCTGTTCTTCCGGCAGGTAATTGCCCATTGTTTTCTTTAATTTCTCGGCCTGCTCCGGTATGGTGCTGTGAGTGATTATCATCTCTGCGATGTTTTTCTTGCTATCCACGAACCGTATCAGTCTCTCTACACCCCGTGAAAAACTGCGCACCAGTCCCGCCCTGATAATTTCCCCCTCACGGAAAGTCAGTAGCGGTTTTACGTTCAAAATATTAGCGGCGGTTACAATCACCCGACTTACCCGTCCGCTCCGCGCCAGGTATTTCATGGTGTTGAAATAACCGAACATATCCACCTGGCTGATGTAGAGTCTGATATCGGCCACGGCGGTTGCCATATCCTTGGCTGCTTTAGCCAGCCTGGCGGCGCCCCTGGCTATTAACGCCAGACCGCACGAATTGAACTGGGAATCGATTACCTCGATGGGGCATTTGCTTTGCAGCATCTTTCTGGCAATCTTCGCCGAATTGTATGTACCGCTTATCTTAGAAGAGATATGCACGGATATTATGCCGTCGCTGTTATCGCAGTAGTCACGATATGCGTTCTCGAAGTCTTCCGGATTGGGTTGTGACGTTGCCGGGTGGACTGGTGACGAATCGAGCATTTTATAAAATTCATCACTATCTATATCGAAGCCGTCGCGGTAGACCCGGTCCCCGAAACGCACGTATATCGGCACTACTCTGATGCCCAGTTCTTTCGCTTCCTCCGGCGTGATATCGGAAGTGCTGTCGGTAATTACCTGGATTCCCATAACTCCGCCTCCTTCCTCCGCAGAGTTACCCTTTATCTCAATAGTATATACACAAAATCTGGATAGTCAATACCCTTTTTAGAATCCCCGTTTGAGTAATATACTCCTCATGAGACACCTGGAGAGGAGGGTAAGAAGGTGATGTAAGGTAGGATGATGATTGATAAAAAGACAGCCCGGGTGGCCGCTAGTTTAATGCTTTGATATCCAAGTTCTGTTTTACCGTTTCTGCTATTTTTATCAGTTTCTTCTCATTGTTTAATCCGGTCTTGGGCAGGGTCTTTTCTATGTTCGTAATAATATCGTTTACACTGGTCTTGGTCGTGATAATAGGTATTCCCCTGTCCTCTGCCTTAAGGAGCGCGCGGTATGTCGGCGGTTTGCTGGTGCCGCTTAAGACGAGGCAGCTCATCGGCGTTTCCAGCGCTGCCAGCTGCATGTCAAGTCGCTCCCCGCGGATGATGGCGGCTTTGTTTTTCTTCCGACCGAAGTAGTCCAACCCCGACCCCACCACCATTGCCCCCAGCATGTAGTTCTCCACCAGCTCGCTGGACTTTTCGGCTTGGGTGATTACCTTCCCCCCGATGCACTCCGCCAGCTCTCCCACCGTTATCGCCAGCAGCACGCGGTCCTCCGGTATTACCCCCAGCAACTTAATCCCCTCCGCCTCGCATTTTGCCGCGACTTCCTCTTTTACACTCTTTAATAGACGCTGCGGGACCTTGTTAACGATTATTCCCGCCAGGCTCTTGCCGAATGCTTTATACGGGCTTGCTGACTTTACCCGACGGCCGGTATAGGCTTCCACTATGATTACCTTAGCCTTGAGTTTTTTTGCTTTCTCGCCGACTTCCTTGCCGGTTCCGGCTTCTGCCAGGACAATTTCCCTGCCCTTTAGAGGGCTGGACTCGCTGGAGATAATTTCCAGTCCGGGCACCTGCTTCATCAGGCTGGTGTCATCTGACTTCCCTTTAGCCTGCAGGTTAAGGTAGCCTGTCTTTTTCCCCACGTTCAGCAGATTAATCGCCAGGCCGGCGCAAACGGCGGTCTTGCCTGCCCCCTCTTCACCGGCTATGATATACAGTTCGCCCAACTTTTACTCCTGTAATTTTTAGAATAAATTAAGTCAATATATTATAATCCTTTAAGCGGAATACGTAAAGAGGTATAATCTAGGAAAGCCCCTATCGTACCGGGTATAAAGTGCGCCTATGAAAGACATGCTTTCTATCGTAATACCCACCTATAACGAAAAGGATAATATTGCCCCTCTCGTGGAGAGAGTCCATAAAGCTTTAAACGGTCATGAACACGAAATAATTATCGTAGACGATAACAGCCGGGACGGCACCATAGAGATAGCCGAGGGGCTGGCGGCGCGTTATCCAGTTAAATTGTTCGTGCGCCGCGAGGAAAAAGGCCTGGCCACCGCCGTGATTCACGGCATCAAGCAGGCCTCCGGTAGCGTTATCGGTGTCATGGACGCTGACCTCCAGCACCCACCGGAAGTCCTCCCCGCTATTGTCAAGGCCGTTGAAGACGGGGCGGACATGGTGTTCGCCAGCCGTTATATCAAAGGCGGCGGTTGCCCCAACTGGGGACTTTTCCGCAAGATTGTCTCCCGGGTTGCCATGAGTATCGCTCATGTCCTGTTGCCTTCCTCCCGCCGCGTCAAGGACCCCATGTCCGGTTTCTTTATGTTCCGCCGGGATAAAGTAGCCCCGGAGAAACTTAAGCCCATCGGCTACAAGATTGCCCTGGAAATATTGCTGGTCGGCTCTTTCGATAATGTCGTTGAAGTGCCTTTCATCTTCGAGGAGAGGAGCGCCGGACAGAGCAAACTGCGGCCGCAGCAGCAAATCGATTACCTGAAGCATGTCTTCAGCCTGATGGCGCGCACCGGCGAGCTCGCCATGTTCCTCAAGTTTATCGCCGTAGGCTTGAGCGGCGTTGTCGTCAACATGGGCGTGTACTGGCTTTTAACGCGGTTCGGCGGCCTGGAAGCTTACGACTACTGGGCGGTGGTCATCGGCATTGAAGTCTCCATCATCACCAACTTTATCCTCAATGATACCTTCACCTTCGCCAAAAGGCGCACGGGCAAGTCTTTCATGGGGCGACTCCTCAAGTTCAACCTTATCTGCCTGGCTGGCGCCGCCATCCAGTGGGGATTGTTCATGTTCTTTACCCGCGTATGCGGAGTTTACGACCTGCTTTCCAATTTCATCGGCATCGTTGTCGCTTTCCTGTGGAATTACTTCGTCAATAGAAACTGGACATGGAAATAAAGAACAAGTTCTATCGCTTTTACAGGTGGCAGTATTTCTGGCTCTTCCTGATTGTCCTTTCTACTTTAATTTTGCACTTTAGCATCATCGACAATCCGGAGGAGCTTGTCTTCGACGAGCAGCACTATATCAATGACGCCCGGTACATCATCGTCACTAATGAAACTGTGCGCGCCGAGCACCCGCCTCTGGCAAAGCTCATTTTTGTGGCGGGAGAGTATATCTTCAGCGGGTTTGAATCACCCCAAAAAGATACAGGAACAACGTTACAGCAGGCTGTTGATAGTGTCAGCACCTCAATTTATGTGAGTGATGCCTCGGTATTGAGCGTCAAAACGACAATAAGAATCGACAAAGAACACATGTATATCGAGAATATCGATACGTCCCTTAATAAAATCACCGTCAACCGCGGTTACGGCACTACCGCCGCCAGACACGACGCACCACAAACGATTTACGTGTTTGACGATAATCCCTGGGGCTGGCGTGTTTTCCCCGTTCTTTTCGGCACTGCTGCCATCGTCCTCTTTTATTTCCTCTGCCGGCGGCTGAACCTGTCGCCGGCGGCCTCTAATATCGCAGCCTTTTTGCTGGCTTTTGAGAACCTGACTTTCGTTCAAAGCAGCATCGCCATGCTCGATGTCTTTTATCTTACGTTTATGATGGCGGCGTTTTTACTCTATGTCTGCCGCAGGTACATCTCTTCGGGGGTTGCCATCGGCCTTAGCGCCCTGTCCAAGCTTAACGGACTGCTGGCTCTGCCGGTCATCGGCATTCACTGGATTTTCTCGCGGCGGCCCCGCTCCTGGTGGTTTTTGCTGGTTATTATGTTCTCTATTATTGCCTTCGTGGAACTGATGCTTGTCTTCGACTTAGCCATAACCCACGATTTTTCTACTCTGTCTAATCCTTTCCACCGTATCGGTGAGATGCAGTCCCTTAGCAGCAGCCTTACCTTTGCCAGCGTCGACCACCCCGCTGCCTCCCACGCCTGGGAATGGGTGATTCGTTATACACCGATGGCTTACTGGTATATGCCCCATTACACCGGGGCTATCAGCTTTACCATCTGGGCGATGGTTATCCCCGTCTTTATTTACATGCTCATCCGGGCGATAAAAGGCAGCGATGCCGGCCTGTTCGGCATCTCATGGATCGCCGCCACTTACCTGATATGGATACCGGCCACCCTCATCACGAATAGAGTGACCTATATCTTCTACTTTTATCCCACCATCGGCGCCATTTGCCTGGGGCTGGGCATGGCTTTGAACCAGCTGCTTGATTATTTCCACAACGGCCGGATTACCTGGCTTAGAAGGACGCTGCTTATTATATTTATCGTTTTCCTGGCGGCCCATCTGGTCTCCTTTATCATCCTCTCTCCCGTTGTCCCCTTCGACTTCGGCGGTCTTGTCGGCATCACACATTAGTTATAATGCAATCTTCCCTCTATAATTGACTTTTCCCCGGTGCTATAATTACCCTTAGGGTGGTGAGGTTATGCGCGAGGCTGTGTTATATGATAAACTGCCGGACTCCGGGGTAAGGTGCCGCACCTGCCAGTGGCGCTGCCGGATTAACCCCGGCAAATACGGAGTCTGCGGCATGTACCGGAACCGGGAAGGCACCCTCTACAATATCAACTACTCCCTGGTCTCTTCCGTTGCCGCCGACCCCATCGAGAAAAAGCCGCTCTTTCACTTCCATCCCGGCACGCTGTGCTTCTCGCTGGGTACGCTGGGCTGCAACTTCCACTGCAAACACTGCCAGAACTGGGAAATCTCCACCGCCGCCGGCGCCGCTCTGGAAAATACCTGCCGCGAACTCTCACCGGAAGCCGCGATTAAACTCGCCCGGCAGTCCGGGTGCCGCGGCATCGCCTGGACTTACAACGAGCCGACCATCTGGTTCGAATATACGCTCGATTCCGCCAGGCTGGCGAAAGAAAACGGCCTCTATACGGTCTATGTGACCAACGGCTACGCCACTCCGGAGGCGCTGGATACCATCGGACCTTATCTGGACGCCTGGCGTGTGGATATCAAGGGTTTTTCCGATGAGTTTTATAAAGAACTAGCGGGTGTGCCCCGCTGGCGCGAGATTCTCGAAGTGACTGTACGCGCTAAAGAAAAATGGAACATGCACGTGGAAGTCGTTACCAATATCGTCCCCACGATGAACGATGATGAAAAACAGCTTAAAGAGCTGGCCGACTGGATACATAAAGAGCTGGGAGAATTAACTCCATGGCACGTGACCCGCTTTTACCCGAACCACCGGCTGACCCATCTCCCGCCCACGCCGTTGGAGGCAATCGAAAAGGCCGTGAAAATCGGGCGTGAAGCCGGGCTTAAGTTCGTCTATGCCGGCAACGTACCCGGCCATGAGAGTGAGACCACCCTTTGCTACGCCTGCGGCAAACCTGTCGTAAAAAGGTACGGCTATGACACTGAAGTAGCTGGGCTGAACGGCTCTAAGTGCCGTTACTGCGGGGAGGAGCTGAACTTCAGGTCGGCCGACTCCGCAGATTCTCCATGAAGGAGGTGTGCTATGATAAGACATCCATCCGCAGCCGGGTTTTATTATCCCGCGTCGCCTGACGAAATAAGGTCGATGCTTGACCGTTTCATAAATAAAAACGCGCCCAAAGAAGAAGTCGTCGGCCTGCTGATGCCCCACGCCGGCTATCCCTATTCAGGGGCAGTGGCCGGAGCAACACTCTCCAGAATCGAGTTCAAGGACACCTTCATCATCATCGGGCCTACCCATTCAGGCCTGGGGAGGCCGTTCAGCGTGATGCCGGAGGGCACCTGGAAAACGCCACTTGGAGAGGTAGAGGTGGACGCGGAACTGGCTGACAAAATAATAGGCTTTTCTAAGTACGCGGAAGCGGACTACCGCGCCCATGAAGACGAGCATGCCGTCGAGGTGCAGGTGCCGTTCCTGCAGTATATCAAGCCGGATGTCCGCATCGTGCCGATTATCCTCGCCGGCGCCTCGGATGCAATCTATAAAGAAATCGGCCACGCCATCGCCCGGGCTATTAAGGAACTCAAGCGTGAAGCTGTTATCCTTGCCAGCGGCGACATGACCCACCACGAACCGCAGGAAATGGCGAAGCGGAAGGACATGGCGGCGGTGGAGGCGATACTGGCCCTCGATGAAGCCGAACTGACGCGCCGGTATAACGATATGCATATAACGATGTGCGCCCACGGCCCGGTGGTCACGCTCATGGCCGCCGCTAAGGAGCTGGGTGT
>JAFGHK010000103.1 GCA_016930185.1 Dehalococcoidales bacterium | reverse complement strand
TTTCAGGTACACCTTCGGCATTTACGGCGTCTGGTCGTCCATGCCGGCCTCCGATACATTGAGCTTTCTGGTTACTTTCCTCTTTATTTATCGTGAATACCGCAAGCATAAACGCCAGTACGATATTGATAGACCTGAAGGAAAGATTCAGGTATAAATGGAACAGATGCAGGATATATCTCTAAAGGTGCTTGAGTCGCTCTAAGATTAACCCATTGACATAACCGCAGGTCAGGAGTACACTTTGAACCGCGCAAATTCCAGTTTAAGGAGGAGATATGCTTAGCGAATTAAAAGCTATATTTGATGTGGTCGAAAAATTACTTGAAAAACGAAAGGTAAGTCAAGAACAAAAAATTAGAGATAAAGTTGTAATTGCCATTTACATATTAGGTGATAATGGTAAAAAAGCAGTAAGCTCAGATGAATTAGAAGCAAAAGGTGGTTTCCCAAAGAAACAAATTCATCAATCCATTGATTTAGCCAAAAGTGAGGGTTGGATTATCAGTGCATCTAATCATAAAGGAATGGCATGGGCTTTAACTCCAAATGCTATGTACTACGTTGAAGGGTTACTTGAGAATAAGTGAATCAATTAATCCCGAACAGTCTCCCCGCGTTCTCCGTCGTCCTGGCCGCCAGTTCCGCCTCGCTTAAGCCCTTCAATCCCGCCGCCCCCCTTAACGACCTCGCCGCGTCCGCCGGGCTCGACTTAAACTCGCCCTCCCTGCCCCGCGCGTATACCACCGGGCTGTCCGTTTCTAAAAGCAGCTGCTCCAGCGGTGCCTCTTTAACCGCCCGCCGGTGTTCCTCGTGGTATTCCACGGCCGGCGTTACGGAAATATAATACCCGCTGTCTATGATGTCCCGTAGCACGCTGGACGTGCCCGTGTACCAGTGGAAAACCGCTTTAGTCAGCCCCGCCTCCTTTACCACGTCGTAAGCGTCCCGCCAGGCATAGCGGGAATGAATCAGGGCGGGTTTATCGTATTCTTTGGCTATTTTCAGCAGCTCCCGCAGCGCCCTTTTTTGCAGGTCTTTATCGGCGACAGCCCTCACCCGCTTGTGATAGTCCAGCCCCACCTCCCCTACGCCCACCGCTTTATCTATATTGGCCCTGATGAATTCCAGGCTGGCTTCTATCTCCGCTTCCTTAAGATACCAAGGGTGCCACCCCAGCGCCGCGTAAACGAACCCCGCGTATTTTTCGGCGATTTCCAGTGTTTTGACGTTCGACGCTATATCGGATCCCACGGCGATAATCCCCACCACCCCGACCCCTTTAGCCTGCTTCAGGGCTTCGTCCAGGTTTTCTATTTCGTCCAGGTGCGCGTGCGTGTCAACCAATTTATACATGGTCTATCTTCTAGGCAAACGCCGCCGACGGTTTTTCCTGAAACGGGTGCGTCCGCAGCACCAGCGAGTAAAGGAATGGGTACGCGCCTTTAAGGTGCTGCACGTAGTCCAGCCACTCGCTGGCCAGGTGGTCGTACATCCGCTGGATGTCCACAGTCAGGTGCTCCAGGTCGGTTTTCGATAGTCCCTTTAAAGAAGCCCTGGCCTCCAGCTCCTCGTCGAGATGGGTGGTCGCCCAGAGCAAATCGGTAAAGCGGTCATGCTCCAGCAGGTTGGGGTTCTCCAGCAGCGTCAGCAGGTACATCCGCTTGCTTGAGAGGAATTTTTTCAGTTCCTCCAGGTCGATTTTTTCAATATCTATATCTATTTCCAGAGTATACGCAAAGTCGGCAGCCCGCTTGAAGTCCTTATGTGTCCAGTCGCTGTTAATATTCAGATTGCGTGAGATGTCCTCCCGGTTCTTAAAGTTTTTCAGGAGGTCGCCCAGCAGGTAGTTGCCGATTTCGCTGAAGAAAGCCCCTATCGCCATGTTCAGCTTATAAAGCATTTCCTGTTTCTCGCGCCGCGTTATAAACCGCTCGATAACCACCACCACCAGGAACACCTCTATCGGCAGAAAGGCAAAGTCGTGCAGGAGAAAGATGTAGATATGGTGCGTGTCATGGAAAACCTGGTAATGAATTAAATACAATATCGCCGAGACTGCCAGGAAAACAACTCCCACTATTAAAACGAATTTATATCCTTTCATCGCTTGCCCCCGATAAAATATTTACTCCACCTGTATAGTATCATATCTGCTTTTTTGATATAATGCGTGCATCTAACGTAATTATCCGTTAAGGAGAAATCGATGGAAAAATCAATTATCATCATCGGCGGGGGACTCACGGGACTTGCGACCGGCTGCTACGGGCGCATGAACGGCTACAAAACGACCATTTTTGAGATGCACGATATCGCCGGCGGCGTCTGCACCGCCTGGAAGCGCAAGGGCTACACCATCGACGGCGCCATGAACTGGCTGGTAGGCACCGGTCCCGAGAAAAACCTCCATAAATTATGGGAAGAACTCGGCGCCGCCGGGAACTGGAAAATCTACAACCACGATGTGTACACGATTTATGAAGACAAAGACGGTAAAGCCTTTAATGTCTATTGCGATGCCGACCGCTTTGAGCAGTATTTGCTGGAGCTTGCCCCGGAGGATAAAGACGTTATCAGGGAGTTTACCAAGGGAATACGCGACTTTTCCCGCATGGATATGCCCACGGGAAAACCCAACGAGCTTAATAGTTGGTTCGATAAAATTAAAACAGTAAAAATGCTGCCCATGCTTATGACCATGAAAAAATGGATGAAGGTAACCGCTGGAGAATTCTTCAAACGTTGCAAGAATCCCTATCTGCACCAGGCGATAACGTCCGCTTTTGGCAGCGACCAGTGGCCCATGATGATGGTGTTCTGGATTCTCGGTTATCAGCACGCCAAGGCAGCCGGTTACGTATTGGGCGGCGCCCTTGAGTTTGTCCGCTTCCTTGAAGAACGCTACCGCGCCCTGGGCGGAGAAATCCATCTCAAATCAAGGGTGGCTAAAATACTGGTTGAAAACGATAAAGCCGTCGGTATAAAACTGGCTGACGGCACGGAGCACCGCGCCGACTGGATTGTTTCCGCCGCCGACGGCCGCACCACCATTTTTGATATGCTCGGGGGTAAATACGTCGATGACGCCATAAAAAAGCGGTATGATAATCCCAACCTGTTCTCGCCCCTGATTTACATCGGGTTGGGCGTGGCGGACCCCGTTAAAGAAATACCTCCTGCTATCGACGGGATGTCCTTCCCGCTTGAGACTCCCGTCACCGTCGCCGGCAAGGAACGCCAAAGACTTAATGTGCGTACCTACAGCTACGACCCCGCTATGGCGCCGGCAGGCAAGACCGTTTTGATAGTCGGATTAGATACCGACTATGACTACTGGGAAAAACTGTATAAAGACACGGAAAAATACAAGGCGGAAAAAGAAAAAATCGCCGATTTGGTCGTCTCCCTCCTCGATAAGCGTTTCCCCGGGCTTGCCTCGAAGATTGAAATGCGGGATGTCGCCACCCCCATGACCTGGGTGCGCTATACCGGCAACTGGCGCGGCAGCTATGAGGGCTGGCAGTTCAGCGGCGAGACCTTTACCGGCGGCATTAAAAAGACCCTCCCCGGTCTGGACAATTTTTACATGGCGGGTCAGTGGGTCAATCCGGGCGGCGGCATGCCCACGGCCGCCATATCCAGCAATCAGACGATACAGTCTATCTGCAGCCGGGATAAAAAGAAATTCATCACCGCCAAGCCCTGATTTTCCAGACCGGTTGCTATATAAGTGCGTTTGTAGTTCAATAATACCGTGACGCATATCGCCATGTTTACAGGCAAGGGAGGGGTGGGCAAGACTACCTGCTCCGCCGCCGCGGCGCTGCATTACGCCGCCGACGGGCGTACCCTGGTTATCTCCACCGACGCCACGCCGTCGCTTTCGCATATCTTCGAAATTACCGATAAACAAAAACCCGCTGGACTGCCGTCCAATCTAGAGATAAGAGAAATCGTCGAGCACGAAATCCGGCAGATGTGGGACGCCAAATTCGGGCGGGAGGTTTACGAGGTCTTTTCCGCTTTCGTCGATATCGAGTACGAGGAATTCGTGGAGTTCATGACCTCCATCCTGCCGGGCCTCGGCGAGGAGTTCATGGTCGACCATATCCGCGAGCTGTGCCTTTCGGGCGACTACTCAAATATCGTCTGGGACACCGCCCCGCTTGGCCAGACCCTCTCGCTGCTGGAGACGCCCGCCCTGCTGGCCGAGCACCTGCGCCTGGCGCCGCGTATCTATTCTAAGCTTAAATTCGGTAATCGCAGCAAAGAGCCGGTGCTGGAAATCCTCAAGCGCTGGCAAAAGCTATCCGCCGCTAATATGGATTTCCTCCGCCGCGACGTTGATTTCACTATGGTAACCATCCCGGAGGCCCTGGCCGTGGCACAGCTGGAGGGGACTTTACGGGAGTTGGAGAAATACGGCCTGTCAATAAAACAAATCATCATCAACAACGTGGTAAAAATAGAAGATTCCCTGTTCTTGCAGACCAAATCCCGCCAGCAGCGGCCCTATCTCAAGCAGATTCATGAAAAATACCACGATTTAAAAATTACCGAGTTGCCTTTGTTCCCGCAGGAAATCAAGGGGATTGTAAGATTAAAAGAGCTGGGTAAAATTCTTTTCTAACAAGGAGGCTGTTATTATGGCTTCGACGAAATACGGCAAGTACGTTATTCAAAAACCGGTGGCAACCGGAGGCTTCGGCCCGGAATTCGTTTATACCGGGGAAAAGGAATACAATTCCAATTTCACCATCATGTTCCTGCGCGTCACCGAGCCTACGCTTATGGAGGACTACCCTCACTCCCACGACTTCGATATGTATCTCTATTTCATGTCCTTTGACCCCGATAACATGGGCGATTTAGGGGCTGATATTGAAATCGGCCTCGGCGAGGAACGGGAAATCCATAAAATCACCGTCCCCACCACCGTTTATGTCCCCGCCGGCATGGTTCACTGCCCGCTGGAGTTCAAGCGCGTCGATAAGCCCATCCTTTTTGTCCACTGCACCCTGGCATCTAAATACGTTAAAGACCCCGACCGCATCATCAAGGGGTGATTGACAGGCCCCGCCGCAGGGTTTAAAGTGAAATCAGATACCTTATTCCGGACTTGCTGTTTGCCATGAGATATTTCCGTCTCTGGTCTATTGCGGTTTTAACGCTGGTATTATGCGCCTCCTTGCCGGCCTGTGATGGCACGTCCACATCCAGTCCCGCCGCCTCGCAGCCCACTACCTCCCAGCCGACCTCCACAACTCCACCCGCCACCTCCCAACCCTCTACCACTCCCCCTGATACCGGCACGCCAACAACGACCTTTACGCCGCCGGAGCATACCACTCCCCCGCCCGAACTGCCAACTGCGCCCCCCACCACGGCGACCGTCATTTCGGAAGATTTCTGGGAGACATACCGCAGTCACTTCGGCTTCATGCCGGCTCTCTGGGATTACGAAAATGCCCGCGTCGCTGGCGGCTCTTACGACCGCCCCTTCTTCGAGCGTTTCCAGTGGGGTATGATTGAAAAAACCCCCGGTAATTTTGATTTTTACGAACCTGATAGAGCGGTAACCGACGCGCAGTCTTGCGGACTCCATATTCTGGCCAATATCCAGCCTTTCGCCCCCTGGGACCAGGAGATATGCCACGGCTCTCAACTGACCGATACCGGTTTGCCCGGCGTACAATGTACCAGATATAAGCCCTGTGACATGGAGGCTTATGCCAACTTTGTTATTAAGCTTGTGGAGAGGTACGACGGCGATGGCATCGACGATATGCCCTGCCTGACCGTACCCATCAAGCACTGGGAGCTGATGAACGAGCCGGAGTTCCAGACCGACCCGATTTATTTCCAGGGCACCCCGGCCGACTACGTAGATACTCTTAAAGTCACTTATGAAGCCGTCAAGCAGGCCGACCCCGGGGCGCTTATCGTGCAGGGCGGCATGGCGGGTATGTTCGAGCAATGCACCGACTTCTGGCAGGGCGTTTTCGATGCCGGCGGCGGTGATTATATTGATATCATGAACATGCACTCCATCGGCCACGGCGAGCACCTTAATATACCGGCTTTCAAACAATTTTTAGAGGATAACAATCTCGGGGACAAACCCATCTGGGTCACCGAGGTGCAATACCAGCAGGCGCAGCAGACCCAGGGCTATACTAACGAGGAATTCGCTAAAATCCTTGCCCGCAGCTATATTTTTGCCCTTGCTAACGGCGTGGACAAGCTGTTCTACGTCAATATAAGGATGCCCCCTGGCGACCACCTCGGTACCCCCTTCGACGAAAGGTCGGCGCTGATTACTGATGATGGCGAATTGTCATCTATGTTCTACGCCCACCTGACTATTTCTGATATCCTGGGTGCCCTTGACCTGGATGACGGCGATACCGTGGAAATAATCAAGGAAACCGTGGACGACTGGTTCATTGTGAATGGACAGTATAAATTTACCGTCGGCGGCAGGACAGTTTACGCCCTGTGGGGCAGCGGCTCCCTGCCTGCGGAAATTACCGGCGAGGTCCGCGTTATTGACATTACAGGCACCGAGACTATTGTTGATGTCGCCTCAATCCACCTGACCGATAGCCCGATATTCATCCTGCTTGATTAATAGCGTATCTGCGCACCTGCGCAATTCCTCATTCTACCCCTTTACCACCGCTATCGGCCGCGTGCGCGCCACCTTCTTGGAAATCCCCGCCCCGTGCGCCACTCTTACCACGTCGCCCACGTCTTTATAGGCCTCCGGCGCTTCCTCGGCAAGTCCCGGTAGACTGCCCGCCCTTATCTGAATACCCTTCGCTTCAAGCTCCGCCAGCACGTCACGACCGCTAAGATGCCTCTTCATCGCAGACCGACTCTTCATGCGTCCCGCCCCGTGGCACGTGGATCCAAAGGTCTCCTGCATCGCCTTTTCCGTCCCCGCCAGGATATAAGACATCCGCCCCATGTCCCCGGGAATCAGTATCGGCTGCCCCGCCTCCGCGTACTGTTTCGGTATGTCGGGATGTCCCGCCGGAAATGCCCGCGTCGCCCCCTTGCGGTGCACGCAGAGTTTCTCGGTTTTACCGTTAATCTTATGGTCTTCTATCTTGGCGATGTTATGCGTCACGTCGTAAATCAGTTCCAGCCCGGCGTCCCCTTCACTCATGCCCATCACCCGGCAGAAGGCCTCTCTTACCCATTGGGTGATGCACTGCCGGTTCGCCCAGGCGTAATTGGCGGCGCACCTCATGGCGGCCAGGTAATTCTGCCCTTCCGGCGACTTTACCGGGACGCAGGCCAGCTGCCGGTCCGGCACTTCGATGCCATACTTCGGCATCGACTGCATCATTACTTTAATATAGTCGTCCGCCACCTGGTGCCCCAGCCCCCTCGACCCGCAGTGGACGTAAAGCATTACCTGCCCCACCCGCTCGATACCCATTGCCCCGGCTATTTTTTCATCGTATATCTCATCTATAACCCCCACCTCGAGGAAGTGGTTGCCGGAGCCCAGCGTCCCCAGCTGCGGGACGCCCCGCTCCTTCGCCCTTCCGCTTACCTTGGCGGGGTCGGTGCCTTTCATCTCCCCGTTTTCCTCCGTCGTTTCCAGGTCTTCCTTCCTGCCGTAGCCTTTTTCCACCGCCCAGCGCGACCCCTTGACCAGTACCTCGTCGATTTCTCCCGACCGCAGCTTTATCGGCCCCTTGGAGCCCAGCCCGGAAGGCACCGCGTAATACATGGCGTCGATGAGCGTTTTTATCTTGGGCGCTATTTCCTCCTTGACCAGGTTGGTACGCATGATGCGCACGCCGCAGTTGATATCGAAGCCCACCCCGCCCGGCGATATCACCCCGTCGCTTAAGCGCATCGCCGCTACCCCCCCGATGGCGAAGCCGTAACCCCAGTGGATGTCCGGCATCGCCATAGAACACCCCACGATGCCCGGCAAAAAAGCCACGTTAGCCACCTGCTCCGGCGCCTGGTCGTCGATTATCTGCTGGAGCATCTTTTCGTCGGCGTAAATCAGCCCATCCACACGCATGCCCGGCTTGTAGCTTTTGGGTATGCGCCAGCGGTAGTCGTCCACTTTTTCCAGCTTGCCGCTCCATTTAGGCATCACCGCACCTCCTACACATCAAAAATCACCTGCACCCGGTTTTTCTCTTTGTCCACCTCCAGCATGTGATAGGTGGCCGACTTTACCCCGGTTTTCAGGCGGTGCCTGGCGGGGTCGTACTTCTCGCCGCGGCAGTCCGCCCTTAATTTCCCCTCCCCGAACTCCAGTATATCAAATCTCTTGAATATCAGCGTCTCCACGTCGAAGTAGTAAAGCAGGCTGTTGAGCCACTCGAAGAGCAGACTTTCGGCGTCGTCTTCCTCTATCTCGACACGGCGCGACTCCACTTCTTTGACCGCATCCAGCTCCGCGATGACGGAGAACATGCCGAAAGCCGCGTTGGCGAAGGCTTCACTCAAATTTTTACCATAGGCCTTTAACCCCAGGTCCGCCGTGTGTTCTATCAGCTCGTATCTCTTCATATCAACCTTACCCGTTCATCCTGAGCTTGTCGAAGGATTGCGCACTTGCGCATCCGCTCAAATGAGCATTTGCGGTCGCCCCTCTACACTCCGTGAATTTTTATCATATCGCCATCGCTTAAAGTTGTCAAAACCCCGCCGTTTCTTTATATAATATAATCAACAGAAAAATACACCCCCGGAAAGAGGTCTTAACCGTGAACGAAGCCTCCCGTGAAGTGTACTGGAACATTAATTACGAATGGCTCATGTATATCCTGGCCACCATCGGCATCGTGGTGCTTCTCTGGGGTATCTTTATCCACATTAAGAGGTTGAGGGTCGGTAGGCCGTCCGACCGCGCCGGCAACTGGTGGCAAAGGACAAAGGCCTTCATTTACCTCGCCGTTGTCGATGGCTTATTCCATCGCCGTTTCTTCGGCGTTGATAAGCCCGTGAGGCCCCGCGAGTTTTTCCCGGGCACGATGCACTTTTTCATCTTTTGGGGCTTCATTATCCTTCTACTTGCCACCATCATCGGTACCGCGGAATCGATTCTAAAGGGAAATGTTTACCTGGCTTTTTCCGTAATCTCCGATGTCTTCGGTATCCTGGTGATTATCGGCGTGCTGATGGCCCTGTTCCGCCGCTATATCTGGAAGCCCAAGCGTCTGGATAATCGCTGGGAAGACCTGGGTGCTTTGCTTATTATCCTGGTGGCCATCGTTACCGGCTTCGTCGTCGAAGGCCTCCGTATCGCCGCTACCGAGCTGCAGATTAACCCGGACTGGGCGGTATGGTCGCCCGGCGGCTGGGTGTTCGCCAAGGCTTTCAGCGGCATGAGCCAGGATGCGCTGATGGGCTGGCATATCGGCCTGTGGTGGTTCCACATCGTCCTTGCCGTCGGCCTGTTCGCTTATGTCGCCCTGGTAAACTCGCGTTTGTTTCATATTCTCTGGGACCCCATTAATATATTTTTCAGGAATCTGGGGCCGCGCGGCGCGATGGCTCCCATCGACTTCGAGAAAACGGAGCATTTCGGCGCCGCTAAAATTGAGGACCTTACCTGGAAGCAGCTCCTCGACCTCGATTCCTGCACCCGCTGCGGCCGCTGCCAGGACGCCTGCCCGGCCTATTCCAGCGGCAAAGCCCTGAACCCCAAGCAGATTATCCTCGACCTGAGACAGCACCTCCTCGATGTTTACCCCGGCAAATTCTCGCTAAAAATTGCGCCTTCCCGCAAAGACATGCTCGGCGGGGTCATTACCGACGAGGTTATCTGGGACTGCACCACCTGCCGCGCCTGCATGCAGGCCTGCCCCATTTGCATCGAGCACGTGGACACAATCATGGACATGCGCCGCAACCTGGCCATGGAGCAGAGCCGCTTCCCTGAAGCCGTGCAGGATACCTTGAAGTCCCTGGGTGCGCGCGGCCACCCCTACCGCGGCACCTCCGCCACGCGCACGACCTGGTGCGAAGGGCTGGATATCGAGACCGTTGCCGACGCTAAAGATATCGATATTCTTTACTGGGTTGGCTGCTCCGCCTCCCTGGACGACCGCAACATGAAGGTGGCGCACGCCGTCGTTAAGGTCCTGCGGGCGGCCGGCGTGAAGTTCGCCATTCTCGGCGATGAAGAGGCGTGCTGCGGCGACCCTGCCCGGCGCCTGGGCGACGAGTACCTTTTCCAGACCATCTGCCAGCAGAATATTGAGGTTCTTAAGACGCATAACGTGAAAAGGATACTTACCTCCTGCCCTCACTGCTTTAACAGCCTGAAGTTTGAATATCCGCAGTTCGGCGGCAATTACGAGGTCGTTCACCATACTCAATTTTTCAGCGATTTGCTGAAAATCGGCCGACTTAAAGTAAAAAACCCCGCTTCCCTCAAAGCCGCTTATCACGACTCCTGCTACCTCGGCCGCTATAATGACATCTACGACGAGCCCCGCGCAATTCTGAAAGCAGTCAACGGTAAAATTATCGAGTTGCCGCGCTGTAAGTCGGACAGCTTTTGCTGCGGGGGTGGCGGCGGTCATGTCTGGATGGACGAGGACCCGGACAAGCGCGTCAACAACCGCCGCGTGGAGGAAGTCGTTAAAACCGGCGTAAATTGCGTGGCTACCGCCTGTCCTTACTGCCTAACCATGTTCGAGGACGGTATCAAGGCCAAAGACGCCGAGGGAATAGTCAAAGCCCTGGACTTAAGCGAGCTTCTGGCCGAAGCTCTGGAAGACAACAAATAAGCAATTGCGCAACTGCGCAAATAAGTAATTACGCCCTCGTAGGAAGAGCTACTACTGCCGTGCCGGTGACCGTCTTCTCTCCCTGCGGGTTCTCCGCCCAGATTTCCACCCTCGCCAGGTTCTTGCCTTCCTCTACGTATTTCCTGGTTACCTTGCCGTTGCAGATGATGTCCTCGTGGACCTTGTTCATGCCGCGGTAGCTGCCGTTCAGCTTAAGCAGCTTACCCCTCTCCCCCAGCCAGTCGGTCACCATCTGGCCCAGGAAGGAAAGCGTCAGCCACCCGTGCACGATTACCCCCGACAGCCCGTTTGCTATCGCGAAGTCCTTATCGTAATGTATCTGGTAATAGTCCCCGGATGCGCCGGCGTACTTCACCAGCTGCATCGTCGTGGGGTACTTCACCATCCCCGGCAGCTCGCTGCCTTCCTGTATATCTTCGTAATATAACTGTGTCATCTTTTTGCGTATCGTAACTTGTACCTTGAAATTTGTTTGTTTCTTGTATCTTGTAACTTGTTTCTTCCCCTTCAATACTTTACGTAAGTGTTCTTCCCCTTAACCGCCACCTCGCCCCGCTGGTTTGTATAGGTCATCTCCGTGAACATGAAAAGCGTCGGCCCTTCCGCTCCCTTCACCTGCCGCAGCCTCGTGAGTTTGGCCGTTACGGATATCACGTCTCCCGCTTTAATCGGGACCAGATATTCCAGCTCGCTCGACCCGTTCAAGAGGCGTTTTAAAGGTATATCCGCGTTGAAAAGCTTGTTCAGCAGTTCTTTAGGCACGAGCGCGGCGGGGAAGGTGGGAGGGGCTTCCTCGAGCCACCGCGGATTGGGGTCATTGATAGCCTCGGCGAACTTCTTCAGCATCCCCTTTTCTATCTCGTAAACCTCCGGCCCGAACTCCTTGTTGAGCAGGCTGTTAAGCTCTTCAGTTATTACCGAATCCGCCTCCAAAGAATACCTCCCTTAAGTACAAAACGCTTTATTATAACTCAAAGCTGCGTTTATTGACTAATCCTTACTATCCCCTCAACTTTTTAGCCACTTTGGCGCAGTTCTTCCCGAACTCCCACACTATCTTCATGCCTTCCTCGTCCTTTTCCACCTCCCCCTTCTCCAGCGCTCTCGCCACGTTCCAGTATATCGAGCCGGGGTTGACCATGCCGTTGATATGGAACCAGAACAGCAGCTCGGCAAACGTGAAGTTCTGCCCCGCCCGCCGTGCCACCGTTATCGGTCCGCCCACCTTGCCGGCGTACTTCCCGCGGGACATGTATCCCGCCCTCTCCAGCAGCCCTTTTATCAGTGACGTTGCCGACCCGTAATACACCGGCGAGGAGACGACGATGATATCTGCCGCCAGCATTTTCTTATGGATGGGCTGTAAATCGTCCTCTATCGAGCACTCGTTTGGGTTCTTGAAGCAGTACCCGCAGGCGTTGCACCCCTTGATATCGAGTCCCGCCAGCCTTATCAGTTCCGTTTCCAGCCCTTCTTCTTTTATAGCTTTCAGGCAGTGCTTTGTGAGTATTTCCGAGTTGCCGCCCTTCCTCGGGCTGCCGACGATTCCGATTGCTTTCATGATACCTCCTGTTAATCTTAATAAATCTTGTTCTTTTTTATATATTCCGCCACCTGCTTCGGTACCAGCTCATCGAGGGCTTGGCCCCCCGCCGCCAGTTCCCTGATAACCGTGGCGCTTATATCCACTCTGGGCTTGTCAAGGAATATCACTGACTTAGAAATTCCCGGTAATGCTGCCTCAAGCTGACGTAATCTTGGCTTGGCATAGCCCGGCCGCGGCACCGCAACGAGCGTGCACATGCTGATAATCCGCGACGGCTGGCGCCAGTTCGGCAGCTGCGCCAGGCTGTCCCAACCAAGTATGAAATACAGTTCATCTCCGCCTTTCGACTTCTCTCTAAGCTCGGCGAGCGTGTCCGCCGTGTATGACGGCCCCTCACGCTCTATCTCGATGGTTGATATCTTGAGGTATGGAATTCCTTCAATCGCCAGTTTCAGCATCTCCAGCCGGTGCCTGGCCGGTGTAGTTACCTCGTTCGGCCTGGACATCGGCTGGCCGGCCGGTATCATCAGTACCTCGTCCAGTTCCAGTGCTTCTTTGGCTTCCTTCGCCATCATAATATGTCCCTTATGCACCGGGTCGAATGTGCCTCCAAGGATGCCCGTCTTCTTTCCACCTTTACCCGTTGAAGCCCACTCCCATACCAGGTCGCCGCATCGTATTTTGTCCCCCGCCTTTACCCCCGCCTTCTCCAGTATTTTCTCCGCGCCCAACCGACTCAACTGTTGGTTCAGCTGCAAGCGAAGCTCTTCCGCAGAAGCGCCACCCCCAGCTATCAGCCTGTCCAGCCAGGACGCCTTCACCACCCACGTATCGCCTTCC
>JAFGHK010000102.1 GCA_016930185.1 Dehalococcoidales bacterium | reverse complement strand
GACCCTTCCGGCAGCGGGCCTTCACCGCCCTGGGTGTGGCGACCGGGAGTAGGGTTGCCGCCGTAGCCGATGGCGAAGTTGAGGCCTCCCCGCGAGTCATGGGCGGGATATTCCTGCCCACCGACGTGCATGGCGTATTTTTCCGAGCCCTTGCCGACCCTCTCGGCGGCTTTTTTAACGCCGTCGGCCAAGATATCGCCGAAGCCCTCGCGTTTAGCTATTTTTTCCGTCATTGCGATAATAGCCTTGGGGTCGCCCCACTTCATCTCGATACCGTCGGTGTCCTGCTTGGTGATAATGCCTTTTTCGTAACACTCAAGTGCAAAGGCTATTGAGGCCCCGGCGGAAATCGTGTCCAGTCCGTAACGATTACAGATATCGTTAATCTTGATAATCGATTTCAGGTCGTTGTTAAGGCAGTTGGAGCCAAACATTGCCAGTGTTTCGTATTCCGGCTTATGCGCGTGATCACCATAATCATATTCACCAGTGGATGGTTTCATGATGCCGCCGCAGCCTACGGGACAATGCCAGCAGCCGTATTTCTTCGCCTGTTCCGCTTTGACCGGCTCCCCGCTGATGTCCTTGTATTCAGGAAAGTCGATTACCCCCACGCCGTCCCAGTTCTTGCAGGGGGCATCATCGCTCTCTAAACTCATATTAAAGAGAAACGATGTGCCATAAGCTCCGACCATTTCCGAGCGCGGGTTCTTGTTCTTTACGTGCCTCTTTCTCATTTCTTTAGAAGCGGCTTCATCGGCAACCGGTACTTTCATGTTGCCTTTGACGGCAATTGCCTTGAGCTTCTTAGAACCCATGACGGATGCAAGGCCGGAGCGCGCCGCCGCTCTGCCTTTGTTGTTCATTACTGCGGCGATAAGGCTTAATTTCTCGCCGGAAGGCCCGATGCAGGCGACTTCCAGCTCGTTGCCGTGCGCCTCTCTCAAGATGTCCTGTACATCAAAGGTATCCTTACCCCAGAGATTGCCAGCATCTTTAAGCTCGGCTTTGCCGTTATCAATTAAGAGATAAACGGGCTTATCCGACTGGCCAGTAAAGAAAACAGCGTCATAGCCGGCGAACTTAAGATAAGGTCCTACGTTGCCGCCGGAATTGGCGTCGCCCCAGCCGCCTGTTAGCGGCGACTTGCCCACCATGACATAGCGTGAGCCACCCATGGCGTCGGTACCGGTCAATACGCCGGTGACAAGACCGAGAATAGCATCCGGTCCCAGCGGGTCCACGCCGGCTTTCTGCCGACTGAAAAGAATCCGAGCGCCAAGACCATAGCCACCCAGAAAATCACGCCCCATCTTTTCATCAAGGGCTTCTTCTTTGATTTGCTTCTTAGAAAGGTCCACCCAGAGAATCTTTCCCATAAAGCCGTTTGCCATAGAAATCCTCCTGAATAATGTATTTAGTGCTTGGTGAAAAATTAAAGTCCAATATGAAGCTTACAATGAGTAATAAAAGAATGTCAAACAGACAAATTTCACTCGTGGAACGAGCGTAATATGTTACACTTGCACTAGAACATATATTTTGTTAAGAAGGTTTGTTGACATCAATAACGGCAGGGGATTAACATAGCTTCAAGAGCACAAGGAGGCAAGCATGTCACCCGTTTTAAAGGATAAAGTCGCTATTATAACCGGGGCCGGCCGCGGCCTGGGCAGGGAATTCGCGCTGCGGTTTGCTGAAGAAGGCTCCAGGCTGCTGCTGCCGGATATCAGCCTGGAGAGGGCGCAAAAAACCGTGAAGGAAATAAGGGGTAAAGGCGGCGAGGCCCACGCCATGCTGACCGATATCTCCGATGAAGAAGATACGCGGAGGATGGCCGAAGAGGTCATGCGGATTTACGGCAGGGCAGATATACTGCTTAACAATGCCGCCCTGTACTACGGAGTGGAAAGACGGGCCTGGGACAACTGGTCGGTGAAGGACTGGGACAGGATGTTTGAGATTAACGTGCGGGGGACTTACCTGTGCTGCAAAGCCATCGCCCCGCTAATGGTAAAAGCGGGCAAAGGCAAGATTATCAACATCGCCTCGGACGTTTTTAAGGTCGCCGACGCGCACCATCTAATGGCCTACGCGTGCAGCAAGTCGGCCGTTTATACACTCACGCAGTGCCTGGCAAGGGCCCTGGGTCCGTCCGGCATTAACGTCAACAGCATCGCGCCGGGCTATACGGCGACCGAGGCGAGCCTGGGACAGGCCAGCAGCGGGGAGGCCTTCAAGGAAACAATAGACGCCCAGTGCCTCAAACGGCGTGAAGAACCCGGTGACCTGCCGGGGACGGCGGTCTTTCTGGCTTCGGCAGACTCTGACTTTATCACCGGCCAGTACATCGTAGTCAACGGCGGCAGCGTACTGGTTTAATTAAATATTTTTAACAAATTCAAGTACCATAAGGAGGCCTACTATGTTTAAGGGCGGCTATACAGGTAAGATATTAAGGGTTGATTTAAGCAGTCTTTCCGCCAAAGAGGAAAAGCTTCCAGACGCCCTGGTGAAGAACTACCTCGGCGGGGCCGGTTTCGCCATCAAATATCTTTACGACGAGCTGAAGCCGCGTACTCCCGCGCTAGATAAAAATAACAAGCTTATCTTCGCAGTGGGGCCCTTAACTGCAACGGGCGCCCCCTGCGCGAGTCGGATGGCGGTGGTAGCAAAATCCCCGCTGACGGGCGCGGTGGGGATGGCTTTATCGGGCGGGCAGTTCCCGTCGGAGATGAAGATGGCCGGCTACGACATTATAATTATCGAAGGCAGGGCGGAGAAACCCATCTACATCGCCATCAAGGACGGCAAGGTGCAGTTCCGCAGCGCCGCTAAAATCGCGGGCATGATGACTACCGATACCCAGCTCTTTATTAAAGAGGAGCTGCGCGACCAGAATTACCGGATTGCCTGCATCGGTCCAGCCGGTGAGAGACGGGTACTCATGGCCTGCATCGTTAACGAGCGACGGGCAGCGGGCAGGAAGGGGCTGGGGGCGGTGATGGGTTCAAAAAACCTTAAAGCCATCGCCATCAGGGGCACGAAAAGACCGGCTATAGCCGACGCCAAAGCGTTTAAGAAAGCGCGGGCGGCCATGCTGAAGAACATGAAAGACAGTCCGGTGCTATATCCCCAGTTTTCCAAAGCGGGCACCCCAATGGTCGTCGATCCAATGACGGAGATGGGCATTTTTTCCACCAAAAACTGGAGCGCCACGGGGCAGATAAGCATGATTAAAGGGCTGGGAAGAGAGACCCAGGACACCATGATTATCAACCGCAATCCCTGCAACGACTGCCCGGTGGGGTGCAGTCAGGTAAAGATGGTGAAAAATGGGCCTTATGCGGGCTACCTTAGCGAAGGGCCAGAGTTCGAAACGACATATTCGCTGGGGAGTACGGTGGGGGTGGACTACCTGCCGGCCGTTATCGCCGCCGACCGCCTCTGCGACGAGTACGGCATCGACACGATTTCGGCGGGGGTGTCTATCGGCTGGGCGATGGAACTCTATGAAAAGGGCATTCTCACGAAAAAAGATACAGGCGGACTCGACCTTAAGTTCGGCAACCACGCCGCCGTGATAGAGATGCTGCGGAAAATAACCTACCAGGAGGGGCTGGGGGCGCTGCTGGGGCAGGGCACGAAAAAGGCGGCGGCGAAAATAGGCAAGGGCACGTCGGACTATGCCATGCAGATAAAGGGGCTGGAAATGCCGGCCTATGACATACGGGGCGCCAAGGCACACGGCCTGAACTACGCCACTTCCTATACAGGGGCCGACCATAACCGTGGTTACGCCTTCCAGGAAATCTTCGATATCCCCATTCCGGAAAAGGTGGACCGTAACGCCATTAAAGGTAAGGGCAGGTTAACCAAGTGGAACCAGGACACCCGAGCCGTCACCTGTGACTGCGCGACGATGTGCGCTTTCCTCCTCGACATGGCGGTACCCGCGGTAGCCTGCCAGAACACAGCCGACCTAATAAACGCGGCGGCCGGCACAGATTTTACGTCGGCGGAAATAGAGAAAATCGGGGAAAGGCTCAACAACACCGCCCGCTTGTTCAATATTGCCGAGGGTTTCACGCGCAAGGACGATACCTTCCCCAAGCGGATACTAACGGAGTCCATCAAGGCGGGCGCTTCCAAAGGGCAACTAATCAGTCAGAAAGACCTTGATGAGATGCTGGACGAATATTACATGGAGAGAGGCTGGGACAAGAACGGTAAACCGACGCCCGCCAAGCTCAAAGAACTGGGTATCAAGACCCGTTAACAACGGCTGGGACGCCTAAACAGGATACCGACCAAGTTTAAGCTAATAGAGCTTAAATTCGATGACATAGCCGACTGAAATTTTATGCTTCTTTGCTGGCCTGTACCTTTGAGGGCAGGATGATAAAAGTAATGATAGAAGTGACTATCAGGACAATCGCAGCACCAAGCAGCGCATAAGAAGAGCCGTAGGTGAATGCCCGGTTGGATTCACTGACAATAAGATCCGATAGCGGTGGGCTGGGTATATTTTGAGCGACAATATGAGCTCCCTGAACACTATTACGAATCGCCTCTATAGCCTGTGCAGGAAGCTGGGCGGGCCATTCCACAGCGTTTATTTTAGCAAGATAGGTGGCATTCATTATCGTGCCCAATATAGCAACTCCCAGGGCTGCCCCGATTTGCCTGGTGGTATTATTCAAGGCGGAACCTATACCCGACTGGCCAACGGGAACCGACCCCATAACGGAATTGGTGGCCGGGCTCATAGTCATGCCTATCCCGAGGGAAGTCATACACATCGCTATTAGGATATTGGCATAGCTTACATCTACAGCCGCTACCCAATAAAAATAGAAGAAACCCAAAGCGGCAATCATAATTCCCAATCCAACGGTGATTTTTGTACCGATACGATTGGCAACCTGTGCCGATAACGCAGCCGATATAAAAGAGACGGCTGCCATCGGCAGGAGCCTTATACCGGCCTCAAAAGGAGTGTAACCCTGCACGGATTGCAGGAATTGTCCCAAGAAAAAAAAGCTCCCATCAATCCAAATGAAACCAGCGTTAATGCCACGTTAGCCCCGGTAAAGGACATGTTTTTGAAAAAATGCAGCGGCAACATAGCATTTTTCGATTTCAATTCCAGAATAATGAAACTACCCAACAGCACTACCGCCGCCCCGAAAGCATACAGCACATGAGGGGCTGCCCAGCCATCCATACCAGCCTGAATAATGGCATATACCAGCGCAAAGAACCCGGCGATGGATAGAAGCGCTCCGGGGAGGTCTAATTTACGCGGCTTGTCTGTCTTTGAATTTCCAATATAGTAATAGCCACCGATAAGCCCGATTAAGGCAACCGGTATATTGATATAGAAAACCGAGCTCCAATGGAAGCTATCAAGCAACCATCCCCCAACAAGCGGTCCTATACCCATACCGAGAGCAAATACCGCCGCCCAGAGGGCGATTGCCTGGGCACGCTCCCTGGGTTCCCGGAAAGTAGCGGTCAGTATCGATAAGGTGGCCGGCAAAATTATGGCAGCTCCGATACCCATCATCGCCCGCATAGCAATAAGCATACCCGTAGAGATGGATAACGCCGCACCGAGTGAAAAAAGAACGAAAAATACCAGGCCTACCATGAGAGTCGGTTTGCGTCCGAGGCGGTCACCCAGGTAGCCCATAGTAAGAAGCAGACCGGCGATAGACAATACATAGGCATCTACGATCCACTGCAACTGGCTGGCGCTCGAACCCAGGTCGTTGGCGATAGATGGCAATGCCAAATTTAATACCGTGTTATCCAAGGAAATAATCAGTAAAGATACACCCATGAAAGCGAGCGCAATCCACCGATTACGATATCCTTTATCGGTAACTTTCATAAAAGCTCCTAGAAAAGTAGATTATTCATTATTCACAAATAGAATGAACAGCTTTACATATGAAAACCACCGCGTCCTACGGCTGCCAGAGGCGCTACGGCCAACCAGAGAGTGATATTTATCAGCATAGCTGTAACATAGCTGATGGCAGCGATGCCGAAATCAGGCGCAATAGCTCCCCAGAGCAACATCAGGATAAAGGAACTCAAGAAAAAGCCGGGAATAGCCGTAAAGATTTTAAAATAACCAGTCATGTCAAACCTCCATTATTTATTTTTTATTCTAAGTTCGATAAGTTTATCCACACTGAAATGTGCCGCTGCTCTTAAGTCGTCCAGGGCTTCCCGTTCCGTTTTACCCGCCCCTACGACTACCGGTTCCCATACGGAATAATAATCCATGGTGTCAGGATCACATTCAACGATAATGTCGTTTCTTGTTGAGTCGGCTTTCTTGACCATGATTTATCATTCCTCCAGTATTGCCTCAATTTCCTGGTAGGCACCAGAAAGAACCTGACGTATCCGCTCGGATTTATCGGCATCCAGGCTGCGAAAGCCCCTCCCGATCAGGTTCTCCAGTTCATGGTACTCCTTCATCACCGAAGCCATACGGCCGATGTTTTTGAAACTCCACCGGTGTTTCATCTCACTCCTGACACCATTTGCGATATCCCTCTTTTTCGCCAGGAACGCCAGACCTTCCCCGGTAATGGAGTAGGTCTTTTTACCCTCTTCCTCGGCGGAGCTGGTGTAACCCATCTCCTCCAGCATCTGGAGAGTGGGATAGATAACGCCGGGACTGGGCTTGTAAAAACCATGCGACCGGTCCTCTAACTCACGGATAACGTCATACCCGTGCCGGGGCTTATCCTTAATCAGGTCCAAAAGGATATATTTGAGGTCGCCCTTCTGGAAAGAACTCTTGCGCCGGGGACCCTGGAAGATTCTTTCTCTATTAAATAATCTACCGTTAAACATATTTGCCTCCTTATTGCCTTTTCAATAACTAAACATATCTAATAACATCTAGATATATCTAGTTATTATTATACAACAAAACGGCAATTTGTCAAGAGGTCTCCTTAAAAAAATTTTAGATAATCAGTCTTCTTCTTCGACGGGTACAGTTTCAGGTATATCCGATAGAGACTTTTTCTCGGCTTTAGTCTCTGGCGTATCCGGCCCGTGCTGTCCGTCTCCGAGACTTATATCAGGTATCCACTCAAGCCACTTGGGGAGATACCAGTTGTATTTACCCAGAAGTTTCATCGTCGCCGGGACGAGGACGCAGCGTACGAGAGTAGCATCTAAGAAAACCGCCACCGCCAGCCCGAAGCCCATCTGCTGCATCATCACAAGGTCGCCGAGGGCGAAGCCGATAAATACCGCCACCATTATCAGAGCGGCGCCGGTAATAAGCCTGCCAGTTGAGCGCAGACCGAAGGACACCGCTTCAGCGTTATCCTTTTTCTGCATGAACCTCTCCCGCATGCGACTTAAGAGGAAGACATGATAGTCCATGGAAAGCCCGAAGAGCACGGCGAACAGGAAAAGAGGCAGCCATGTTTCGATAGCTTCCACCTGGATGAAACCGAAGAGACCTACTCCTACACCTTTCTGGAAGACCAGCACGATAAGTCCGTAAGCAGCGGCCACAGACAGCAGGTTCATGATTATAGCGGTAACTGGTATTACAATCGAGCGGAATGCCAGTATTAATATAATAAAACTCAACGCCAGGACGTAGGCAAAGATGATTGGGGTGTAATCGCTTGTCGTCTGATTAAAGTCGACCATATGGGCAGAGTCGCCGGTAACCAAAACGCGGACAGGATTATCATCGAATGCCTGTGGTACATACTCCGACCTTATCATGCTGACGGAGTCCATAGATTGCTGGCTCATGGGGTCGCCAGCCAAGCGTGCATAGATAATAGCCATATTCTGCTCCGGATAAGGGACCACCTGCGAACCGACAAAAGTGGAATCGGCTGCCAGCTGTTCCTGCAGCGACACAATGCCTGCCTGGGTCTTGTCCGAATTGATATCCCCGTCAATAACAACGGTAACAGGCCGGTCTATACTGACATGGAATTCATTCTGCAGAACGATGTAACCCTGTTTCGACCTTAAATAATCAGGAACGTCATTGATACCCGACATTCCCGATTTCTTATCTAAAAACGGCACCGCGGCAAAAAGCAGCAGTCCGACCGCTATGATTACACTTACAGCAGGTACTTTAGTTACCACTCTTGTTATCCAGGCCCAGAAACCGACCGGTTTTTCATAAGACATGGTGTCTTTTTTCCGCTGTATAAAAGGAATTCTAATAGCATTTACCTTATCACCCATCAAGCCTAATAAAGCCGGAAGGAGTGTTAACGAGGCGATAATGGCCGTAAAGACTACCAGGATAGAGCCTATACCCATCGAGATAAAAATGGAGAGTGGGAACATAACCAGGCCGGTAAGCGCCAGCACCACGGTAAGCCCGCTGTAAAATACCGCGCGGCTGGCTGTAGCGCCAGCGGTACCGATGGCGTCCATTTTACTCAACCCCCGCTGGCGCTCCTCGCGGAAACGGGTAAGGATAAATAGTGAATAGTCTATGCCGACGGCCAGGCCCATCATGGTAATCATATTGGTAACGAAGAAAGTGAGGTCCATAGCCTGCCCCACCAGGCCGGTGAGACCCATGGCGACGATAATGGCGACAATCCCAAGGGCAACCGGCAAAAGAGCGGCGGCTATAGCGCCGAAAACAATCGCCAATATAACCAGAGCCGCCGAGATACCGATAGCTTCACCCCTGGAGGCGGCATCCTCGCCCAGCTTCATGGAGTCGGCAGCCCAGGCGGCAGTACCAGTATGGTAGACCTCGAATTCTCCCCCGGCATATTTATCACCAATGGCGTAAATTTCATCCATTCTTTCATCAGCTTCAAAAGGCATGTTGAAAGGAAACATGGTGGTATGGCGGTCAGGGGATACCAGCGAGGGGTCCCGGGTCATATAATAGGTAGCCCCACCCAGGAAAACATCGGGGCCGAGAGCCGAGACATCGGCGTATATGTTCTCGACGACGTTCTGGAATTCAGGGTCATCTACCGTAAGCGTAGTCGAACGCACGATTACCATTTCGTCGACAATTTCCGAGTTATCTATTCCAAGCCGCTCATTCATCAGGTCCATAGCCACCATCGATTCGGGGTCGTTGGTAGGCCTGGCGTCGGTTACAAGGGCGCCTCCCAGCAGCGTAATCATAGAGAAAACAGCCAGCGCCATCGCGGCAATCCAGATTCCAACGGTCAGCCACGGCCGCCGGGCACATGCCCTGGCAAGAGTCTCGGTCCAGTTACCCAAGTTCATCTATACTTTCTCCTTCAGCGCTCCTAAAAAACACCAGCGCGAACTTACAGAGTATCAGCCGAAGTATTTATTCCACGAACACTTTTACACATTCGCCTTTGCTGGTCTCAACATCGACCTGCATGTCGCCCAGAGCATCGATTAGCTCCTCGATGTCCCCCGATTTGATGCTGCGCACATCAAAGTTAATGCCCTTTTCTTTCAAGGCGTCGTTAGCTTTGTCCAGGGCTTCCTGGGGTATCAGAGAGGTCAGTTTGATGCCGGCGCGTATCAGGGACATGGGCACGCGTACATTAACGCGGTCGGCACGTTCCGGGTTCTCGTATTTATCGCCGGGCGTCACCGTCACCCGCAGGTACTTGGACTTACTCTTGATACCGGTCTCCGTTCGGGACTGGCCTTCACCGGCGGAGTCCTTACTCCCCTTCTCCCCATCATCAACAGCACTTAGCAACCGGTAGGCCTCATCGGCGCTTATCTTGCTTTGTTCCAGCATTTCCAGTATTTTTTTCCTGTTATCAGACATTTTAATATCCTCCTTTTTCCGCTTTATCCAGCTGTAATAATCATATTATTGATATAGAGACACATTCGCCGGGTCTCCTGACATCGACTTTCAAGCCCCGCAGGGACCAGCATGCCACGAAAGCAGCCCTTAGGGAAAACAGGGCCAGCTTGCCCCAGCCGCGGTCCCATGTAATGATAATGCCGATTAATATAAAGGGCGAGAGAATGATGAAAATAACCAGCACTACGGGAAATAGCAGGAACAGGGGCAGCCACAAACCGAATCTGGTATCCTTGGTTTTTATCCTTATATGCATCAACATAGGCGGCCAACTCATTTGGGTAACCTCCTTATAGTGACGATGTCATAATTATCAAGTTCGTGGATTACTTCCTCTCGTGGAGGAATCCTGGTATTATCAACGTATTCCACATGTTTTGTCTTTACGTACATCCACAGTTCGTTCCAGTTCATTCAGATAACCTCCTTACTGCCTCTTCGGCGGTAATATCTCCGTGCTCGAGGGCGTCAATGACTTCCTCTTGCGGGGAAATTTTAGTCACCTCGACAAATTCCAGCTGCCTGGCGATACGACTAATCCTGTTTTTCACGGTAGGATAGCTGATGCCGAACAGCTTCTCCATATCCTTTATCGAGCCGTCACAACGCATAAAAGCCATGACGAACACCTGGTCTTCAGCAGAGAGATTCGCCAGCGGCGGCAGCGAGAAACTTCCTTCTATTGCGATATCGCTATCCACCAGACGGACCCGCTCCACGACAATGGGCTTACCCTGGGTCATCTTGGTAAGCTCGTTCCATTCTTTGGTCATTTTCTTATCACCTCCCCTTTTTTATAAAACCTTTAATTTATTAAGTCGCACCTTAATTTTCTTAATATATTATAATGGCGATTATTAACTTTGTCAATACCCTTTTCAATTATTTTCATATTTTTTTCTTTTTTAATTAATTTTCTTAATCCATACCTGCCTTAAGGACTAACAATTATTTTCAAAAAAATAGACGCATTTGCGCAATTGCGCTATAATCTAGCAGGGACTTTGAGAAATGTCCATTATATGTATTGCCAACCAGAAAGGCGGCGTGGGTAAAACCACTACCGCCGGCGCCCTTGCCGAGGGTCTAAGCGAGCAGAAGAAACGCGTGCTGCTTGTCGATTGGGACCCGCAGGCCAGCCTTACCATCAGCATGGGGTATAATCCGGATAATCTTAAGCTGACGAGCTACGACGTTTTGACGAGCGTTATCAGGGACAACGGACAGTACTCGCTGGGGGACGTTACTTTAAAGACCCACAATCCCAATATCGACCTGGTGCCGGCCAACGTGGAACTATCGCAGGCGCAGCTGGACCTGGTGAATGCCTTCACCCGAGAGCTGGTGCTGAAGGACATGATTAAGTCCGTGCGCAATAAGTATGACTACATACTGCTGGACTGCCTGCCCAGCCTGGGGCTGCTGACCATCAATGCCCTTTCCGCCGCGGACAGTGTGCTGATTCCGCTACAGGCGGACTTCCTAGCGATGAAGGGGCTGGCGATGCTGATGACGACCATCATGAGGGTGCAGGAAAAAATCAATCCCTCTTTGAAAATCCTAGGGATACTGTTTACGATGACCAACTCCCGCACTTTGCACAGCAGAGAGGTAATCGAGGTTACAAAAAAAGCCTTCGGGGACAGGATACGGGTATTTAGCACATCGATACCGACGAGCGTGCGGTTTAAAGAGGCCCCGGCGGCGGGAATGACGATTCTGAATTACGCCCCTAACACCGACGGGGCTGAAGCTTATAGAGAACTTGCCAGAGAGGTGCTACATGAAAAGAGCTAAAGTTACCGAGGAGCTAGCTTACGGCTCCGCTTTAGACCGACTTACCGGGAGCGACCGGCCGGAAGTCCGTCCGGAGATAAAGCAACCGGCACCGGCCAAGCCGGCAGCCGCATCCCCGAGGTCGGCGATGATAAAGCTATCCGTGTTCCTGAACAGGGAGGAGGACGCTTATCTGGAGTCGCTGGCATCTACGGCGAAGTTCAGCGGGGGGAAGAAGCTTAGCAAGACGAAGCTCATCGAGGGGATGGTGAAGGCTTTCCGGCAGACGAACCTGGACGTGCGGGGGGTGAAGGACGACGCGGAGATGCTGAACCGGATATCGGCGCAGGTGCGCTAGTCAGCGCGGCCGATGAGGTAGCGGTCGGGTTCAGGCGCAGGCCTGACGGATTCCAGGGGGTGAGAGTAGGGCACGGCTAAGGGGTCCGGCCAGAGTTTGGTACCGAGTTCCGGAATGGGGATAGGATGGGCGAAGCGGAACCTTTGCATGAGCTCGTTGTGGGTGAAGTAGCGGACGTAGGGGGGCGCAGGTTCGGGGGGTGGTTCGGGGGTGGGCTCGACGACAGGCTCGGGGGTCGGTGCGGGGGTCGGCTCGGCTCGCCTGACGGGTCGCACACAGCAAATTACCTGCCACATACCGATGTTATCGGGGTCATAATTGGGTCGCTCGCCATTGAAGTCGTCTTTGAGAATGACGATGTCTTCCATCTCCGACTCGCGGTAGAGCTTCCAGCCGACGACCTCTCTTAGCTCGCTAAAACCGCCGGTCTGCCAGCAGATGAGGGACTCGTTATCAGCGTCGCCGGGGATTACGATGCCGAGGGCGAAGGGCTCGACGGTGCGGTAGCCGCCGTGGTAGTAGAACTCGATGGCGCGGAGCTGGCCGATGGCGGAGCAGATAGTGGTGCGCTTTTCCTCACGGGTGAAGCCGATTTTGAGCATTTTCTTGATAGAGGGCACGGGACACCTGCCTTTCCGCCAGTATATATGGTAGGTAAAAGGGGGAGGGTTGTCAAACAGAGTTCACAGTTTACAGAACAAAATCCCTCTGTCTCTCCCTTTATGAAAGGGAGACTTCCCCGCCGGGGTGAGGTTTTTATTCGTTTTATTCGTTCTGGCAAAAAATTTTTTTGTTGTTTTAGCTTTAGGCCGTAGCTGATTCGTTTACGTGTTTTCTGGTGTTATGTTTAATTGTTATGTTAATCCTTCGACCGGCTCAGGATGAGCGGGGGAGTTTTATGCCCTGCCGGGAATATTATAAGGGGTTAAGGGGAGAAAGTGAAGGGGAAAATGGCGCGGGAGAAATCCCCCTTAATCCCCCTTTTTCAAAGTGGGAGACTGGGAGAGGGTATTTAAGTTGGGGCGGGAGTGGGTGTATAATGACAACAAATTGCGGGAGTGAGGAGAATGAGTAAAGAGGAAGCTAAAAAGAAGATTGAAGAGTTAGTAAAAAAGTACGAGTCTCTTAGCCCAGCGCAAATAAAGAGCTACAACGAAGCCGCAACAAAATCAAATTTTATTGAGCCATTGTTTAGAGCTTTGGGATGGAATTTTGAGGATGTAAACGAAGTATCACCAGAAGAAAAAGCATCAAGCGGACGGGTAGACTTCGCCTTTAAATTGAACATGGTATCACAATTTTATCTGGAAGCCAAACCACTTAAAGCAGACCTCACCAACGAAACATATATCAAACAAGCTGTAACATATGCGCTGAATAAAGGAGTGACGTGGGCAGTACTAACCGATTTCCAAGGACTTCGAATATTCTACGCACAAAATGGTAACAGCTGGATTAATCTAGAATGTCAAAATTATATATCTGATTTTGAAAAGCTGTGGTTATTATCTAAAGAAGCGTTGAAATCAGGACTTACAGAGAAAGAGGCGGCACAATGGGGTGCGATGCCTATTCACATTCCTATTGAAAAAAGATTATTCAAAGAACTACGAGAATGGCGCGGAGAATTGTTTAAACAATTACATTTGTACAACGAAAAGCTTACTTTCAAGCAAATAGATGAAATCATACAAAAGCTTTTTAACCGTCTTATTTTCATACGTACTAGTGAAGATAGAGGTATTGAAGAAAAGCGATTACGCGCTATTATAAACCAATTGAAGGCAACTAAAAATAAAGGGAAACTCTTAGACGAACTACGTAAAATTTTTAAAGAATTCGATGGGTATTACGATAGCGACCTATTTGCGCACCACCCAATTGATAACAACGAAATATTCATACAAAGTGATACACTAGAAAACATATTAGAAGGGCTTTATGACGTAAAAGGGGGTTTTGCTAGCTACGATTTTTCTGTGATTGATGCAGATGTTTTAGGTGCGGTTTACGAGCAATACCTCGGATATGTTGCAGAAATAGAAAAGCAAAGAGCTAAGCAAGCCCAAGTAAAAATGGATTTAGGTATCCACACGGAAAATATAAATCTAGTTGAAAAAAAACAACGAAGAAAAGAACACGGGATTTACTACACGCCAAAATTTATTACCGATTACATAGTGAAAGAAACGGTTGGGCGTTTTCTAGCAGAACGTTCTTACAACGAAATAAGAAATATCAAGATACTAGACCCGGCATGCGGTTCCGGCTCATTTTTAATAAGAGCTTTTGATGAATTGTTGAAATATTATGCCAAGCAAAAGACAAGCCAATCAGAGCAGGACATAGACGCGGCAGACCGTATGTCTATATTGCACAATAACATTTTTGGAGTTGACCTAGATATACAGGCGGTGGAGATTGCACGTTTGAATCTATTATTAAGAAGCCTTGCTAAAAGGGAAACATTACCCGGCCTGAAAGACAACATAAAGGAAGGCAACTCCCTAATTTTCTGCAAGGAAGAAGAACTAAACAAATATTTTGGTAAAGTCTGGAAAGATAAAAAACCATTTAGTTGGGATCGGGAATTTAAAGAAATAATGGATAAAAGCGGGTTTGATGTGGTGATAGGCAACCCACCTTATTTAGGGTTTCATGGATTTAAGGACGAAAAGGAATTTTATAGAGATAAATATGAAACATGCAAAGGGCGGTTTGATATTTATTTGCCATTTATTGAAAAGGGAATGCAACTTTTAAAAGAAGGAGGATTATTAGGATACATTTGCCCAACTAATTTCACAAAAAGACAACACGGACAAGCATTAAGGATGCTTTTAAAAAACCATTATAGTATAGAGAAAATTATCGATTTTCAAGATGAACAAATTTTCGAAGGGGCACTAAACTATACTGGCATTTTTATAATCCAAAAATCCAAGCCAAGTATTAAACATTATGTGGAATATATCCCGAGAAGAATAAATGGCAACAGATTTTCAACCAAACAACACTCGCTTAAAGATAATGGATGGATATTTAGAGATGGGGCTAGCGAGAAAATTGTTACTAGAATAGAAGCACAACCAACAACCAAATTGTCTGAACTTACCGAGAGTATCTCAGAAGGTATTGTTACTGGAGAAAATGAAGTATTTGTTTTACAAGCAAATAAAGCAAATGCACTAGGATTAGAAAAGGCGCTTTTAAAACCAGTGATTCAAGGGAGACAGATTAAACGATATTTTCATGAAAAACCAAAGAATATTGTTATATATCCCTATGAAGATAGAAAGAAGATAGAACCAATACCAGAAAATAAATTCTCCAAGCAGTTCCCGAATATTTGGGATTACTTGTGTTCTCAAAAAGCAAAATTAGCAGGACGTGCTTATTTTAATAAGTCTTCTAAATTGTGGTATGAGTTGTGGTGTGAACGCTCATTCTTACAACAGGAAAGCATGAAAATAATTGTTCCAGAACTAGCTTCAATAAATAAATTTGCTTATTGCGATAATGCAATATTCTATTTAGATACTGTGTGCGGAATAATCCCTAAAGTTAAAAAGGTAAACAACTATTTTTATTTATTGGGACTAATTAACTCTAGACTTTTAGAATATTATTATAAAAAAACCACAGTACCTAAAGCTGCAGGATTTTATATTTATAAAACAATGTTTTTAAACAATCTTCCAATTCGCAACATTGCTTCTAATAACCTAAAGGAAAAGAAAATTCACGATAATATAGTATCATTGGTCGAAAAAATGTTGGATCTCAATAATAAGCTTATGCCAATACGTGATGATCCTTTTAGTGAGAGAGACGAGATTAAGAAAGAGATTGAGAAAACAGATAAAGAAATAGATAACCTCGTTTATAACCTTTACGGGCTGACGGAGGAGGATAGGAAGATTGTGGAGGGGGATATTAAGTAACTTTAATCCTGCCTTTGTGTTCCGCTGGATCCCGATTTTCATCGGGATGGTGGCGGGGGGTGAAGGGGAGATTTATATCACTTTTATTCTGGATTTGTGTTGCGCCACCACTTTGCCGATGACAGGGGCTTTAATGCCTGACTTTTTTAGTTTTTCCTGGAGGCGGGGGGCTTTAGAGGCGGGGAGGGCGATTAGCAAGCCGCCGGAGGTCTGGGGGTCGAAGAGGAGGTCCTGTAAGTAGTCGGGTACGGAGGGGGCAAAGGTGACCATGTTTTTGCGGAAGGCGCGGTTGCGGCGGAGTCCAGCGGCGAACATGCCTTTTTCGTAGTATTCTTTTGTTTCCGGGAAGAGGGGGACGGCGGCGGAGTTTATTTCCATGCCTACATGCGTTCCCTCAATCATTTCCGCGGCGTGGCCGAGCAAGCCGAAACCGGTGACGTCCTTGCAGGCGTGAGCGCCCAGGGCTACCATAGCCTCGGAGGCGGCGCGGTTGAGGGCGGCCATGGAGTCGGTAATCCTTTTAATGGCGGCGGGGGAGGCGGTCCCGGCTTTGATAGCGGTGCTTATGATGCCGGTGCCGATGGGCTTGGTGAGGACGAGGACATCGCCGGGGCGGGCGGCGTTATTGTGGACGACTTTATCAGGGTGGATAACGCCGGTAACAGATAGTCCGTACTTAAGCTCGGGGTCGTCAACGGTATGGCCGCCGAGCAGAATAACGTCCGCCTCATGCATCATATCCAGTCCACCCTCGAGAACCTTCCTTAAGACGGAGAAGTCCATAGCGGCCTGGGGAAAGCAGACGACATTAAGCGCCGTAAGCGGGCGGGCGCCCATGGCATAGACATCGCTCAAGGAATTGGCGACGGTGATGCGACCGAAGTCGTAGGGGTCATCGACGATGGGGGTGAAGAAATCGACCGTCTGGACGATAGCGAGGTCATCGGTAAGTTTAAATACGCCAGCGTCCTCCGACCTTTCCATCCCCGCGATTAAGTTGGGGTGGGACTGGAAGGGGAGGCCGGCAAGCGTTCTGGCGAGGTCGCCCGGACCTATCTTACAGGCTCAACCCGAGCCGTGGACGGTCTCGGTAAGGCGGAGTTTCTTTTCTTTAGACATGTCCTCTCCTTTCATAAAAACCTCTTTAGTCCCCCTTTAATAAAGGGGGAGACGGGCGGGGGTTTACAGGCAGACGATATCAGAGTTGAGCAGGGAGTCGATGGTATCTGCCATGTTAGTGGGCTTGCCGACCCTGATTTTATCCGCCAGTCCAAAAAAGTCGAGGCAGGTACCGCAGGCAAGGATTTCCACACCCTGCTCCTCCAGTTTCTTAAGATGGACCAAAGCCCACGAGCCTTCAGCCACCAGTTTCACACCACTATTCAAGAAGAGCAAAGTAGCCGGCTTTACCTTACTATCGTTAAGGAGGTCAAGAAACTTCGACATAAGCATCTCGCCCAGCTCATCACTGCCTCTGCCGAGGAATTCCGACTGGATTAAAATTGTTCTCCCTGACATATTACACCTCTTATTAACGCAGCTTGATGTATTATGGCAAATACAATAGAATTACCTCGGGAGATTATAGCATAAGTTTTTTCTTTATGCAAGATAAGAATGTTTTATGTGGTAGGGGGAAATAACCAAGAAACAAGATACAAGGTACAAACAAAATTCAAAGCTCAAAGGTTAAAAATTAAAGATAGGGGGGAAATGGGGTTGGATTCCCGCTTCCGCGGGAATGACGATATTGTACTAAGGCGGTGACAGAGATTGCCACGTCCCGATTACATCGGGACTCGCAATGACAACAGGGATGAATACCGAGTATTTAAAGACGTTCAGGGAGATAGCGAGGCTGGGGAGCTTTTCCGAGGTGGCCAGGGAGATGGGCATCAGCCAGCCGGCTGTTTCTTTCCAGGTACAGAAGCTGGAGCAGGAGCTGGGCATAAGGCTGATAGACCGCAGTCAGAAGACGATTACGCTGACCAAGGCCGGGGAACGACTACTCCGCTTCGCCGAGGCTATGGAGGGGGAGCGGGAAAAGCTGCGGGGGGACCTGGAGCAAATGCGGGAGGACATATCCGGCGACCTGCTGATAGGAGCAAGCACGATACCGGGCGAGTACCTGCTGCCGAAGATGCTGGCCGTTTTCAAACAGAGGCACCCGGCGGTGAAAATACAAGCGGATATCTCCGACTCCGTAACAGTGATAAACAGGGTACGGGACAACACCTACGAGGTCGGGTTCTGCGGCATACCACCGGAGGGCAAGGACCTGGCGTTTTTCAAGATAGCCGGTGACGAAATAATACCGATAGTCGCTCCGGGGCACCCTTTTGCCAATAGAGACGAGGTATCACCGGAGGAACTGGAAGGAGAGGCACTGATTTTCCGCGAGGCGACATCGGGGACGCAGCGGAGCCTGGAAAGCCTGCTGGGGAGGGTCGGCATAGATATCAAGAAGTGGGCGCCGCAGCTGGTGCTGGGCAGCACGCGGTCGGTGATAGCCGCGGTAAGCGCCGGGGCGGGCATCGGCTTCGTATCGAGCCTGGCGATTAAGGGCAGTGGGGTAAAGTCGGCGAGAATAAAAGGCCTGCGGCTGACCCGCGATTTCTACTGCGTTTACCGGCAGGAGAGGGTGGTATCCCGCCTGCTGGAGGCATTTATCGATTTCATAAAAACCTATGAAAAAAGTCACTTATAATGTAAGCGATACGGGTAAAGACCATCAAATCGCACGGAAATTCGACAGGGACGCCGAGAGCTACGACGATTCACGGCTGGTAAAATCATACCAGCGCCGGGTGCAGAAGCTGGTAATCAACAGGATGAAGATAGAAAAGGGAATGAACGTTCTCGACCTAGGGTGCGGCACGGGGCAGGGGACTATCGATATTGCTTTGAGGCTGGAGGGAACAGGCAACGTCATCGGCATAGACCTATCGGAAAAGATGATAGAGCAGGCTAAAAAGAAATTAACAGATTTTAAATACGATAACGTAAAATTCACGGCAGGCAGCGCCGGCTCGATAGAACACCAGGACTACTTCGATTATGTTTTCAGCACTAACGCCTTTCACCACTTCGAGAATAAAGAGTCGATTTTTAAGAAGATAAGGCAGTCATTAAAACAAAACGGGGTATTTATCGTGCAGGACATCTGCGACGATTATTTCCCGATGCAATTACTCGACCTAGCGGGTAAAATCGGGCAAAAAGAACACATCGGAAGTATGAAATCGAAAGAACTCAAGAACCTTTTACTCACCACGGGCTTTACGGATGTGGAAGTGGAGAAGCTGAAAATAAACTGGTTCTTCAGAGTAATGATAGGCAAAGGAACCAAATGGGACGACTAGTTTGAAGGGCAATATAGCGAGCATAAGAGCGGAAATCAACGGCTACCGGGCGCATTATCTAAAAGCGGGCAGCGGGCCGCCGGTGGTGCTGATACACGGGGGCGCCAGCGATTCACGGGACTGGTCAAGTACGATGACCTCGCTGGGCGACCGCTTCAGCTTTTATGCCCCCGACCTGCTGGGTTACGGGCAGAGCGAGAGACGGGAGAGCGGGTATTACCTTAACGAGTTTACCGACTTCCTGACGGGGTTCATCGACGAGCTAAAGCTGGACAGGCCGGCGCTGGTGGGGCACTCGCTGGGGGGCAGGTTCTGCCTCGATGTGGCGATAAAAGCCAGGGAAAGGGTCGGCAAGCTGGTGCTTGTAGATACGACTGGGCTGGGCAGCATGAGTTTCTTCGGCAACGCGCTGCAGCTTTTCTTCTGGGGAATAAGGAAGGCATTTAGACTACCGCAACCTTATCCCAACTTCCTGCTAAAAGAAGGAGAAAAATTCGAACGTTCTTATGATGAAGACCTGCGCCACCTAGAAATACCGACGCTACTGGTATGGAAAAAGCACGACCCGTACCTGCCGGCATCGATAGCGAAGCGGGCGGAGAAGCTGATACCCAACGTCAAGCTGGCGCTGGTGGGGGGTTACGGTCACGCGCCTCATAAAAAGGACAGTGAGGCATTCAATAAGATACTGGCGGATTTTCTTGAACACGAATAGGGTAATTACACCCGCCCTTTATTTTAAACCTCACCCCCTTACCCCCTCTCCAAATGGAGCATCTATATAAATCATAGATTCATTTATTTGGAGAGGGGGAATGATTTATAAAGAGGGGTTTACACCCCTCTTAGACGCCCCGTATAAAGTTCTATCTTCCCTGCCTTGCAAAGAAGGAAAAAAGGCAGGTTGGAGATTAAACGAAGGCGAGCTTTATTTCATGAGGGTTTCCGGCGAGATGTAGTCGCCATTTTTCTCCCCGGCTTTAACCAGGCGTTCACGCTGTTCTTTCAAGACACGCCATACCTCGGAGGTCAAATCGGGGATATTTTCATGGTAAAAGGCTTCCACCCGGTTGAGCTTAGCCAGGTTTTCCGAAACACGGATGGTGAACTGCTTGATATAGTCCTCTTTGGTATATTCTTTATCCAGTATCTCGCGGAAAAGCGGCTGGAGGTCCTCATACTTGGGAATCCAGCCGGTGGGGGACTTAATAGCCTCGACGTCATTATTAATGCGCATCTCCATCCACTTTACCCAGACGTGCTTGTCCTGGTGTCCGTTCAGGTACTCGCCGGTTTTTAAATCCTTAAGGAAGTAATTTACCCCGAATACCAGCGGGGTTTTATCAAGTTTTTTGCCGAACTGCAGGTAGTTATGGAGATACTTCTCCAGAGGAATAGAGATGAAGTCCTGGATACTCATGATATTTATCTCGTGTGTCCCTTCCGCATCGATAGTGGCAAAGGTTGTTTCGGTCTCTAAAGCGGCGCCATAACAGACAATACCGTGCTCCCAGTCGAAGCCCTGCTGGACCGGCACATAGCTGCGGTAGTCGCGGCCACCATAGAGGATACCGCCCAATTCAACGCCCTTGGGATTATCCAGTTCGGGGTCGCAATTAGCCAGCACCTTCTGGGCGATGGTATAACGGGCGTTCTTGTGGGCGGGGGGGACTTCCGCGCCTTTTTCATCGGTCTTGCCCTTGAACCATTCCCCGGTGAAATTAACACCTGTTTCAGGAAGGTCTACATCCATGCCCAGCCACCAGGGCCTGGCGTCTTTAACGAGGATATTGGTGAAGATAATTTCCCCCGGGCTGGTAAGAATCTCGTGGATAACGGGGTCGTCCTTGGGATTGATATCCTGAATGATGCCGAAAATACCACTTTCAATATTCACCGCGCGGCAGACGCCGTCGATGTTGCGGACGTAGCCGATGTCGTCAGCCAGTATATTCTCACCGGGAAGCATGGCGGTAGAGGTCTTGCCGCAGGCGCTGGGGAAGGCGCCGGCAATATAGGTCTTGCGTCCATCGGGTCCGTTTACGCCCATAATCATGAAGTGCTCGGCGAGCCACCCCTCCTTGTGAGCCTTGCGGATAGCCAGCCGGAGGGCCAGTTTCTTGAAGCCGATGGAATTACCGGCGTACTGGTTGTTGATGCTGTAAACGGTATTGGTTGTGTAGTCGATATAGATGCGCTTCTTTTCATGATTTACGCTGACCATGTTATCGTTTAGTTTGCCGGCCGAGTGGAGGGTATTGAAAAATTCCGTGCCCGTTCCGGCCTTGCGGAAGGCCTCGTAGCCCTTGCGGTACAAAAGGTCGACGCTATGAGCCACATACCAGGAATCGGTGCACTCAAGACAAAAAATGGTGAATTCGGAATCAATCGGGCCAAGGGTGAGAAAGCGCACAATCATGGTGCGACCCTCCATGGCATCTTTACACAGACCATGAACCTCCGTCAGCCCCTCTTCCCGTTCAATCTGGTTAAGAGCTTCGTTGAGAGACTCCCCTTTAGGCACCAGGAGCTTGGTCACCGCGCGGTCACGTCCCTGATCATGCGGGCCGTCGAAGTGGAAGGTATGCCCCGGCAGAGCCAGGGCGGCGCTTTCTTCACCGGAAACAATAGCCATGTTCCTGATGTAAGCCACCTCATCGGGGGTATCGCTGCAGACAAAGATATTATCCGGATTGCAGAGTTCAGCCGACTCATAAACGGCTTTATGCACGCCTGTATTTTTTATGGCGGCCAGTTTTTCGTAGTCGTTATTACTGGTCTTAGCCTGTAAAGCTGCAAGATAATTTTTCAAGACGCCCTCCTCGATATGGTTTGCTTGAAGTAATCCGGCAAACCGTCCGTTAGCCTATTGATTATACACTTTTTAAAATATTTTTTTCAGGTGAAAAAAATAAGGCAGCTTCCTTAAAGAACATTTGAAAGAGTTGACCGAGGTTTAAGCTGTAAGGACAACAACCTGAATGGCGAGGGGGAGGTTGGTGCGGGAAGCGTTGAACCTGGGGCGGGGCTCTACGGCGGTCTGCCCCATTTCCTTGAGGAAGTTATCGACAGGTTCAAGGTCGCGCTTGCTCTTGTCGTCCTTGTAGTGCATGGGGATGACGACCCTGGGCTCGACCTTGCGGACGGTCTCGGCGGCCATGGAGGCGTTGATGGTGGAAACGCCGCCCACGGGGACCAGCAGGATATCAATATTCCCCAGCTCTTCTATATCATCGTCGGAGAGGATGTGGCCAATGTCGCCGAGGTGGCAGATGGTGATGCCGTCGATTTCCAGGAGATAAGCGGTGTTCTTGCCTTTGGACTGGCCCTTGACGGCGTCGTGGTAGGTGTTCAAGCCGAGAATCAGGACGCCGCTGATTTCATACTCGCCGGGACTTTGAACGAGACGATAGCCCTCGGCGATGCCGTCGCTAAAGGAGTGGGAGGGGTGGGGGTGAGATACGGTTACGATATCGGCCTTCTGCTTGCCGAGGGTATAGCCGATATCGGGCGGAAAGGGGTCGGTAATTACGACGGCCTGACTGCCTCTGATACGGAAACAGGAGTGCCCCAACCAGGTAATGTCCACGGCTAAATTATAGCATATTTAGCTTTGTGGGGACAAGGAAGGAGAAAGGGAGGAATAACCAAAATACAAGATATGCAGATTTCATAAGGCATCCCGTATGAGTAAAGGAATCGGGACAATAACCAACAGAGACGGGGAGTTCGACCCTACCCCGTCTCCACCAGAAACAAAGAAAGGCCCCCGAGGGAAGGTAAAGGGGAGTTTTTGTATTAAGTTAATGTTTTAACTTATGTGATTTCTACTCTTGACAAAACACCTTTAAAGTGATAGATTAGATATGATTAGCAGTCGGGGCAGGAGACTGCTAATGGATAATGAGATGTTAACGCACAGAGGCGGAATGATACTAAACTATATCGTCCGGCAGTACATCGCCAACGCGGTGCCGGTAGCCTCGCAGTCGGTGGCGAACGAAGCCAACCTGGGGGTAAGCCCGGCGACTATCCGCAACGAGATGGCGCAACTGGAAAAGGACGGCTATTTGATACGCCCGCACACTTCGGCGGGGTGCATACCGGCGGACAAGGGCTACCGCCATTACGTGGAGTCGCTGGAAAGCATAGCCCTGCCGCGGGAAGAGCAGTACCTGATAAGCCACACTTTCCACCAGGTGGAGAGGGAGGTAGAGGCGTGGGTAAACCTGACGGCGTCCATGCTAGCCAGACTCACGCGCAACGTAGCGGTGGTCAGTCTGCCGAAATCCACGGACTGCAAGCTCAAGCACCTGGAGCTTATAGCGGTACAGGACAAAAGGGTCCTGATGGTAGCGGTCCTGGAGGGGGCGGTGGTCAGGCAAGAACTGATTACGTTCGACGAGGCGGTGACGCAGTCGGACCTCACCAAGATAAGCGATAAACTCAACGGCATTTACGCCGGAAAATCCAGAAACCAGATTAGCAAGAGCAAAGAGGGACTCACGGACATGGAGAAGAAAGTCAACGAAAACCTGCTGGAGATAATGAAGACCGAAGACAGCAAGGAATACCAGGAGCCGAAACTGGAAGGCTGGCATTTCATGCTGGAGAAGCCGGAGTTCGCGCACAGCGATAAAATGCACGACCTGATGGAGCTGGTCGAGCAGCGGGGACTGCTCAAGGTCATCCTGCCGTCCAGGTTAAGCGAGCCGGGCGTGCAGGTAATCATCGGCAAGGAAAACCAGAACTCGGCGATACAGAACTGCAGCGTGGTAATCTGCCGGTACGGTCTCCCCCAGGAAGCCTCCGGCACGATAGCCGTGGTTGGTCCGACCAGAATGCCCTACATGCTCACGATACCCACGGTGTATTACCTCTCGTCGGTTTTAGGGCAGCTGGTGGGGGGCCTTTACGACCAGGAAATCCAGGAAGCGCAACCTGAATAATATAAAATACGGAATTTCATCATGATGCCAAGAGACCCGGAAGAAAACGAAAAAACAAACAACGAAATCAAGCCAGAAGAAGAACTGCCTGAAGCGACAACGACGCTAGAGGAAGAACTCGCCGAGGCAAATAAGAAGGCGGAGGAATACCTCGCCAACTGGCAGCGCTCGCAGGCGGACTTTCTCAATTATAAGCGACGCACCGAGCAGGAAAGGCTGGAGTTCAACAGCTACGCCAACGCCAACCTGCTGTGCGCGATACTGCCGGTAATCGACGACTTCGAACGGGCGCTCAAAGCCATACCCAGGGAATATAAAAATAACGACTGGGTCGAAGGCGTGAGGCTGGTCGAAAAGAAGTTCAAGACAATCCTGGAGGGGCAGGGGGTCAAACAAATCAAGTGCCTGGGCAATACGTTCGACCCGAATTTACACGAAGCAATCAGGCAGGAAAAGGGCAAAGAGGGGATTGTAGTGGAGGAATATTTAAAAGGATACATACTGAATGATAAACTTCTCCGCGCCTCGCGGGTAGCGGTGGGCAACGGGGAAGCCATAACAAAAAAAGACTCACACCAAAGAGGAGACAGAGGCGATAAAGGAGGCAGAGTAAATGGCTAAAGCAGTAGGGATAGACCTAGGGACAACTTTCAGCGAGGTGGCGGTACTGGAGGCGGGCGAGCCGGTAGTAATCACGAGCTCGGAAGGGAGCCGGCTGATACCATCGGTGGTGGCGGTAAACAAGAACGGGGAGCGGCTGGTGGGGCAGATAGCCAAGCGCCAGGCAATAGTCAACCCGGAGAACACCGTCTACGCCATCAAGCGTTTCATGGGACGCAAGTTCGGCGAGCCGGCGGGACGCGAACTGCCGGTGGAAGAAGACGCCAAGCGAAAGACCTATAAAGTCAGCCAAGGCCCTGACAACGAGGTGCGGGTAACGATGGGGGGCAAAGAGTACAGTCCGCCGGAAATATCGGCGATGATTTTGCAGAAACTAAAGGCGGACGCCGAAGCCTACCTCGGGGAGAAGGTCACGGACGCAGTCGTTACCGTGCCGGCCTATTTTAACGACGCACAGCGGCAGGCCACCAAGGACGCCGGCCAGATTGCCGGACTGAACGTATTAAGAATAATCAACGAGCCGACGGCGGCATCGCTGGCGTACGGATTGGACAAGAAAACAGACGAGACCATCGCCGTGTACGACCTCGGCGGGGGGACTTTCGATATATCCATACTGGAGCTGGGTGAGGGCACCTTCCAGGTAAAGAGCACCAACGGGGACACGCACCTAGGCGGGGAGGACTTCGACCAGAGAATCATGGAATGGCTAATCGAGGAATTCAAGAAGGACCAGGGGATTGACCTCGGCAAGGACAAGACAGCCCTGCAGCGCCTCAAGGAAGCGGCGGAGAAAGCCAAGATAGAGCTATCTTCCGTGCAGCAGACAGAGGTCAACCTGCCCTTCGTCACGGCGGATGCCAGCGGGCCCAAGCACCTTAATATCACTTTGAACCGCGCCAAGCTGGAGCAACTGGTGATGGACCTGGTGGAAAAGACAATCGAGCCGTGCAAACAGGCTTTGAAAGACGCCGGCAAGACGGCGGCGCAAATCGACGAGGTGATACTGGTCGGCGGTCAAACGCGTATGCCGCTGGTACAGAATAAAGTTAAAGAAATCTTCGGGAAAGAGGCGAATAAGAGCGTCAACCCGGACGAGGTGGTCGCCATCGGGGCGGCTATCCAGGCGGGGGTACTCAAGGGCGAGGTCAAGGACGTGCTGCTACTCGACGTGACACCGCTAACGCTGGGCATCGAGACGCTCGGCGCCGTAGCGACGCCGCTGATACCGCGCAATACGACCATACCCACCGCCAAGAGCCAGATATTCAGCACGGCAGCAGACAATCAGCCGAGCGTGGAAATCCACGTTTTACAGGGTGAAAGGCCCATGGCGGCCGATAACCGGACGTTAGGCAGATTCATGCTCGACGGAATACTGCCGGCCCCCAGGGGAGTGCCACAGGTCGAGGTCACCTTCGACATCGACGCCAACGGCATCCTCAACGTAAGGGCGCAGGACAAAGGCACCGGCAAGGAGCAGAAGATAACGATTACGGCTTCCAGCGGGCTCTCCAAGGAAGAGGTCGATAAGATGCAGAAAGAGGCCGAAGCGCACGCCTCCGAGGACACCAAGCGCCGCGAGGAAATCGAAGCCAAGAACACGGCCGACACAATGGCCTACCAGGCGGAGAAGACGCTGCGCGACAACAAGGACAAGATACCGGAGGAACTGAACAAGGAAGCCGAGGAAAAGATAGCGGCGGTCAAGGAAGCGCTTAAGGGCACGGACATCGAAGCCATCAAGAACGCCACGCAGGCGCTGAACGAGACGATGCAGAAGATAGGCCAGGCAGTCTATCAACAGCAGCAGCCACCGCCAGGCGGACAACAGCCGCCACCGGAAGGCGGAGAGCAGCCTCCGGAAGGGGGCGAAGGCGAGGACAAGGGCGGTAAAGACGAGGGGACGGTGGAAGGCGAGTTCAGAGAGGTTTAGCTTGAATAAGGGCGCTGCCAGAAGGGGGGTAATAAAATAATGGCACGACAGGTTAGAAGTGATAAAAAAGTAGGTAACCTTGAAAAAGACCTAGGCCTACCACCCGGGACAGTCAGAAACAAAGATGGAAGAGACACAAGGTCTGATAAAAAAGTGGAAACAATAAGAAAAGAATCGAAAAGAAAATAAGGAGATAATATGGCTAATAAACCAGGCCCTCAACCTGATATAAAACACTGCCCAATATGTAAAAACCCATTGAGAAACGTCCCTCGTGAAGAGATGGAGAACCATTACGTTAGGGTTGACGGAACAATATCTCCTTATACTCACACCTATACTTGTCGCGAATGCGGTAATAGGTTTGAAATTAATCAACAACGTTAAAATATAATACTTATTAAAAACGGAGAGAGGGGGGTTAAGAGCCCCCCTTCTCTTTTTTTCTACAACTTTAGTTCAAGTCGCGGCTTAAGGAGGTGGTCGGCGAGGTTAGTCTCGCGCATGTACTTAACGAGCAGCTGGTGCAGCTCGCGGGCTTTATCCGGCTTTTCGTTGATAAGGTTTTTAAGCTGGCGGGGGTCGGACTTAAGGTTATAGAGTTCAGATAGACCGGGCTCGGTATCATAGAGTAAAGTCCATTCCGGAGTGGTTACGGTAGCTGCTGAGTCCTCCGCCGTCATGCGGTTGACGCCATCCACCGATTTCATCCAGTCACCGGCATTAATGAACGGATGTGCACTGACCAGATAATCCCTCCCGGGAAGGCCGGGGTCTTTTATCATCGGAAGAAGCGATTTACCCTGCACGCGGGACGGTATTTTCTGCCCCATGATATCGAGAACGGTCGGCATGAGGTCAACCGCCGAGGTGAGGCCTTTATAACTACCCGGTTTATTGCCGGGAAGATAGATGAACAACGGCGTATTGGTGACTTCCTCATAGAACGGTGAGTGGGACCAGATACCATTGCCCTTGATATTGCCTTTTTCGTCCCGCGCGAACATCATCTTGCCCAGCATACCGCCATGTTCGCCGAAATAGTAACCGTGGTCGCTGGTGAAGATAATAACCGTGTTCTCCAGCAACCCGAGGTTTTCCACTTTTTTCATGAAGTACCCGAACCAGGTATCGACCATGGTGACCTCACCACAGTACGAGGCGTGGGCTTTTTTGACCTTTTCCTCGGTAAGGCCGGGGGTTTTGGGCCAGTACCCGTAGATGGGCGGGGCCTCGTCGCCGTCATGCCCGGGCCAGTACATCTCCCGGTAATACTGCGGCGCGTCCCAGGGCTCGTGGGGGTCCCAGGCATCTATATAGAGTAAAAAGTTTTCCTGGTAGTGACGCTCCAGCCACTCCATAGCTCTGGTGAACGTCCGGGGCGCAAAGTGGTCGGATTCATAGCGCCAGTCGCTCCTGATGTCTCCTCCGTATATACTATGGACAACCTGCCCCTTCTCGCCCTTTTGGCCCTCGTGCCACTGGATGTTTAGCTGTCCGGGAATTTCATGAAAAGTCCTGAATCCCTGGTCGTAATTCATGTTGGTACGGACATAGAACGGCGTATCGACTACCGCGGCCGTATTGATTCCGTTGTTCGCCAGCAGGTCGGGGAGCAGTAATTCGTCCTTGAACAGCGGCTCCCACTGCATGTAGGACATCGTCCAGCGCCCGGTCAGGTAATCGGCGCGGGTGGGCATGGTGGGAAAGCCGGCGATATAATGTCGGTCAAAGCGCACCGAGCGGGCGGCAAGGGCATCCATGGCAGGGGTGATAATTTCCTTATTGCCGTAAGCGCCTACATGGTCGCGCCGCAGAGTATCGGATATAACCCAGATAACGTTCATTTTTAACTCCTCTTAAGATTCATATTCAGGATAAGACGTGTACTTTAATATATAGCATTTTGCGGAATAATAAAAGTATGGGGGAAATCTCCCTCCTGTCCCTCCTT
>JAFGHK010000101.1 GCA_016930185.1 Dehalococcoidales bacterium | reverse complement strand
GAGGGGTGTCCGAGTGGCCTATGGTGACGGTCTTGAAAACCGTTGTCGGTGCAAGCCGACCGTGGGTTCGAATCCCACCCCCTCCGCTTACCCCGAGCAAACGTAGCGAGTCGAGGGGGCTTAGGAATATGTGGTACGTATATGTCTTAAGAAGCGCCAGGGATAAAGAGCTCTATATCGGCTCCACAGATGATATCAGCCGCCGTTTGACCCAGCACAACTCCGGCGAAATCGAGGCAACCAAAGCCAAAGTGCCCCTTATACTGGAGGCGTTCATAGCCGTTAAAGACCAGTCAAAAGCGGACAAACTGGAAAGCTATTTCAAGACCGGTACGGGAAGAGCTATCCTAAACAAGCGAATCCTTTAACAACGATTTACCGTTCTTGTACTTCTCGTTAAATCGCCGTATGCCCAAAATATATCAACAGGACCGCGGCAATCAGCATAAACCAGTAGAAGCTTGGCACCGGGCCCCACCACGTCTTATGCCACCAGATTTTCCCTTTACGGAAGTTCTTGATGCCGTAATGCGGATTAAAGACGAACCATAAAAAGTCTTCTATCAGCAGCATCCCCATGTAAAACCCTAATAGTAGAAGTTCCAGTTGCCAGCTCCACGCCGCGAAGAAGAGCGGCAGGTGTATTATCCCCAGCATGAATACGGTCATGAATATGTGATACCCTGTCAGCGGGCGCCCGCCCGTGAACTTCAATACCCACCCCTTCTCCACACGCCACGCCGGCAGTTTTACCGCCCAGCCTTCCTTGCCCTCTATCTGTATTTCCCAGAGTGCCAGGATGGCGGCCATGAATACCATAAAAACCAGGTATCCGATTATCATTCCTCTATCTCCTTTTTCCCATCATAAAGTCTGTTAGCTGTTGTTTTCAACTTTTTTATACGCTGTTGGGTCTGTATTTACAGTTTATTTATAGGTTTTCAACGTGTTTTTATGCTTAATATACGTTCGGGGGAGTAAAAAGATACCGTAAACCCATACTCGGGGGAAAGGCCTATGGGTAAAATTCTGGTATTATCGTCTAAACAGCTTTTAAAAAAGAAAGAGGAAAAATCCCTGACTGAGGCCGGCTGGCAGGTAACGGCCTTATCCAGGTATGACGAAACCCGACTTCAAGCCGACTGCCCGGATGCAGGCGTCATCGTTCTTGATGATACCCTGCGCGGTGTCGATGTTAACGATACCTGCCGCAAACTTCGCGCTGGTTCAAAGGCGACGATAATTCTCCTCGGCGAGCTGCCACCCGCCGATATGTGGGAAAAATGTAAGGAAATCGGCTTCGACCACTATTTTAAGAAACCCATGTCCTCCCGTGAGCTTGCCTACCAGATTAAGCGCCTGATGGAGTGGTCCGGGTCCGATGGTGATACTCCAAAGCCGGAACCCATTTCTGCCTCCCCTCCCGAAGTGGAAGCCGACGTGGAAATCGATGTCGTCAAGGAAAGCCGTCAGGAAACCGCCCCGGAAAATACCTCCGGTATCTGGCATGAGCCTAAGGTCGCCAACCTGATAAGCGCTTTCCTTAAAGATAAAATCAAGGGCCTCTCCCCGCAGATTGACTTGAGCCTCAGCGAAGGTTTCTCCTACCGCGAGGCGGAGGAAATCATGGGCACCACACCCAGGGAAACGGCGCTGATTCTGGACTCGCTGGCTAAGGAAGACCTGCTTCTCAAGCAGGATTTTGAGAAAATCCTCGTCAGCCCCTCCGGTTCAGTACAGTTGCTCCCCGTGGAAAGGTGTCCCGCCTGCGACTCCTCCCAGCTTACCCGCGGACAGCTCATCGAGCACTTCGCCTGCGGGCATATCGGCCTTGAAGAGGAGTTCATGCACGGGCTTAACCAGATTTGCCCCAAGTGCCGCCGCGAGCTTAAGCTCATCGGCACCGATTACCGTAAGCCGGGACTGCGCTATATCTGCGGCAGCTGCCACGGCGTATTCCCCACCCCGGCCGTCAAGTGCCGCTGCCTGAAAACCGGCGAAATCTACCGACTTGAGGAGCTTGAATATATCCCCCTCTCTTCCTACTCCCTCAACGAATCGTATAGGAAGCGACTTGAGTTTGAGCTCGAGCCCAGGAAGAGACTTATCGAATATCTCGACCGCCTAGGATACGATGTTCAGGAATCGGTTCAGGTCAAGGGGCGCTCCGGCGCTACCCATAAAATCGATATCGTCGCCGGCATGGACGACCTTATTACCAGGCACACCGTGGCTATCGGTATTCTTGCGGCGCCCCAGGAAGAAGGAGAGGTGCCCATCGACCCGCTTTTTAACTTCGATAGCAAAATATATGATACCGGCATCGACAGCAAGATGGTTATCGCCGTGCCCCGTTTCTCCCGCGAAGCCATGAAGTTCGCCGAGAGGCAGGGTATCAGGGTTTACGGACTGGAAGACTTGAGGGTCTTACTGGCTGGCAAAGCCCGGCTGATGGAATTTATCTCTATGAAAAAAGAAAAACGGGAAGTCAAGCCCGATACCGTGTCTGATGCGAAGAAGCCCGACCCCCGCAGACAGCTCAAGCGGCTGCTCGAAAACAGGGGCTATACCGTCAGCGAAAAGGTCAAGGTGACCGGCCGCTCCGGCGCCGAACATGTTCTGGACATCTACGCGCATAAGGACGACGGCGTTATCAATCACAAGGTTGCGGCCTGCGTCATCACCAATGAAGACGTTTTCAGCAACGACGTTAATGAAGTCATGCAGTTTGATACCGCGGCTTACGATACCAGTATCCGCGATAAAGTCCTCCTCAACGTTACCGGCTTGAGCAAAGAGGCCCGGCAGTTTGCCGAATACCAGCGTCTTAAAATCATCAGCGCCGAAGAACTGGCCGACTTAACCTCGCGCCAGGCAGCCGGCGACGCCACTCGTGATTTAAGTATGTTGCTGGAAAAATAACCGTCCCGTGGGGTATAAGTGGTTAAAAGCACCGTCATCGCTGTCATCACGCTCTGTCTGCTGATTTCTTTCGCCATCATCATTCCTTCAAAGCAGACTTACCTTTCCTTTGGACTTGGCATCGCGGTTGCCTTGTTTATCCTGGCGAATTTCGTGATTTCCACCACTGCTAAGAAGAGAAAGATTAGCCGTGTTGCTTTCTGGCTGCCGGTTTTAAGCCTGTCGACATTTTTCGTCCTGCTTCCCTTTGTTTTCGGCGCGGTTCTACACTTCTGGGGGGCTTTTTCCGTTATCACCTGGGTGCTGCTCATCAGTTTGACCATGACCATGTACTACAATTTCCTCAATATACCTCTGGCAATCTACCAGAAATACCAGGAACTTAAGCAGCTCGATTCCCCCGGCTATGCTCCGCCGCTTACCGTGCTTATCCCCGCCTACAATGAGGAAAAGGTTATCGGCCGCACCATCGAGTCCATCCTTGAGGCTTCCTACCCCGATAAGGAGATAATCGTCATCGATGACGGCTCTAAAGACCACACCTATCAAATCGTTTTAGGCTATTCTCATCGGGGTGTAAAAGTAGTCCATCGCCCTAACGGGGGCAAGGCTACGGCCCTTAATCACGGCCTTTTGTTCTCCCGCGGCGAAATCATCGTTATCGTTGATGCGGACAGTCAAATAACTAAAAACACACTGGTAGAGCTTGTCAAGCCCTTCCGCGACCCCTCGGTTGCCGCCGTCGCCGGCAATATTAAGGTGCTTAACCGTCGTAACTTTCTGACTAATTGCCAGGCCCTGGAGTATATCGCCAGCATCAATATCTATCGTCGCGCGCTGGATGTGTTCGGCAGCGTTACCGTGGTCCCCGGCGCCCTAGGCGCCTACCGCCGTGAGGTCATGCAGGGCGGCGGCTCTTACGACCCCGATACCCTTGTCGAGGATTTCGACGTTACTATCAAGGCTCTGAAATCTGGACAGGTCGTCCAGGCCAGCACCTCCGCCATCTCCTATACCGAGGCCCCGCTTGGTATTAAAGACTTTATCAAGCAGAGATTGAGGTGGTACCGCGGCAATTTTCAGGCTATGTGGAAGCACCGCGATGCTATCTTCAATTCCCGCTACGGCTTTCTCCAGCGGCTTTCCTTCCCCCATATGGTTATTTCCATGATTTTCCTGCCGCTGGCCGGCATGGTGAATATCGCCGCTTCTGTCCAGATAATCGTGGAGGGAAACGGTCTTATGCTCCTGCCTACCTTCGGATTTTTCTGCTTCCTCCAGCTGCTGCTGTCTATCATGGCTATTCAGCTGGACGGCGAGGATAAAAAGCTGGCTCTTTACTCGCCGCTGCTTATACTGGGGTACAAACAGTTGTGCGACTTCGTGATGATGCGGAGCTTTTTTGACGTCGTTACCCGCAAGAAGCTTAAGTGGACGAGCGCCCAGCGTATCGGGGCGGCAACGACGGGCCAGAAGCTTTAGCTGATTATCTCACTTTATCGCGGCATGATATGTTTGCAGTGAGGTGACCCCTGATTTACCCTCGATGTAAGCCGCCACGCCTTTAGCCGCCGCCAGGGCCGCCGCCAGTGTCGTTATGTACGGCACCTTGTACTTGATGGCCGCCTTGCGGATATACGAATCACCGTACCGACTTAACTTGCCCACCGGCGTGTTAATCACCAGCTGGATTTCCTTGTTCTTGATGGCGTCGGTTATGTTGGGCCTGCCCTCATGTTCCTTGAGAATATGTGTCGAAGTGATGCCCTTGCTTTCTAGGAAAGCGTGGGTGCCCACCGTGGCCACAATCTTGAATCCCAGCTTGGCAAATTGCCTGGCTACCTCAGCCACCGCCGGGCGGTCGTTTTCCGAGACCGTTATCAGCACCGTCCCGCTGGTCGGCAGCGGCGCCACCGCCTCCTGCGCCTTCCAGAAAGCCAGTCCGAAGGAATCGGCGATACCCAGTACCTCGCCGGTCGATTTCATTTCAGGGCCCAGCACGGGGTCAACCTCATGGAACATGCTGAAGGGGAACACCGCCTCCTTAACCCCGAAGTGAGGAATATGACGGTGCTTGAGGTTCAGGTCCTTGAGCCGCTTGCCCAGCATCAGCTGTGTTGCAAGGTTGGCCATAGAAATGCCGCAGACCTTGGATACCAGGGGCACGGTGCGTGAGGCACGCGGGTTGGCTTCGAAAACGTAAACGACGTCCTTGCAGATGGCATACTGGATATTCATCACCCCAACCACGTTAAGCTCGCTGGCAATGCGCCTGGTGTATTCCTCTATCGTGTCGATGTGCTTTCTCGGTATGCTTACCGGCGGTATCACGCAGGCGGCGTCCCCGGAGTGGACTCCCGCAAACTCGATGTGCTCCATCACCGCCGGGATAAATACTTCATTGCCGTCGGCCAGGGCATCTGCCTCGGTCTCGATGGCGTTTTCCAAATAACGGTCTATTAAAATGGGTCGGTCTGGCGTAACGCCCACGGCCGCCGCCACGTACATACGGAGTTCTTCCTCGTCATGCACTATCTCCATGCCGCGCCCGCCGAGGACGTAGGAAGGCCGCACCATCAGCGGGTAGCCGATGCGCCCGGCGATTACCAGCGCTTGGTCCAGGTTGCTGGCCGTACCCGACTCCGGCATCGGGATGCCGTATTTCTTCATCACCTCGCTGAACCGCCCGCGGTCGGAGGCGATATCGATTGAATTCACCGTCGTGCCGAGTATTTTCACACCGGCTGCCTCCAGCTCCGCCGCGATGTTGAGCGGCGTCTGCCCCCCGAACTGCACGATTACCCCGAGCGGCTTTTCCTTCTGGTAAATGCTTACTACGTCCTCTACCGTCAGCGGCTCGAAATACAGCTTGTCCGAGGTATCGTAGTCGGTAGATACCGTTTCCGGGTTGCAGTTGACCATGATTGTCTCGTATCCCATCTCGCGCAGGGCAAAGGCGGCGTGCACGCAGCAGTAGTCGAACTCGATTCCCTGCCCGATTCTATTCGGCCCCCCGCCCAGCACCATCACCTTTTTACGGTCGCTGACCCTGGTCTTGTCCGGCCCGTTATAGGTGGAGTAATAGTACATGGCGTTTTCCGCCCCGCTTACCGGCACGTAGTCCCACGCTTCGACGACGTTGAGCTTGGTACGCTGCTCGCGGATGGACTGCTCGCTGACCCCCAGCAGCTTGGCCAGATACCTGTCGGCGAAGCCGTCCTTTTTCGCCTGTGTCAGCAAATCGTCCGGCAGATTCTTTCCCTTGTATTTAAGGATTTTCTCCTCCAGCTCCACCAGTTCTTTCATCTGCTCTAGGAAATATGGTTTGATAAAAGTCTTTTTATAAAGCTCCTGGATATCGGCGCCCTTGCGGATGGCTTCGTACATGATGAACTGTCGCTCGCTGGTGGGATAGCTAAGCAGCTTCATCAGTTCTTCGAGTGTTTTTTCATGGAAGTCCTTGGCAAACCCGAGACCGTGACGCCCGTTTTCCAGCGAGCGGATGGCTTTCTGGAAGGCCTCTTTGTAGGTCTTGCCGATGCTCATGACCTCCCCCACCGCCCTCATCTGCGTCCCCAGGCGGTCCACCGAATCGCGGAACTTCTCGAACGCCCACCGCGAGAATTTCACCACCACGTAATCGCCGGACGGCGTGTATTTCTCCAGCGTGCCCTCGCGCCAGTAGGGAATCTCGTCCAGCGTCAGTCCCGCCGCCAGCTTGGCGGATATTAAAGCGATGGGGAATCCGGTCGCCTTTGAAGCCAGCGCCGAGGAACGCGATGTCCTCGGATTAATTTCTATTATCACCACCCGCCCGGTCTTGGGGTCGTGCGCGAACTGTATGTTCGTCCCCCCGATTACCCCAATCTTCTCCACCACCTTATAGGAATATTCCTGGAGCCGTTTCTGCAATTCTTCACTGATGGTCAGCATCGGGGCGGTGCAGTAGGAGTCCCCGGTATGCACCCCCATCGCATCCACGTTCTCTATAAAGCACACCGTTATCATCTGGTTCTTGTGGTCGCGGATGACCTCCAGCTCCAGTTCTTCCCAGCCCTCTACCGACTCCTCGATGAGTATTTGTCCTATCATGCTGGCGGTGATGCCGCGACCGGCGACGACGCGCAGTTCCTCCAGGTTATACACCAGCCCCCCGCCGGTGCCCCCCATCGTGTAAGCCGGCCGTACTACCACCGGGAAACCGAGCTCGGCGGTGATGGCTTCGGCCTCCTCGACGCTCTTGGCTATCATGCTGCGGGGCATTTCTATCCCCAGCTCGTTCATCGTATCCTTAAAAGCCAGCCGGTCCTCGCCGCGCTTGATGGCGTCGGGCGCCACGCCGATGACTTTGACGTTGTATTTGTCCAGTATTCCCATCTCTGCCAGACTGGAACTTAAGTTTAGCCCCGTCTGCCCGCCGAGATTGGGCAGAAGGGCATCCGGCCGTTCTTTATCGATGATTTTAGTCATCGTTTCCACGTTTAAAGGCTCGATGTAGGTAACGTCCGCCATGCCGGGGTCGGTCATGATAGTTGCCGGATTGGAGTTAACCAGCACGATTTCATACCCCAGCGAGCGCAGAGCCTTGCACGCCTGGGTGCCGGAATAATCGAACTCGCAGGCCTGGCCGATTACAATCGGCCCCGACCCTATAATCATGACCTTCTTGATATCGTCGCGTCTGGGCATAAAAAAACTCCTTCCGGCGGGTTTGCTTTCCAGTTTACCCAATTTTTCCTTGATAAAGCAACCTGTCAGAAGGAATGATGATTAATCCTGTGGTTAATTCTTAAGTGGTTGTTTTATGATATTCGTTGGAGTAAAAAATGAATTTCTATTTAAAGAGGTCGGGCAAAAGAACGACGGTATAGCCGGTATTATATAGATAAGCCATCTGCTCCTGGAAGTTCGCTACAGGTGTTGCTGTCCCTTCAGGTCCCGTATCGGCAATAAAATGATAGACTAAACACACCACGGAATTATAATCGGCCCTGCCGACGATGATTTTAAAGGTATCCATATCCTGGTCGCTTATTTGCCAGGCGGTAACATGATACCTTTCCTCCGGATCGTCGGTGTTAATATCGTAAACATTCCTTTCAGTCCAGCCAGCGCGTCCGCAGGTATATCCGGCCTCTTTGGTGTACTCGATAACCTTATCATTCCACGTAAAATAAGGGTAGAGCATGGTGCGCACTTCAAAGCCCATGTTTTCTAGCGCCTGCTTCGACCCGATAATTTCGTCTCGCATCTGCTCATCGGTCAGGGTCGTTAAATCGGGATGAGTTTTTGTATGACCGCCAATATCCATGCCGTGGTCAGCTAACACCCGTAATTTCCTTTCATTCATGTACTCCCACAAATCGTGCCCTTTACCTATATGGTTAGTTATCACGCCAAAAGTTGCCTTAAAATCATACTCCAGTAAAATGTGTAAAGTTTCTTCATACTGGTTTGCATAAGCGTCATCAAAGAAAAGACATACCAGCTTACTATCTTGAGGAAAGGACGCCGGGTCTTGGTTTACGTTTTTCTGACACCCGAAGGTTGATATTAGAAACATCAGGCACAGACTTATGATTATCTTTGCTTTCATTTATCTGTCGCTGATTAACCTAAGTTTCCATAATTATAGGCTGTCAAATAGATATCATCATCGGGGCTATCTATTAAAAAAAGTAAAAATACCCCTGAATTATGTTTAGTTCAAGGGTTTTTAACGTTAAAATCTTGTTCCGAGAATTTGAGCCGTTTTGTATGTTCTGATATGATTACTTCAGTTCGGGATGGCAGAAAAACGTAAAGGATTGAATTGAATACTCTATTAATTTCGGACAAAGATGCAAAAACAAAGCTTTCAGAGGATTTGAAAGCTAAGATTATAAGGACTCTGAAAGAAAATGGTCACCAAGTAGACGTATTCGAGCTTGGTAAAGAAGATGTGACTCAATGTTATGGTTGCTTTCTCTGCCTGACAAAACACCCGGGAGAATGCTTCAATAAGGACATAGTCAACGAAATCAGGAAAAATATTGATAAATATACTGCCACTTTCTATCTTACGCCCGTGTTATTCGGTCATTACTCATCGACCATTGCCAGCCCAATGAACAAAGGCGCGGGAAGTAATAACTTACAGGTCGTTATTGGTTATGGAGATGATATCGATGAAGAGGAAAAAAGCACTTTCATTGACCTTACTGCCAAACACCAGGGAAAAGCAGACATTGTTCACCCTGGCTTGCTCAATCAAGCGGATGTGTTTGTCAGTGAGTCCTTTGGGGATAACGCGAAAATTTGTGAAGCACTGAAAAAATATATTAAATAAACATATGAAAAGTATCTGTTTAGTAAACGGAAGTCTTAGGGGCAAACAAGCTTCGTCTCTGGAGTTTTTAAATGATATCGCCCGCAAGTTACCAGATGCGGAATACCGTAAGACAATTATCACTGTCACTGGAAAGGTGAAAGACAGATATCCTGAAGATATATTAAACAGCATCAACGTTGCTGACGCAATCATATTTATCTTCCCACTGCATAACTACGGGCTTCCCGGAGCTTTAATGAGACTGCTTGAAGAATATAATAAGCACGTAAGAACCGGCAAGGAGTATTTTAAACAGACTAAGGTCTATGTCATTGTAAATTGTGCTTTCCCAAGGCCTGCGGATACCTGCGGGGAAGCTATTAGGGTTATACAGAACTTTTGTAGGAGGCTTTCTCTTAACTGGCGGTTCGCCATATGCATCGGGACCGGACCGGTCGTGGTAATGACTAAAAAAGTTCCATTCTTATATCCAAAGTTGAAACACGCATACACTGAAATAGCGCTAGATATCCAGTCTGGCGATAGAGAGAAAAAGGGGAATTATTTTATAAAACCTATTATACCTGAAAGGATTATCTCCGCCATAAAACACTATTATGAGAATAAGGGTCAGATGATTAAGAAGAATAAAGAGCCTTAAGGACATTTGCCAGGAAGCGGGTATTCACCTTAGTGAAGCTTCAGAAGTGATAAGTGAAACAACGCAGGGTTTATTGCAGAGGGTAGGTTTATTTTGTTAGAAGAGGTTTTTATAGATAGCAGGCAGTAAACGTAACACATCCATAAATAGGCGACTTTTGAAGATTCTAAATCTTACTTAAAGTCCAGCGGCTTTCAATATATCAGGCACTACTTCCTCCCTGCCGATAGCCATGATGTGTACCCCGTCGCACAGGGCTTCCTTTTTAAGAGTGGCGATTGTCCGCCCCGCTATTTCGATGCCTTTTGCCAGCCTCTCTTCCTTGGGAGTATCGGAGAGCTCGTCAATCATATCTTGAGGAACGAAGATGCCCGGCACGTTTTCTGTCATGTATTTAGCCATACGTGCCGATGACAATAGGACTATCCCTGCCAGTATTTTGGTATTGAATTTACGGGCGTATTTCATGAAGCTGGCGAAGTTTTCCAGGTCGTAGATTGCCTGTGTCTGGAAAAACTGGGCGCCGGCCTCCACCTTTTTCTCAAACTTAATAAGCTGCGGCTCGAGGGGCTGCGCCTCCGGCGTCACGATGGCCCCCATGCAGAACTCTACCGCTCCATCAAGTTCATTATCGCCCATGTCTTTACCGGACGTCAGCTGGCGGATTGCCATTAATAGCTGCAGGGAATCCAGGTCAAAGACACCTTTGGCCTCTTTATGGTCGCCTACCGGCACGGCGTCGCCGGTAAGGCAAAGTACGTTCCTGATGCCGCGACTATACGCAAAAAGGAGGTCGGCTTCCAAAGCCATACGGTTGCGGTCGCGGCAGGTCATCTGCATGATGGGTTCGCCGCCTTTTTCCTTGATAGCCAGGCAGCCGCCCAGCGACGGGAATCGCATCACCGAGCTCTGGTGGTCGGTAACGTTAATGGCATCCACTTTATCCTTGAGAATATCGATGTGGTGAAGCATTTTTTCCAGGTTCGTTCCCTTGGGCGGAGCCACCTCGGTGGTAATGATGAATTTATCCGACTTAATAGCTTCCTCGAAACTAGATATCAATGTCTTCACCCCCTTATCCTATCTTAATGATGCCCGGCTTCAGGGTAACGTGATGGTTGCGGGGCGGCTGGTACCGGCGCATCAGGTCAAGTCTACCCTGCTCTTTGAGGCGATTGTAAATCAGTGTCCATGCGCAGTCCTTCTCTTTATCCACCTCGCATTTGCCGTTATTGGTACCTCCACAGGGACCGTTGACCAGGCCTTTATGGCAGGCTGTGATGGGACAGATACCGGCCGTCTCACCGAGGATACACTGCCCGCATTGGGAGCACACCTCGTGGAAGTACCCGGGACTTTCTTCAACCCCGATGAAAAGCGTGTCCACCGCCGGAATCACCGGCTTGTCGAGGTAGAGAGTCAGTTGGTGTACTCCCAAGGCGCAGCTCATCGAAAGGACACAGTCGGCGTTCCGGATATACTGCTCGTTCTCTTTCATGGTTTCCTCGGTCATATCGTCGCAGGCTGTGGGAATCACGGTTCCGCCAGTAACGCGTTTACCCATTTCCTGAAGGCCCTCCTTCATCGCTTCAACCTGTTCTACGCCGCCGGTCTTCGTTAGTGTGGTGCAGGTTCCGCAGCCTACGACGAATACCTTGTCCATACCCTGCAGGAGATTTTGTATTTCTTCTATCGGTTTTTGCTTGGTGATTGATTTCATATCCCGCCCCCTCTGCTCGGTTTTCCATTAATGTTAATCATCATCCTTCAAGGTCACAGCGTAGGCACCGTTTAGCCTCGCGCCGGGCTATCTCTTCAGACATTCCGAGTTCTATTTCGGCAAAGCTGCTGCGCCTCTCCGGCAGCGGCAGCGTCTTGACTTTAGTGCGCGGCTTCGTCTCCCAGATCTCGTCAAGCTCCGCCGGCCGTTCTTCCGCCGCCCCGATTTTACGGTCGTGTACTTCCACGCGGGATGTATCGCCTCTTAAATACTTGTCGATGGCAAGAGCGCTCCTTCTACCGGCGGCAATGGCGTTGACCACCATATCCGGTCCGGTGACGAAATCACCGCCCGCGAAGATGCCGGGTATATTAGTCGCCAGGGTGTTGCTGTCGGTCACCAGCGTCTCCCAGCGGGTGCGCTCCAGCTCACTATCGGGAGGAAGGAAAGAAAGGTCGGGCGCCTGGCCCACAGCAGCGATAATATTGTCGGCTTCTATAGTGAACTCCGAGCCGGGGATGGGGACGGGACGGCGTCGCCCGCTTTCATCAGGTTCTCCCAGCTCCATGCGGGTACACTGCAGACCGGTTACTTTCCAGTCGGTGCTGGTTACCCTTGTCGGTGTGGCCAGGAAATTGATTTTAACGCCCTCATCGACGGCTTCATCATACTCGATATCGGACACCGGCATTTCATCACGGGAGCGGCGGTAGTATATGTTGACCTCCTCCGCTCCTAGCCGCAGGGAAGTCCTGGCGGCATCGAGGGCCACGTTGCCGCCGCCGATGACCGCAACACGCCGGCCTACTTTAGTCGACCTTCCCAGCCTGATATCCCGGAGGAAGCGCAGCCCGTAGAAAATCCCTTCGATGTCCTCCACTTCTCCCGGGATTCCCAGCCGCTGGCTGCGCTGGGCACCGGCGGCGATAAACACGGCCGAAAAACCGTCTTTCAGCAGGTGTTCGACGGTATAATTGGTATTAATCGGTGTGTTGTACTTTATCTCAACCCCCCGCTTTACGATATAGTCGATATCCTGCTGGATAGCCGACTGCGGCAGGCGGAATTCCGGTATCGCCACCGAGAGCATCCCGCCTCCTACCGGTAAAGCTTCATATACCGTCACGCCGTAGCCTGACTGCGCCAGGAAATAGGCACAGGCCAGGCCGGACGGGCCGGCCCCCACCACCGCCACCTTTTGTTTTTTCGTTTGCGGGAAGGGCTTTATATCGTCAATTTCATTGCTATGTTCCGCATACCAATCGGCGGCAAAACGTTTCAACGACCTGATAGCCACAGGGTCGTCCAGCTCGCCGCGGCGGCACCTTTCCTCGCAGGGATGGTGGCAGATACGGCCGCATACGGCGGCAAACGGATTACGCTCCCTGATAGTCTCGATAGCCGCTTTATAGTTGCCGTCGGCAATATAAGCAACGTACTTCGGGATGTTTATCCCCGCCGGGCAGGTATGCTGGCAGGGCGATATCATCAAGGCTTCACACACCGCCGCCGGACACTTTTTCTCACGGATATGCGCCTCGTACTCGTCGCGGAAGTAATTGATGGTTGAAATAACCGGGTTGGGAGCGGTCTTGCCGAGGCTGCATAAAGAGCAGTCCTTGACCGTCTCCGCGATTGAAAGGAGAGTATCGATATCATCGTCTCGCCCCTTACCCTCGGTAATCCTGGTCAGTATCTCCAGCATTTGCCGGGTACCCAGTCGGCATGGCGTGCATTTACCGCACGACTCGCTCTGGGTGAAACTAAGGAAATATCTGGCTATTTCCACCATACAGGTAGTCTCGTCCATGACCACCATACCGCCGGAGCCCACGATAGAGCCCAGTTTAGCCAATGATTCGTAGTCTATCGGAGAGTCCACGAGGCGGGCGGGAATACAGCCTCCGGAGGGCCCGCCGGTCTGCACGGCCTTGAGCTGGCGTCCGCGGGGGATGCCGCCACCGATTTGATAGATAACCTTAGAAAGCGGGGTACCAAGAGGCACTTCAACCAGTCCGCTGTTAGCGATTTTACCCGTCAGGGCAAATACGGTAGTGCCGCGGCTTTTTTCGGTGCCGATTGTAGAATACCAGTCGGCGCCTTTTTCCATAATGACGGGAATAGTGGCCAGTGTTTTTACGTTATTAATAATCGTTGGCTTACCATCCAGGCCGGACTCGGGTGGGAAAGGGGGGCGGGGACGTGGCATACCGCGTTTGCTCTCTATGGAGGCAATCAATGCCGTTTCTTCGCCGCAGACAAAAGCCCCGGCGCCTTCCATAATCTGTACGTTAAAGCTAAAATCTGAACCGAGTATGTTCTTCCCTAGATAGTTATTCTCCATAGCCTGGGCAAGTGCAGTATGCAGGCGTTTCACGGCCAGCGGATATTCGGTACGGACATAGATGTAGCCTTCGCTGGAGCCGATAGCATATGCCGCAATCGCCAGGCCCTCAAGCACGGCGTGAGGGTCGGATTCTAAAACTGAACGGTCCATGAAAGCGCCGGGGTCGCCCTCGTCGGCATTGCAGATGGCGTATTTTATTGAACCGGGATTGTTGCGGCAGGTCTCCCATTTGACCCCGGTGGGGAATCCTGCCCCTCCCCGACCGCGCAAGCCGGAGCGCTTTACCTCATCGATAACCGCCTCCGGCGTCGAATCGAAGATGGCTTTTCTCAAAGATTGATAACCGCCGCGGTCGATGTAATCCTGAATTCTTTCCGGATTGATGTGGCCGCAGTTACGCAGGATGATACGCTCCTGCTCCTGGTAAAACTTGACGTCAGAGTATTGCGGTATCGCCTCGCCGGTTACAGGGTCGTGATAAAAGAGCCGCTCGACCGGTTTATTCCGGCGAAGGTGTGAACTGACTATTTCGGCGACGTCATCGACATCAACATGAGTATAAAAGGTACCGTCCGGCTCAATTATAACAGTCGGCCCCTGCTGGCAAAAACCGTGGCATCCGGTCGGCTTGATTTTGATTTTCAGACCGAGCCCCGCTGTCTCTTTTTTCAGGCGTTGAAGTATTTGGTCCGAGCCGGGACAGCCCGAACCGCGGCAGATAAGGACTTCGCGTTGTCCGTTGGCAGAGGCTGCGGTTTTTCGCTTCGCCATGTCAACTCCCCTTATAATTGCCGAAGATAGCAGCTACTTTTTTAGGGTTCATATTACCGTGTATGTTGGTATTCACCACGAGGTTAGGCGCCAGAGCACAGACACCGATGCAGGCAACTGTTTCCAGCGTATATTCCATATCCTCGGTGGTTTCACCTTCTTCAATTCCAAGGTGTTGTTTAACCAGTTTCAGGATGGTCTTTCCGCCGCGTACATGGCAGGCGGTGCCCCGGCAGACCCTGACGATGTTTTTACCGCGGGGATGAGTGTAAAGCTGTGAGTAGAAAGTAATCACCGCCTGTACCTGGCTGGGGAACAGTCCTACTGCATCCGCAACGCGTGGTATGACCTCGGGCGGGATATAGCCCGCCCGTTCCTGGATTTCCTGGAGCATGGGTATCAGGCCCCACTTTTTATTGCGGTGGCTTTCAATAATTTTATCGATTTCTTTAATGTTGATTTTAGGTTTTTCCTTTAGCTTGGTCATCCGCAGCTATCCTTTCTAACCGCACGGCGCACGACTTTAGCGCCGGGGTTTTAGACCGGGGGTCTATGATGGTGCTGAAAAGCTCGCGGACGGGACTCTGCGGGAAAGACTCCGCTATGTAGAGAAGTCCGTTCGGCAGCGTATCACTCACCCTGGCGGATGCAGAAATTTCTCCCTGCTCCGATATGATTTTAATTTTGCCCTCACCCTTCAGACCAAGTTCTTTGGCGTCGGCGGGGTTGATTTCCAGGAAAGTCTCCGGAGAGAATTGCTTTAACCTTGCGGAACGCTGGCTCCGCCCGCCTGTACCGAAATGGTACCTGCTGGAACCTGTTATCAACGTGAAATTATATCCGTTTTTACTTTCTTGCAGGGGTGTAAATTCCACGGGATGGAAACGCCCGAAGCCGCTGGGGAAAAGCCCTTTATAAAGGCGCCTGGTTCCCGGCGTACCGTCGTTGACCTCACTCATCTCCAGTCCCATCGTATCGGCATCCCTGGCAGAAACCTGACGGTAGAAGGGCACCATATCCTCTATTTCCTCCGTCACCTGGTGCGGCGACGAATAAGGTATCGGCGACCCCATTGCCGAGCAGAGCTGCGTTATAATTTCACTATCGGGCAGGCTGTCACCAAACGGCTTGATAGCCTTTCTGACCGGCTGAATTCTCCCTTCGAAGTTGGTAAACGTCCCCTCTTTCTCGGCAAAACTTGCCGCCGGTAATACTACCGATGCCAGCCGGGCTGTTTCACCGGGAAACATGTCGGTAACGACGAGGAATTCAAGCGATGATAGAGCCTTTTTAATAAGCGAAGGCTG
>JAFGHK010000100.1 GCA_016930185.1 Dehalococcoidales bacterium | reverse complement strand
TAAGGCCTTCCCTCCCGCCACAGCCCCCTTGCCCCTCAGGCCTTGTTCCTCCCTTAGGGAGTAATCGAGCCCTGCACGGCCTACCAAAACTTCACCGCGCTTCATTTCACATCAGTCGATTTTTGACAAAATTACTATATTTTAATATTCTTATGGGGATTTGGCAGGTGCATAAATAATGGTTTTTAAGGAGGGCTAACGTGAACCTGGAGCATTTGTTAACCGAAGAAGAGCGTCAGATAAGAGAGACAGTGAGGGACTTTACCAAGAAAGAAATTACACCTATAACAAAAGAGCTGGACTCCGATTATCAGCTGGTTGAAAAAGTCCATCAAAAACTCGTCGATATCAAGATACAGTCGGGGGGATATCCCGTTGAATACGGAGGGGGAGGCGGACTTTCACATATGACCCAGTGCATTATCTGCGAGGAACTGGCGAAGGGGGACGCGGGGATAAGCCAGGTTATTCTCATCAACGCCGGGATGATGGTACAGCCGGCAATCATGGCAAAGAACAAAGTCGTTCTGGACAGGTTTTGCCCGCCATTTTGCAGCGGCAAGCTGGCGTATGCCTGCATATCGATGACCGATGAAGCCGGCGGCTGCGATACCGAGAACCCCCTGCTGCACGGCGCCGGTATTAAGACGACCGCCAGGCTCGAGGGGGACGAATGGGTGATAAACGGGGCAAAGTCGTGGCCGACCAACGGCGGCATAGCCGACCTTTACCTGACGGTCTGCACCACCGACCCGAACGCAGGTGACGAAGGGATTGCCCTGATATACGTACCTCCGGATGCAAAGGGACTATCATTCAGCAAACCGGAGAAAAAGATGCTATTTAAAACAGTCGTTAATTCTTCAATATACTATGAAGATGTCCGGGTGCCTAAAGAATACAGGGCGGCGGGACCAGGTATGGACGGGAACTTCTTTAAAGCTGCCACGGCCGATGCACAATGGCATTCATCCGTGATTGCTCTCGGGATTGCCGAACGGGCTTTTGAGATAGTGCTGGACTATACCGGCACGCGCATGGGCGGTTTTAAGCCAGTCCGTCAGCACAGTATAGCCGCGGGCATAATCGCCGATATGGCTATCGGGATAGAGATGATGAAAGCCGGTGTTTATAATCTATCCTGGATGTTCGACCATCACGATGAGTACGGTATGCCCTTCGAGCCTGAATTCGTGGCCAAGGCGGCGGCCGTGCGCGTGTATTGCGGGGATACCGCCGTCGAGATTATCAACAAAGGTGCCGAACTGCTGGGCTCAATGGCGATTTCCGAAGACTTTCCCTACGAAAAGTGCTTAAGGGATATAAAGGAAACGCAACTCTGGCTCGGGGGACAGCAAATCAGCCGCTACCGGGTCGCCTGCGGCCATTACGAGCTGAAAAACTGGGCGTAACACTGGCGTTCTTTTATGGTAAATTCCCTTTGTTTTACTCCCGACTAATAGGCGTAAGGGGCACCTTGGGGTCGTTAAAACCGGGCCCCATAAAGGCGAAAACCATCGGCAGCGCCATGTTGTTAAGACGCTGGAAATCGGTCTTTTGCACCGTTTCCGGCTTGGGGTAGGGCCAGTCCATCTGCCGGAAGGCCTGCCCGATCATAATCCCCGAACCGTGCAGCTCGTCGGCGTGGACGATGCAGTAAGCCATGGCCGCCCCGCCGTCCTCGGAGGGGATATTTGCCTCGTAGCCTGGCATGGCGGGCATCTTGAAATTTTTAAATCTCTTTTTAAATTCTTCCATCATCTCGGGGGTCGGCGGGGGCACGCTGCGGGGCATGCCGACGCCCGCCGGGATAAAGGTAAAGACGGAGATACCGTGTTTTTCCATCGGCCCCAGTTCCGATGCCAGCGACATCATGATTGAGCCGCCGGTGGCTTTGGCGGCGCAGTAGTTGCTCGGCCCCACCGGGTGGCAGAAAGCCGTGGACATGTAGGTGACCACGCCGTGATGCCTTTCCTGCATGCCGGGCACGAAAAGCTGGATGCCGATAAGCGTGCCGCGCCCGGCGATTTCGTACATGCGGTCGAGCTGTTCGATGGTGGACGTTAAAATGGGCGCCCCGAGGGACATCGCCATGGCGTTATTGACCAGTATATCCACCTTCCCGAACGTATCGAAAGCCTTTTCAGCCATAGCCTTCATAGAGGCCTCGTCGGAAACATCGGTGTTTACGAATAAAGCGGTACCCGGTCCGCTCTCGCTGTTGATAAGCTCCTCGGCGGCCTTGCCGGGCTCCTCGGTGACATCGGCAATGACTACTTTTGCCCCCAGCCACGCCAGGCTCCTGGCCACGCCCAGCCCAACGTTACCCGCCGCGCCTGTAATCACGGCTACCTCACCGGCCAGCGCGTCTTTCTTAAGTTTCGTCTTTTCCATTGTGAGTGGGCCGACGCCCGGTATCTTATATGCGTTCATTTAAATACCTCCGTTGCGGTCAGATTTGATAAGTTATTAAAATCAACCAGATTCTAGCACTTTTCCGGGAAGGAATTCCAATTTTTTCCATTGAAACGATATGACTTTAAGCCTATTGACAGATATTACTTTAGGTGCTAAACTATTAAGTAACTAAAGTAAAAGGTCGCTTTCGGTTTACTTATTCCAGAATAAATTTTTTGGATATGAACATGGACAAAAAAAGAGAAGACCTATTGCAAACTGTCACCCAGCGGTTGATGTCTGTAATGCGGCACGTACGCCACCCGGGGCCGCCGCCGGAGCCTAAATTAAGTCCGCCCCAGGTCCACCTATTGTTTACCATCGGCCGCAAAAAAGCAGCAGGGATATCCATGAAAGAGCTGGCGGACCTATCGCACATCACGCCCGGTGCGGTGACACAATTCATGAACGGGCTGGTGCAAAAGGGACTGGTGGCGCGTGAGGGCGACCCCAGCGACCGGCGTATCGTGCGGCTGAAGCTGACGGAGCTGGCGAAAAAACAAATGGAGAAGTTCCGGAAAGACCACCTAGCTTCCATGTCCAGGATATTCGAAGCGCTGAACGACGACGAGATAAAGCAATTAATAGCATTGTTCATCAAGATGGACACCTATCACGAAACGAAAGGCCGCACCATTGATTAAACTTATCAAGCACCTCAAGCCTTTCACCTGGGCGATTGTCGTAATCTTCGCGCTGCTGTTCGGGCAGGCGATGACCGAGCTAGCGCTGCCGGGGTACATGGCGGACATCGTAAATGTCGGCATACAGGGCAACGGCATCGAGAACGCCGTACCGGAAGCCATGCGAACCAGCACCTACGACAGGCTTATATCCGGCCTGGACGACAGCGACCAAGAGGAGGTCGCCGACTATTACCTGCTGCTTAGCAGGGAGACGCTTTCCGAAAGTGATTACGCCAGGTATGTCGAGGAATACCCGGCGCTGTCCAGCGAGAATATCTACAAGCTAAATACCGACGACAGCGAGGCTATCGAGAGCCTGGACGAACTATTCACCAAAGCCATCATCGCAGGCATGACCGGGGGGGAGGACGGGATTCTGCAACTGCCCGATGATACAACGGTACTCGACAACATGGTAAGGCAGGCGGCGCAGGCGATGCTGACCATGGAATACGAAGCGATAGGCATCGACCTGGTGGGAATACAATCGACCTATATCCTGCGGGTGGGGGGCATCATGCTTCTCTTCACGTTTCTGGGGGCGGCGGCCTCAATAGCGGTGGGGTATCTTTCAGCACGGACGTCCTCCGGTCTGGCCAGGAACCTGCGCAAGCAGGCATTCGTCAGGGTGGAGGACTTTTCCAATACCGAGTTCGATAAATTTTCCACCGCTTCCCTGATTACAAGGTCGACCAATGACATCACGCAGGTGCAGATGCTGCTGGTGATGCTGTTCCGGATTGCATTTTATGCACCGATACTGGGTATCGGGGCCGTTATTAAGGTAATCAGCGGAGGGGCATCCATGTCCTGGATTATCGCCGCGGCGGTGCTGGCGATGATGGTGCTGATAGGCGTACTGCTGATAGTGGCCGTGCCCAAGTTCAAGATAATCCAGAAGCTAATCGATAAAGTAAACCTGGTGACGCGCCAGATGCTGTCCGGCATCATGGTTATCCGGGCTTTCAATACCCAGAACCACGAGGAGAAGAAATTCGATGACGCCAATCAAGACCTGACGAAGACACAGCTTTTCATTACCCGCGTGATTGTGTTTCTGATGCCGGTGATGATGCTCATTATGAACGTCGTCATGATTACGATTGTATGGGTGGGGGCCTACCAGGTGGACGCGGGCACGGTCCAGGTGGGCGACATGATGGCCTTCATGCAGTACACGATGCAGATAATCATGGCTTTCATGATGGTCTCGATGGTGTTCGTGATGCTGCCGCGGGCAATCGTTTCCACGCAACGAATCAACGAGGTCCTCGACACCGAACCCGTTATCAAGAACCCAAAGAGCCCGGTGAAATTCAAGGGCGACCTCAAGGGGCAGCTGGAATTTAAAGATGTGTTTTTCCGCTACCCCAGCGCTGAAGAAGATTTATTAAAAAATATCAACTTTACCGCCAAGCCGGGGCAGACAACGGCGATAATCGGCAGCACGGGCAGCGGCAAATCGACAATGATTAACCTGATACCACGTTTTTACGACGTCACCAGCGGGAAAATTCTCGTGAACGGGCTGGACATCCGCGATGTAACGCAGCACGACCTGCGGGAGAAAATAGGGTATGTATCGCAGAAAACGCTGCTGTTTTCCGGCACCATCGCCAGCAACATCAGATACGCCAACGAAAGCGCCAGCGACGAAGAGGTGGAAAACTTCCTGAAAACGGCGCAGGGCATAGATATTATCAAGCAGAACGAGAAGGGCTACGAAATGGCGGTGTCGCAGGGAGGCGCTAACCTTTCGGGCGGACAGAAGCAGAGGCTGGCGATTGCCAGGGCGCTGGCTAGCAAACCGGAGATATTCATTTTCGACGATAGTTTTTCAGCACTGGACTATACCACCGACGCCGCCCTTAGAAAGGCGCTGCGCCGCCAGACGAAAGACGCCACGGTGCTGATAGTGACCCAGCGGATAAGCACCATCATGAACTCCGACCAGATTGTGGTGCTGGATAAAGGCGAAATCGTGGGCATCGGCAAGCACAAGGAGCTGATGGATACCTGCGAGGTGTACCGCGAAATTGCGGAGTCGCAGCTGACCGAGGAGGAGCTGTCCCGATGAAGATTCCGTATCACTTCGGGCCAATGGGGGGCGGCGGACCTCCGCCGGGAGGACCTGGAAGAGGCGGACCGGGCCGGCACGGGCCGATGATGGCCGATGAAAAGCCCAGGGACTTCAAAAAGACGCTGAAGACCCTGCTGGCGTACCTCAAGCCCTACCGATACGCCATCATCCTGACCCTGATATTATCCATAGCCGGCACCGTATTCGCTATTATCGGGCCGAAGTTGATGGGCGACGCCACGACGGTACTTTTCCAGGGGGCCATGCAGAAGATGATGGGCGTGCCGGGTGCGGTCATCGATTTTGCCTACATCGGGAGGATTGTGCTGATACTGCTGGGGCTTTACGTGGCGGCAACGGCATTCCAGTACGCGCAGGGCTGGGTGATGTCCGGCATCGCCATGAAAATGACGTATCAGCTGCGGAAAAATATTGCGGAGAAAATCGACAAGCTACCGCTGAAATACTTCGATAAAAAGACCCACGGCGAGGTAATAAGCTATTTATCTAACGACATCGATGTAATGAGCAACATCTTGAGCCAGAATTTTTCGCAGATAGTCACCTCTGTGACAATGATAGTAGGCGTGCTGGCGATGATGCTGTGGATAAGCTGGATGATGACGCTGGCGGCGATGGTGATAATGCCCATAGCGTTAATACTTATAAGATTCATTGTTAAAAGGTCGCAGAAATATTTCAGGATGAACCAGGCGTACCTGGGGCATATCAACGGTCACGTGGAGGAGATGTTTACCGGGCACAACGTGATGAAGGCCTACAATGGCGAAGAGAAGTCGATAAAGAAATTCGACGGGATGAACGAGCAACTTTATGTAGCAGGGTGGAAATCGCACTTTTTCGCCACGGCGATGATGCCGGTGATGCAATTCATCAGCAACCTGGGGTACATCGGGGTAAGCATATTAGGCGGCTACCTGGTGGTGCGGAAGACAATACAAGTCGGGGATATCCTTGCATTCATCCAGTACGTGAGGACATTTACGCAGACAATTGCGCAGACGACGAACATCGCCAACACGCTGCAGATGACCGTAGCGGCCGCCGAGCGGGTATTCGAGTTCCTGGAAGAGGAAGAGGAAGAACCCGACCCCGCCGACGCTAAGAAACTGGAGAAGGTGACGGGGCACGTGACTTTCGACAGCGTGCACTTCGGGTATAGCCCGGATAAGATAATCATCAACGACTTTTCTGCGAAAATCAAGCCCGGTCAAAAGGTGGCCATCGTCGGTCCTACCGGCGCCGGCAAGACGACGCTAGTTAAGCTGCTGATGCGCTTCTACGACATCAACAGCGGGGGCATTTACGTGGACGGGCTGGATATACGAGAGATGAAGCGGGAGAACCTGCGGGAGATGTTCGGGATGGTGCTGCAGGACACCTGGCTCTTTAACGGAACGATCAGGGAAAACATCAGGTACGGTAATTTCACAGCGACGGATGACGAGGTTGTTGCGGCGGCGAAAATGGCCTACGTGGACGCCTTCGTGCACGCGCTGCCGCACGGCTATGATTTCGAGCTGAACGAGGAGACCTCCAACCTATCGCAGGGGCAGAAGCAGCTGGTGACCATCGCGCGGGCATTCCTGGCCGACCCCAAGATACTGATACTGGACGAGGCTACCAGCTCCGTCGATACCAGGACAGAAGTGCTGATACAGAAAGCCATGGAGGAGCTGACGCGGGACCGCACGGCCTTCGTGATTGCGCACCGGCTTTCCACCATACGCAATGCTGACATCATACTGGTGATGAGGGACGGGGACATCGTGGAGCAGGGGAACCACAAAGAGCTGCTGGAGGCCAAGGGCTTCTACGCCTCGCTCTACCAGAGCCAGTTCGAGACGGCGGAGTCGGAGGGATAAGAGCGGGCCATTACGGTGGATGGACGCCAATACTCCAAAACCAATAAATACGCCGGAACCAACCCCTCACCTTAATCCTCTCCCACAGGGGTAGAGGACATGGGATACGGATGAATTCACCTTGACCCTCAATATCCGTCTCTGTTATTCTTTGGGAGAAAAGCCGCTGCATTTACCAGCATTCACTTTTGAAAGGAGTCTCTCATGGCAGTTAAGAAAGAGTACGCACACCTGATAAAACCCATCGCTATCAAGGACCCGCCGAGGGGACTTTACGCCGAGCCCCGCATGTGGATGGAGGCCAAGGACATGGAGGGTTTCAATGCCCACTTTTCCTTCGGGTACGTCAAGAAGCCGAGCACCTTTCACCCGCTGGAGGGGGCCGTCGTTCACCCTTACGACGAGGTGCTGGTCTTCGAGGGGACGAACAGCAAGGACATCATGGACCTGGGCAAGGCGGAGATATCGGTGCTGATGGGG
>JAFGHK010000099.1 GCA_016930185.1 Dehalococcoidales bacterium | reverse complement strand
TCGTCCTCGGTGACGGGACGGAAGGTATCCAGTCCCACGTGCAGGGTAATGAAAAGGCAGCGGATGCCCTTCTGGTCTATCTTCTTCAGCAGGGCCGGGGTAAAGTGCAGACCGGCCGTAGGCGCGGCGGCGCTGCCCGCGACTTTCGCATAGACGGTCTGATACCGCTCCGGGTCTTGTAAGTCGGCGTGGATATAGGGCGGCAAGGGCGTCTCACCGGCACCCAGCAAACGCTTTTGTAAGAAGATTGTACGACAATCTAGGGAAGAGGATAATGTTACAGAATGGGAACAGAAAATTTCTAGTCTACAAGAACACTGTAATAGGTCTTTTTATATATCTAAACACTCTCTTTAACCTTCTTCTTCCGCCTTCTCCACCCAATTACTTCCAGGAGGTCGCCGATGGCTTTGTCATGCTGAATTTCGTGTCTTAGTGGCATGTCAACATCAACCCAGTATCTTACTCTACGTCCCTCTCGCTTCTTGGTAATATATTCATCGGCTTCAAGGTCATTTATAATATTACGAGTCGCCTTTTCAGTGATTCCAATAGTTAACGCTATTTCTCTTGCCGTAATCCGGGGCTTCTGCTTAATAAGACATAGTACAAGGGCATGATTAGTTAAAAATTTCCATCCCGGCATAATACTCCTTCCTCGTTTATTTCAGGTACCAGGCTTAAAAAATTTCTAAAAACCTATTGACAAATCCTACCAATATCGTATAATTAATTTAGGAATTATATTTCCTAAATAGTATATCATGAATATTTGGTTAATGCAACAGGGCCTGCGGGCCTCATTTTAATTGGGTACATAATTCTCTAAACTAAAAGGAGTGTTGCGAAAGGAAAAATTGAATATAGCACCGGTGACTAGTATAAAAACCTCTACCCCCACTTCACTTAATGTAACTAACAGGACACGACTCCGTAGTAATATCATTACGGAGTCTCCCGATGAGCAAGTATGTGCATCCGTTGCCCAGGAAGAACCTCCCGGTAAATGCGACACCGGTAAAGAAAAATTCTTCCCCGGTGTCCCTGATTACCTCTGGAATGACTGGAAATGGCACTTCCGCAACCGCATAACAACCATTGAACAATTAAGTCGATTTATTCCCATTTCATGCGATGAGAAACTGCTGCTTGAAACCGTCATCAAGCGATACCCCATGGCTATCACCCCCTACTATCTATCGCTAATCAACCCCGATGACCCGGATGACCCCATCCGTAAACAGGCAGTGCCATCAATCCTGGAAACAGCCATGGATGCCATGGGAATGGAAGACCCTCTGGGAGAAAAAGAGGACTCGGTGATTCCAGGACTAGTCCATCGATACCCGGACCGTGTTTTGATGGTCCTTACGGATATCTGCCCCATGCTGTGCCGGCACTGCACGCGTAAAAGAGAATGGAGGCACGGTGCCTGGACACGTACCGTCAGCGAGATTGACAGGATGCTTGATTACATACGGAACAATAATGGTATCAGAGACGTAATTATCTCCGGCGGCGACCCTTTGACGCTCTCAAACCAGCAATTAGAGCACATTCTCTCCAAGCTAAGGGAAATAAAACATGTTGAAATAATACGAATTGGCTCCAGATTCCCCGTAGTCTTGCCGCAAAGGATTGATACAGAACTATGCACCGTACTCTCTAAGTATGGTCCCATCTGGTTTAATACTCACTTCAACCACCCTCGTGAGTTGACTCCGGAAGCCACAAATGCCTGTGACCGACTAATACGCAGTGGCGTGCCGGTAAACAATCAATCAGTATTATTGCGGGGTATCAACGATTCCGTGGAAATAATGACACCCCTTTGCCACGGACTGCTGAAGGCAAAGGTACGTCCCTATTATCTTTTCCAGTGTGACGAGGTTCAGGGTACGGAGCACCTGCGTACCCCGGTTGAGGTTGGCATAAATATAATCAAGGGTATGCGCGGACACACCTCCGGCCTGGCCGTACCTACCTTCGTGGTAGACCTGGTCCACGGAGGCGGCAAGGTCCCGCTACAACCGAACTATGTCCTTTCGATGACCGATAAGGAACTATTATTAAGGAATTACGAGGGACAGGTGTACCGATACCGAAATCCCAACCCGGAAACCGGGGTAAAGACGGAAATGACCGGACAACCGCAAAGCGATATCGTTGAGAGTCTGCTAGCTCATGCCGTACCGGTCGAGAAAAAGGGGAGAGGCTAATGAGAATCGGTCTGGCATATGACCTTAAAACAGAAGTGCCCCATAATATCACGGTCGATGACGCCCTGGAGGAATACGATTCACCGGAGACGGTTGGAGTAATTTCAGACGCTATTGAAGCTATGGGGCATCAGGTTGTCTGGCTGGGCGGCGGCGAGCAGTTTTTAGACAGCATCCGCCGTGAAGAGGTCGATTTTGTTTTTAATATCGCGGAAGGCCGCGGCAACTACCGGAATCGGGAAGCCCAGGTTCCATCAATTCTGGAGATGCTGAATATACCCTATACCGGCTCTGACCCGCAAACTCTGGTAGTGTGTTTGGATAAACCGCTTACCAAGAAACTGCTGACGACAGAGGGAATTAAAACGCCCCGATGGCTGGTTGTAGATGACAGGGAAAGCCAGAGCCTGTTCCTTTTAGAAAGCTTCAATTTCCCGGTGATTGTCAAGCCGGCTTACGAAGGCTCCAGTAAAGGGATACGCCGGACTTCGATTGCCGACACCCCGCACGAAGCTGTAAATGAAATAAGGCGACTTCTGGAGCTCTACCACCAGCCGGTAATGGCAGAGGAGTTTATTGATGGGGATGAAGTTACCGTGGGGATTGTCGGGAATAAAAACCCGAGAATAGTTGGCGTCATGCGTATTTTACCTAAGAACAAGACCGAACACTTCGTATATTCACTGGAGGTAAAGCGGGACTATGAAGCGCTGGTCAGCTACGAATGCCCCGCGCAACTCAAGTCGACAGTAATAAAGAAAATTGAAGAAGTCAGCCTTGATACTTTTAAGATACTGGGGTGCCGCGACTTCGCCCGTGTTGACTTCCGTGTCGGCTACGATGGCACACCATATTTTATTGAGATAAATCCCCTGCCGGGACTTGGTACTTACAGTGACCTTATAATAATGGCTATCAAGATGGGGTGGACTCATCAGGGAGTGATAGGAGCGGTACTTGATGCTGCCCTGAAAAGGTGCCCGCAATGCCAAAAAGTATAGCCATCGTTTACAACACGCTGCACTCATCTTATTATGACAAACATCAAGAGGCAAAGGCAGTATCGGGCGTTTTAACCTGTGTTAATGCCGTACATAAAGCTTTAACTAAACTCGGATATAATGCTAAAGTTATTCCGCTTTCGCCGGGCGAGCATGTTAGAGATATATTAAGTTCTCTTGATGCATCGCTGGTATTCAATCTGTTTGAAGGATTTCCCGGCGAACCGGAAACGGAAATTATCGTACCGGAAATACTTTCAAAAAGGGGGGTACCATTTACCGGTTGTACTGCGGCAGTGTTGAAGCTGGGGCTGGATAAATTCAACTTAAAAAAAATGCTAAGGACGGCCGGCATTCCTACGCCCGATTTCCAGTTACTCGGTATAGACAAAATCCATCTCTTTCGACTCAACTTCCCCTGTATTGTTAAACCCTGCCGTGAGGACGGTAGCCACGGTATCTCACCTGAGAGCGTCGTTCATGACTCAGTTTCATTGAAACAGCGTGTTAAGATGATACTTGATGATTATAATAATCAGGCACTCGTGGAGGAGTTCGTCAATGGGCGTGAATTTAATGTTACGGTCATGGGTGATACCAAACCCGAGGTGTTGCCGGTATCCGAGATAGTCTATACGCTTCCGCCGGAAATGCCGCAGCTTCTTACCTTTGAAGCCAAGTGGGAACCGGAAAGCTTATATTACCAAAACACGAAAGCAGAATGTCCCGCTAAAATTAACGATAAAGCAAGAGAGTCTATCCAAAAAACCGCTCTGGGAGTGTATCGCCTGCTCGGTTGTTCAGGATATGCTCGCGTCGATATGCGTATGGATAATGAGGGTAAATTAAATGTAATCGAGATGAATCCCAATCCGGATATTTCACCTGACGCAGGGGTTACCCGTCAGGCAGCTGCTGCCGGTTTGGACTATGAAAGATTAATTGAAAAGATAATAAAACTTGCTTTGGACAGGAAAAAATATGAATTTGAAAATACGTCCCGTATCAGCTTCAGACAGAACCGCTTTAATTAAGATATTAGAAAATACGCCGGAGTTTAAACCGTCCGAAATTATTATCGCCAAAGAAGTACTCGATTCCTGCCTGAAAGACCCAGTAAATTCCGGGTACTTTTTTCTGGTCGCTGAAGATAATAATAAAGTCGCCGGTTACATTTGCTATGGCCCTGCACCGCTGACCGACGGTACCTGGGACATATACTGGGAAGCAGTAGCTCAAGGTAAAAGAGGACTGGGTATCGGCAGCTCCCTGATAAAAGCCGCCGAGAAAGAAATAATTAAATCCGGAGGCAGGCTGTTATTAGTCGAGACGTCATCTACAGCAGCGTACGCTAAGACCAGACAGTTTTATAAACGGCATGGCTACAGCGAAATAGCCCGCGTGCCGGACTTCTACGAACCCGGAGACGATAAGCTTATTCTTCAAAAAAGGCTTAGGTAGAACATACTGATGTTTAGAATCAGACGGGTTTATGATGATATAACTCCCGCCAATCAACAGGCGATTGCGCAGGTGCAGGATATTTTACGCGCTCAATTTCCCTTTCTTTCAAAGAGAGATATAAAAAAACTCCCGGAGCAACTGCGCAACCCCATGAAGTACCGCTTCCGGGCGATACTCTTTATCGCCGAGGGTGTCAAGGACCATGTAGATGGATTTGCCCTTCTCTTCCACGCACCTGCTCTAAAATTTTGTTACCTGGACTATATTTCCGCCGCCGAGCAGAAGACCGGTGGGGGCATTGGGGGCGCTCTTTACGAAAGGGTGCGTGAGGAAGCACTTGATCTGGAAACGGTCGGGCTTTTCTTCGAATGTCTTCCCGATACCCCGGAGTTGAGCCGTGACCCTGTAATAAGGAAACAAAATGCCGCACGTCTGCGTTTCTACGAAAGATACGGGGCGCGTCCTATTATAAATACCGCATATGAAACTCCTCTTAAACCGGGGGATGATAATCCACCCTATCTCGTTTTCGATAACCTGGGACAGGAAACCGAGTTATCCCGTGATAAGGCTCAAGAAATAGTCCGGGCAATCCTGGAGCGTAAATACCGCGGTATCTGTCCTCCCGAATATGTCGCCATGGTGGTAGATTCTTTTCAAGATAATCCTGTCCATTTAAGACCGCCTCGCTATTTTAAGAAGAACCCCGTACCTATCCAACGGACAACACCATTGGATAAGCGTATCCGACTGGTTATAAACGACCGTCACCGGATTCACCACGTTAAGGAAGTTGGTTACGTTGAAGCTCCGGTGAGAATCGATGCAATTCTGGATGAGATAGGGAAGACCACTCTGTTTCAAAAGGTGCCGGTACGGCACTTCTCCGAAGAGCATATAAAGAGGATTCATGACCGCGGCTTCGTAAATTATCTGGAGGCAGTCTGCACCCGGCTCGACGAAGATACCGCCATTTATCCCTACGTCTTCCCCATACGTAATCGAACGCGTCCTCCGAAGGACCTACCGATACGCGCCGGCTATTACTGCATTGACACCTTCACACCGCTGACCGGCAATGCCTACATGGCAGCCAAACGAGCAGTTGACTGCGCTCTAACAGCAGCGAAACAAATCCTCGAAGGCTACCGATTGGCTTACGCACTGGTACGTCCGCCCGGACACCACGCCGAAATAGCCAGCTTCGGGGGTTTCTGCTACTTCAATTCCTCGGCAGCAGCTGCCCAGCTCCTTAGCGACTATGGAAAAGTCGCCATTCTTGATGTAGATTATCATCACGGTAATGGCCAGCAGGAGATATTCTACGAACGTTCCGATTTACTGACAGTATCTATTCACGGTCAGCCGCGCTATACTTACCCCTACTTCAGCGGATTCGTCAGTGAAAGAGGCAGAGGACCCGGTAAAGGGTTCAATATGAATATCCCTCTGCCTGAAAACATCGGCGGTGAGGTTTACATCAAAGCCCTCGAGGATGCCATAAAGAGGATTAAAAAATATAATCCCAAATTCATGGTTGTCGCCCTTGGCCTGGATACTGCCAAAGAAGACCCCACCGGAAGCTGGACCCTGGAAGCTAGCGACTTTGAAACCATTGGCAGAATGATAGGCTCACTTGGATTATCCACGCTTGTTGTTCAAGAAGGCGGTTATGATACCCGCGTGCTGGGAATAAATGCCCGGAGTTTCTTTACGGGGTTATGGAACGGGACTTATTTATTAAGGTGATTGGGATTTCAATGAGCACGAAATCAAGATTCATCTGACGGAGACGGGGGAAAGTCTAACTCCACGTACAGATACTGTAGCTCAGAATTGTTTTTCAGCAAACCTAGCGTATAACATGGATTACACGCTATAGTCCGAAACATTATTCAATATTCGCTGAACAAAACGATGTTTTGTGTGATTCACTTCACAATAGAGTATTTCACTTCAAGATACCATCTATTATGCGGTATAATCACCACGGTGGCGAAAGGAATATGGATTCTTAAGCGAATCCCAAAAGACCGCTTCCCCTACCGCCTGCAGATTATCAGAGGAGGTAAGCCATAGCTGGTGCTCCGCACCCAGGAATTTTCTCTAAGAAATTACATCCTGGATAAAACCAAACTCGTTATAGTAATTGATATTACCCGGCGAACTCTCCCCTGGTAGTAGTCCCTATCGGGAGTTGAGAGATGAGACCGATGAGAAACGTAACCCTAACCATAATCACTACGCTGGTGGCCTTGCTTATCCTTAGCGGCTGCCAAACTGAATCCCAGTCGGAAGCAACACCTGCAAAGACAGCCTGCATTGAGTTAATGCAGAAGATGCCTGTCTACTATGAGGACTTCGAATTCTAGGATGCCAAGACGCTCAGGAGTGACCTGTGCCGTAAATATAGCTGGACTGGAGAACGATGTGAAGCTATTTCCGTCTCATAGCACCAACATCGCGTCGCCGAAGCTGTAGAAACGGTATTTCTGGATGATAGCCTCACGATAGACTTTATCAATAAGCGTTTTACCGCCGAAAGCCGCCACCAGCATGAGCAGCGTCGAACGGGGCAGATGGAAGTTCGTAACCATAGCATCGACCGTGCCAAAGCGGTGCCCTGGCAGAATAAAGAGGTCAACCCAGCCCCGGAAAGGACGGATTTCCCCGGCATCGCCTTCAAGGGCAGCCTGCTCAATAAGTCTTACCGTTGTTGTCCCCACACATATGATGCGGCGTCCCTCGCGGCGGGCGCGGGTCAACTCTTCAGCTACATCACCCTCGATAACACCGTATTCCCGGTAAATCTTATGCTTTAGGGGATCGTCCTCGGTGACGGGACGGAAGGTATCCAG
>JAFGHK010000098.1 GCA_016930185.1 Dehalococcoidales bacterium | reverse complement strand
GTGGTGGAATAGGTAGACACGCCATCTTGAGGGGGTGGTGCGCGTAAGCGCGTCGGAGTTCAAATCTCCGCCTCGGCACCATTTTTTATAGTCGAGAAGCTTCTCAAGACAGGGGACCGCGTGCCGTTTAGTTGGTCTTTCCGATAGCGCACTTTCACCAGGGATAGAATATAATACAGGCATATTTAATCAATATACCGAGCAGGAACCGGAGACGGGATAGACGGAGATGAATAAATACGATTACGTCATCGTTGGGAGCGGCATCGGCGGACTTTACACAGCCCTCCTGGCCAGCGAGCACGGCAGCGTGCTGGTTATAACCAAGGGAAGCATCGACGACTGCAATACGAAGCATGCGCAAGGGGGCATCGCGGCGGCCATCGGCAAGGACGATTCGTTCAAGCTTCACGTGGAGGACACCATCAATGCCGGCGGCGGCCTGTCCGACGAAGAAGTAGTGAATATCCTGGCAAAAGAAGCCCCGGCACGCATCGCCGACCTCGTATATTACCGTGTGCCGTTCGACACGATAGACGGGGAAATAGCCCTGACGATGGAGGCGGCCCACAGTGTGCCGCGCATTCTCCATGCGGGGGGAGATGCAACCGGCGAGCACATCGAGCTGGCCCTAAGCCGGAAGGTGCGCGGCGCCGGAATACAGGTGCTGGAAAATTTCCTGGCCACGGAGATACTGGTCGATAAGGGCAGGGTGGCCGGCATCAAGGCAATCGACTGCCGCACCGGCACCGAAGAAGAGTTCCAGTGCCGTTTTCTGGTCCTGGCAACCGGCGGGGCAGGGCAGCTGTTTAAATACAATACCAATTCGGACGTTGCCACCGGCGACGGTATTGCGCTGGCATTTAACGCTGGCGCCGATATCACGGATATGGAGTTTTTCCAGTTCCACCCCACCGCCCTGCGTATGCCCGGCGTATTGCCCTTCCTGATATCGGAGGCTGTGAGGGGGGAGGGGGGCATGCTGCGCAACGCTAAAGGCTTACGTTTCATGTCGGAATACCATGAAAAGGGCGACCTGGCGCCAAGGGACGTGGTCGCCCGCAGCATACTGAACGAAATGAAGAAAACCAATTCGGACAAGGTGTATCTTGATGTTACCCATTTACCGCCAAATGTTATTTCCACCCGGTTTCCTCAAATCTATCGTTTTTGCCTGGACCACGGTCTGGACATAACAAAAACGCGGATACCCGTAGCCCCGGCGGCGCACTACATGATAGGAGGCATAAAAACAAACAGCTGGGGAGAAACGAATATCGTCGGGTTGTTCGCTACCGGCGAGGTAGCCTGCACCGGCGTCCACGGCGCCAACCGACTGGCATCCAATTCTTTACTCGAAGCCATCGTGTTCAGTCGACGAATAGTAGAACGCACGGTGAACAAGACAAAAGAAAAGAAAGCGAATGCCGAACAGATAAGAGACATGCAGTTATCGCTAAGCCAGCGGCCGAAGCCCAGGGTATTGCCCGTACCGGGTCTGGCCGCGCTACAGCAACTGCACTGGGATAATGTAGGCATAGTAAGAGACAAAGACGGCTTAAACAAGGCGGCGGGGGTACTGGCGGGGTGGCAGAATTCTCTCCCCGGTCCTACCGACCAGCCTTCCTACGAGCTTAGCAACCTGATATTAACCGGGCGTCTGCTTACGGAAGCGGCCTGCATCAGGGAAGAAAGTCGGGGCGCCCATTACCGCACCGATTTCCCCGAGACTCTGCCCAGGTGGAAATGCCATATCGTGTGGCAGAAAAAATAACTTAAAAAATTCAGATTATCAGCATTGTAACAGGCAATATTTGAAATCAGTCCTTCAATCCATTACATTATAAATAATATATGTTAAGTACCGGGGTGATTTTATAATTTGAGATGAAGGGATACTAACTTGGCTAAGAAAAGAAAAACCGAAAGCAAACCACGCGAATACACCAAACGTCAGTTGTCGCATTATAAAAAGCAGCAGCGTCGGCAGCGTATATTCTTCTTCGGGGGAATTGCAATTGTCGTTGCTATTATCGGCATTATTCTGGGTGGATGGCTGGTGGGCGAATATTTGCCGATGCATAAAACGGTAATCGAGGTATTCGATAAAAAGTACGATGCCGCCTATTATATCGACGCGCTGGTTTTTTACGGTAGCAACCCGGCTTCCGGAGACGTGGCGCAAATAGCAAGTTCGGTGGCGGGCCAGATTATAACTGAAGCACTGCTGATACAGAAGGCGGCCGAGCTAGGTATCGTTATCAGCGACGAGGAAGCCGCACAATACCTGGAAGGCACCGGTATTCCTGTCAGCGAATTCGCCTTGAATATGGTCAGGGGACAATTATTACCACACGAGGTAAAAAGCGGATATTTTGAAAATATGGTATCGGCGACCGCTAATCAGGTGCACGTGAGGGCTATGCTGGTGGAAAGCGATGCCGTGGCCGCGATGCTACGTGAACTGATTATCAACGGCGAAAATTTCACGATGCTGGCCGAGGAATATGCGCTTAACTATTATTCCAAGCAAAATGGGGGTGATTTCGGGTGGCATCCCATAAGCATATTGGAAGACCAGCTGGTCTCTGAAATTCCATTTGAATATGTAAAAGATATGAATGTAAATCCGGGAGACGTAAGCCCGCCCTTGAGCGATAACGAGTCTTATAAACAGCTGGGATACTGGTTGCTTCGGGTCAATGAAGGGTCGGACGAGAACACTGCCAATGTGTCGGCTCTCTTTTTAAGCAATGAGGAGCTGGCAATAGAAGTCAGAGCCAGGCTGGAAGCCGGGGAAGACCTTGCTCCTATTGCCGATAATTTATCCCAGTACAGCTCTTCAGAAGCCGGACACGGCGAACTCGGCTTGATTAGCGTCACGCAAAACATCACCAATGTTTTCAACGGATATGTGTTCAGTCCGACAGTGGAAATAGGGCAGTGGAGCCAGCCCTTGCGCGAAGATACCCTGTACACGCGGGGCGGTGCCTGGGTAGTGCAGGTTGTCGATAGAGACGAAAACCGGACGTTATCCACTGAAGACCGGGATACGTTAATTGAAAGCCTTTATAGCGAATGGTCGACTAAAATGCATGAAGAGTCTACGGAGTTTATAATCAATCACCTGCTTGAAGATTTCGAACTGGACGAGTGGGCTGTTGAACGAGCGCGCCGGCAGTTGTAAAGTGTCAGGGGAACATAAAATGAAGAAGAAAAGCATAGGTATCGGGTTACTGGGTCTGGGGGTAATCGCCGGACAGGTCGCCAGGGTACTCACGGAGAAAGCCGATGAACTGGCGGAAAAGGTCGGCTGCCCGCTCATCCTGCGCAAGATTAAGGTCCTGCCGCAGGACTTAAAGCGCCCGCAGGCAAAGAAGATGTCTGCCCGACTGTTCACCACCGATGATGACGAATTTTTCCGCGAGCCCGGCATCGATATCGTCGTCGAAGCTATCGGCGGGGAGAAACCGGCGTTCGACTACCTGAAAAGGGCCATTAACGGGGGCAAGCATGTAATCACCTCCAACAAAGAGCTGATTGCCAAGCGCGGCATAGAACTGCTGGCCCTGGCGCAGAAAAAAGGGGTCGGGCTGCAATACGAGGCAAGCGTCGGCGGGGGCATTCCGCTTATCGCCCCGTTCAAGCACGACCTGGTGGCGAATAAGATAAACGCCATCTATGCCATTATCAACGGGACCACCAACTATATCCTCTCGATGATGGCTAAAGAAGGCACGGACTTTGCCTCGGCGCTGAAGAAAGCCCAGAAACTTGGCTACGCGGAACCAAACCCGGAAAACGATATCGAGGGTACAGACGCCAATTACAAGCTGGCCATACTTACCTCGCTGGCGTTCCAGATGCGGGTGCGGCCTCAAGATATTTACTGCGAGGGGATTACGCGCCTGACCGGGCGCGACTTCCGCTACGCCCGGGAACTCGGCTTTGCCATCAAGCTGCTGGCGATAGCCAAGCAGAATGAAGATACCATCGAAGCCAGGGTACACCCGGTATTTATACCGCAGGACTCTTTCCTGGCCAAGATAGACGGCGTTTACAATGCCGTGCATGTAGAAGGCGACCTGGTGGGCAAGGTGATGTTCGTCGGCGAGGGCGCCGGCGCCAGGCCCACTTCCAGCGCCGTCGTTGCGGATGTTGTTTCGTCGGCGCGAAAAATCGCGCTGGGCGTGGGCAGTCTTTCAACCTGGAAGGAAGTGCCCGGCAAGACCATCAAGCCCATGGCCGATATCGTGACGCAGTATTATATCAGGCTGGCGGCCAAAGACCGACCCGGCGTGCTGGCGCAGATTTCAGCCGTGTTCGGCAGGAATAAAATCAGCATCTCATCGGCCATCCAGCCGGAGTCGGACGAAAAAACGAAGACGGCGGAAATCGTGATTATGACGCACCCGGCCGGGGAAAAAGCCATGCAGAAAGCCATCCGCCAGCTCGGAGGGCTTGAAGTAGTGAAGGAAGTAAGCAACTTTATCCGCGTGGAGGATATAGAAGGAGGCTAACGCTGAAAAAGGGCGTTATTGAGCAATATAAAAAATACCTCCCCGTTACCGGCAAGACCCCCATGTTTACAATCGGGGAGGGGGACACGCCGCTGGTCAAGAGCGATAAGCTGGCGAAAAAGTACGGCTGCGGCGAGCTTTATTTTAAGCTGGAGGGCTGCCAGCCTACCGGCTCTTTCAAGGACCGGGGCATGGTGGTGGCGGTGGCTAAAGCGGTGGAGGAGGGCAGCAAGGCTGTAATATGCGCCTCGACGGGCAACACCAGCGCTTCGGCCGCCGCCTTTGCCGCTTACTGCGGGCTTGAATGCGTGGTCGTTATCCCCGGCGGGAAAATCGCCCTGGGTAAACTGGCGCAGGCAATCGTTTACGGGGCGAAAATCGTCGCCATCGACGGCAATTTTGACATGGCGCTTAAAATCGTCCGCAAGCTCTCGGAGAGAAACCCGGTAACGCTGGTAAATTCTCTCAATCCCAACCGCATCGAGGGGCAAAAGACCGCCGCTTTCGAGATTATCGATGTCCTCGGCGACGCGCCGGACTACCTCTTTTTGCCGGTGGGCAATGCAGGCAACATCACGGCCTACTGGAAGGGCTTCAAGGAATATTACGAGGCGGGCAAGGCGACTAAAAAGCCGAAGATGTACGGCTTCCAGGCCGAGGGGGCGGCGCCTATCGTAAGGGGGCATGTAGTCGAGAAGCCGGAAACGGTGGCTACCGCCATACGCATCGGCAACCCGGCCAGCTGGCAGAAGGCCGTCGCTGCCCGCGACGAGTCCGACGGCATCATAGATATGGTCAGCGACGAGGAAATACTGGCGGCGCAAAGAATCATGGCGTCAGAGGCGGGGATTTTCGGGGAGCCGGCTTCGGGGGCGTCGCTGGCAGGCCTGGTTAAGCTGACGCAGCAGGGTCGTAAATTTTCCCAACAGGTAATCGTATGTATCGTAACCGGCAACGGACTTAAAGATACCGAGACAGCTCTGAAAAAGACCCCCAAGATTCTTGAGCTCCCCGGCGATGCCGAGGCGGTAGAGAAGGCCCTGGGGTGGGGCAAGTAAAAGGAGACGGGCATTATGAACAAGGCAAAAATAGAAAAAGCGGTACATGAAATCATCGAAGCTATCGGCGAAGACCCCTCCCGGGAAGGATTGGAGGAAACGCCGCAGCGTGTGGCGGAAATGTACGCCGAGCTTTTTCAGGGTTTGCATAAAGACGCCGGCGAAGACCTGGAGGTAGGCTTTGAGATGGGGCACCGGGAGATGGTGGTGCTGAAGGACATCCCGTTTTATTCCATGTGCGAACACCACCTGCTGCCTTTCTTTGGGGTAGCCCACGTGGGTTATATTCCCAATGATGAGGGGCGTATCGTAGGCATCAGCAAGCTAGCCAGAGTGGTGGAGACGATTGCCCGCCGGCCGCAGGTACAGGAACGGATGACCACGGACATCGCGGATACTATCTATAAAGGACTTAAAGCCAGCGGGGTGGGGGTGGTTGTGCAGGCGGAGCATATGTGCATGATTATGCGGGGTATTAAAAAGCCCGGCAGTAACGTTATCACTTCAGCGCTGCGGGGCGCCTTCCGCTCCAAGGCTGCCAGCCGCGCCGAGTTCTTCTCTATTATTCAGGGTAAATAGACCAGAACAGGAAACCCTTTTCCCGCCGGTCTAGACACTTTCTTTTTTTGTGCTATTATATAGGCGCGCATGGATAATATGTCAGGAGACCAAAAAAGGTCTTAGATTCGCTAGAATTTGCTTGTGTGGCACAAACGAAGGGAGGTTGATGACAATGAAGAAAATGATACAGGTGCTGGTCGCTTTTTCTTTAATAGCAGCAATCTCGTTCTTGTTTCCAGCCTGCGGGGTAGAGGAAGCAGAGGCAGCGCCGGAGGGACAACTGCCCATTTTAAAGGTCGGGGATACGTGGTCATGGAGCTACGTGATGAGCGGAACCACATATACTCTTACCGAGACGGTTACCGGAAGTGAAACGGTCGAAGGCCGCGATTGCTATGTTATAGACATGTCTTTTGACCCGGCCATAGAGTCGGTCCATGATGAAGTGGTCTATACGGTAAGCAAGATGACGTACTGGGCGGATAAATTGTCCGGTCTTATCGGGGTCAAGCAGGGAACAGATGTTACCGGCGGTGGACAGACCTTTTCCTCTTATGAGATCTACATTTACGACCCCTGGATAGAGCTATTCCCGCTGGAGACAGGGAAAATGGTAGAAGGGAGTAAGACCACCACCCAGTATATGGGCGGTCAGGCGGGTGAACCTACGGTAACTACCGAGAAGTATGTTGTGGAAGGCAAGGAGCAGATAACCGTGGAGGCAGGGACTTTTAGCTGCTGGAAGATAATAATGTATGACGGCGACGGCAATATAATCGTGACGATGTGGTATTCGGATGAGACTAAAACCGCCATAAAAATGATAGATAACGCGGAAAACGACACAATGGAGCTTAAGTCGTACTCGGTTAACTAAATATCCAGATTGGCGTACTTTGCGTGTGCCTGTATAAAAGCCTTGCGCGGAGGGACGTCTCCGCCCATGAGCATCTGGAAAGTCTCGTCGGCTTTGGCGGCGTCCTCGATACTGACCTGTAAGAGAGTGCGGTTCGCCGGGTCCATCGTGGTCTCCCACAATTGCTCCGCCGTCATCTCGCCGAGGCCCTTGTAGCGCTGGAGTTCTACCTTCTTCGAACTGCTGTTTTTCAGTATCTCGTCCTTTTCCTCCTCGGAATACACCCATTTTAAGCCGTCGCTGGTCTTGATGCGGTAGAGCGGCGGCTGGGCGATGAACAGGTGGCCGTCATAGATAAGCCTGGGCATGTGGCGGAAGAAGAAGGTGAGTAAAAGGGTGCGTATGTGCGCCCCGTCCACGTCGGCATCGGCCATGAGTATGACCTGGTGATAGCGGATTCTGGCGGGGTCGAAGTCCTCATCCAGTCCCGCGCCGATGGCGGTGATGATGGTGCGTATTTCTTCGTTAGCCAGCATTTTATCAGGGGCGGCTTTTTCCACGTTAAGGATTTTACCGCGCAGGGGCAAGATTGCCTGGAAGCGCCGGTTACGTCCCTGCTTGGCGGAGCCGCCGGCGGAGGGTCCCTCCACCAGATACAGCTCGCACTGCGCCGGGTCGCGCTCCGAGCAGTCGGCGAGCAGGCCGGGCAGCGCGCTATAGTCCAGTCCACTTTTCCTGATAATAAGGTCGCGGGCCTTGCGGGCGGCTTCCCTGGCGCGGGCGGAGGTCACGCATTTTTCAATGATTTTCTTGGCTTCATCGGGGTGCTCTTCTAAGTATAGGGCCAGACCTTCGTTAACGGCACTTTCCACCTGGCTTTTAACCTCGATATTGCCCAGTTTGCCCTTGGTCTGTCCCTCGAACTGCGGCTCGGGAAGCTTGATGCTGATGATGGCCGTCAGGCCTTCGCGGACGTCCTCGCCGGTGAGATTGGGGTCGTCCTCCTTGATTATCTTGGCTTTCTTGGAGTAATCATTGAGCACGCGCGTAAGGGCGGAGCGGAAGCCGGTGAGGTGGGTGCCTCCGTCGATGGTGTTGACGCAGTTGGCGAAGCTGAAGGTAGCCTCGTTGTAGCCGTCGTTGTACTGGAGGGCCACCTCGATAGAGGTGCTGTTGACGGACTTGGAAACATATATAGGCAACAGGTGGCGGACGGCCCGGTTGCGGTTGAGATGGCGCACGAAACCGGTAATGCCGCCTTCAAAGTAAAAAGTTTTTATTCTATCGCCGATTTCGTCGATGATGGTAATTTCCACGCCTTTGTTGAGATATGCCATCTCCCGCAGGCGTTCGCAGACTGTATCGAAGTCATAATCAAGCTCGGTGAATATTTTACTATCGGCGAGGAATGTCGTGGAAGTCCCGGTGCTATCAGTTTTGCCGGTGACCGTCACCGGCCCTGCCGGTATCCCGCGCTTGTATTCCTGGTGATTTATTTTACCGTCGCGATTGACATCGACACTCACCCACTCGGAAAGGGCGTTGACCACCGAGGCGCCCACGCCGTGGAGGCCGCCTGATACCGTGTAGGATTTGCCCCCGAACTTGGCGCCGGCGTGGAGCACGGTCATGACTGTTTCTAGGGCGGATATCTTGGTGGTGGGGTGGATATCCACCGGAATGCCGCGCCCGTTATCGGTAACGGTGACGGAATTGTCTTTTCTTAGAATGACGGTAATCTGGTCGCAGGAGCCGGCCATGGCTTCATCGATGCTATTGTAGGCAATCTCGTAAAGGAGGTGGTGCAGGCCACGCTGGTCAGTACTGCCGATGTACATGCCGGGACGCCGCCTTACCGCCTCCCGTCCGCCGAGCACCTGGATATCTTCGGCGGTATAGTTGGCGGTGCTTACATTCCTGGTTTTCTTAGGTTTAGCTTTATCCGGCACTAAAATTCCTCTTTCTTAACGGTCGGGATAATAGGAGACACTCGCAGGCTGGTGTTCGCGGGGAATGGTATTCCCTGTGCAGTTGGCGGCCACATGATGATATGCCCTGTGAAAACCGGATATTTCACTCATTTGACCGTTATTATTATATCATTTTATAGCTTTACAGTAAAGGAAAAAAGGGGCATTTTTAAGGCGGAGCGGCACCGTTGGGCCCTATGTGTGACTATTTGTTAAAGAAGAGTTCTTTTGTGTACCATTTTTTCTTATGATATACTCGAATCAGGAGATTATGGCGAAGAAATTAGACATGGGAACGGAAACGGAAAGAGCCAAACCGGACGTTGATATAGATAAAGCCAAAAAGCTAGCCGAAAAAATCGTCCAGAACGTAGAAAAAGTAATGGTCGGCAAGCCGGAGGCGGTACGTCTGGCGGTCATAGCTTTAATAAGCCAGGGGCACCTGCTTATCGAGGACGCCCCCGGTCTGGGCAAGACCATGCTGGCCCGTAGCCTGGCGAAGTCGATTCACTGCAGTTTCAAGCGTATCCAGTTCACGCCGGATATGCTGCCCGGCGATATCATCGGCGTTACCGTTTATAATCAAAAAACCGGCGATTTCGAGTTTCACCCCGGCCCTATCGACGCGCAGGTGGTGCTGGCGGACGAGATAAACCGCGCCACACCGCGAGTGCAGTCGGCCCTGCTGGAGGCAATGGAGGAAAGACAGCTTACCGTGGAAGGCGTCACGCACAAGATGCCCTTACCCTTCCATGTCCTGGCCACGCAGAACCCAATCGAGTACGAGGGCACTTTTCCCCTCCCCGAAGCCCAGCTGGACAGGTTTTTACTGCGGATTAACATCGGCTATCCATCCGCAGAGGAAGAGATAGCCATTATAGAAAAACAGCAGATTATCCACCCCATCGAGCAAATCAGCCCCGTAGTCGAAGTAGCAGATGTTGTAATGCTCCAGGAGACGGTCAAAAAGGTCTATGTGGACGACCTTGTCAAGCAGTACATCGTGACGCTGGTGGAGGCGACCCGCCGCCACCCGTCGATATACCTCGGCGCGTCGCCGCGCGGCTCGCTGGCCCTTTTCCGCACGGCGCAGGCATGGGCCCTACTGCTGGGACGCGATTACGTTTTGCCGGATGATATTAAAGCCCTGGCCGAGCCCGCCCTGGCGCACCGCTCGCTGGTGTCCTCCGCAGGGCAGTCACAGGGCAAGGACAGCCGTACCTTTATAGCCGAAATACTGAAGAGCACGCCCGTGCCCGGCGCAATCCCCGAACGATAAACCGGGGGTAACAATAGGGAATAGTCCTTTTCACGGCTTTTGAAAAATGAGAATTCGCTGGCCTGTCACCGTTATCCTGATTTTCACGTTAGCCTTGGCCTTAGCCACCGGGTCGATTATGCTGTGGCGCTTTTTTATTTTCCTGGTAGCGCTGCTTTTCATGAGCTATATATGGATGCGCATGAATGTCCGCCGCATCGACGGCAAAGTGACCAAGCTATCGCGGTCCTGCCGGGTGGGGGAACGTTTCGAGCAGGAATACACCTTTTACAACCGGGGCAGGCTGCCTACCGCCTTAATAGAGGCGCGGGAGGACACGGATTTACCGGACTACCAGGGCACGGCTACCTTCCACCTGCCGGCGCAGGGGTCTTACAGCTGGCGCGGCGAGGGCATAGGACGCCGGCGCGGCTCGTACGACATGGGCAATTTCATCGTCAAAGTTACCGACCCCCTCGGGTTCTTTTCGGTAAAAGAGCGCATCATGAACAAGAGGAGCATCATCGTCTATCCCAAGAGTATCGACCTGCCTTTTTTCCAGGCGCTGCCGCGGCAGGAGCCGGGGGCGAGCAAGCGGCGCTGGTTCACCAGCGAGTCAGGCATCAACGCCGCACGCGTACGGCAGTATATCAGCGGCGACAGCCTGCGCAACATCCACTGGCGTACCACGGCGCACACGGGCAACCTGATGGTCAAGGAATTCGACCCCGATACGGTTAATTATTCATATAAAGATATCTGGATTGTGCTGGACATGCACGAAACGGCGCATTTCGGCGAGGGGGAAGAAACGACCGAAGAATACGCCGTGACAATCGCTGCGTCCCTGATTAAAAAATACATCGACAGCGAAAAGAACGTGGGGCTGATGGCTTCCGGCGATAAGTCTTTTCTTTTCCTGCCGGACACCGGCGACGAGCACCTGGAAGAACTGATGCAGGCGCTGGCGGTAATCAAGGCCAACAGCAGACTGACGCTCGATGCTTTACTGGCCTCACAGGAGGAGCGTTTCGAGCCGGGTTCCGCAGTCGTTATTATCACCCCTTCCGGCAATATACAGGCCGCCCTGCGGCGACTCGCCGGCCGCAGTACCGTGGTCACCGCCGTCCTGCTGGACGCCGCTACCTTCGGGGGAGATGTAAGCGCGGCTGAAACCTCGCGCGGCCTGGTCGCAAGCGGCATGTATGTTTATACCGTCAGGCGGGGCGCGGAGCTGGGCAGGGCCCTGGACAGTCGATTTATTCTTTCGCCACTGCCATATACGGGGATGGGGTATTAGCCGTGAACAAGGACGCGAGGCAAAAGAAGCGGTTTTTCTTCTGGAAAAAACAGTCCGGCAACCGCGATATTAAGTCGCGGGAGAGCGGAGTGGAGTGGGGAGGCTGGCAGAGCTGGCTGAAGGTAGCCCTGGTTTTTCTCACCCTGGAAATGGCCGTGCTGTCCGTAGAGCAGGCGCACTGGGTCGACCCCCAGCCGTCGTTAACGCTAATCCTGTTGATTTCTATAGTCGTAGGGGTGGTGCTGGCGAGAGTCCGCATGTTCGGACTGTTTAAGTTTTTAATCGTAGCAGTCGTCGGCCTGGTCGTGGCGGCGTGGCAGGTCATGAACGTTCTGGCGACGCCGGAAACGGCATCCAAGCTTACTCATTTCCTGGATGTTATCTCGTCGTGGTTGCGGGGTTCGGCGGCGGCGCTGACCGGCGATGAGAAGGTAGTTTTCGTGGTATTTATCGCGCTACTCGCCTGGATAATCGGCAGCCTCTCGATATGGTTTGTACTGCGGCGGAACAACGCCTGGTGGGCGTCCATCATGGGCGGGCTGGTTATCCTGTTTAATCTTAGCAATCTGCCGGATTCATATTATATTTACTTCTTCCTCTACTTTTTTGCCGCCGCGCTGCTGGTGGCGGTCACGCGCATGACCGGCCGGAGCCTGAAAGAGGAGAGACCGGTCAATTATTCCGGCAGGAGCCTGCTTTATCTGGGTATTTCCCTGCTCTGTATAATTGGGGTGGCGGCCTCGTTTTCCTGGGTCACGCCGCAGGTACGGGCTACCGGCCTGCAGGACTATATCGCCACCAAGCTGCCCTGGCAGAGGGACTTCCTGGAGTCCAAGTACAATATTTTCAACGTCGTGCCATCCAAGCAGTCGGTAAGCACGGTCGGCTCGCTGAAGGATATCGACTTCGGGGAGATATGGAACCAGGGGGACGAGATTGAGTATGTGGTTTACTCCGAGCGACCCTCCTACTGGCGGGTGAGTGTGTACAGCACCTATACCACCGAGGGCTGGACCAGCAGCGACGCGGAGAGAATTTTACTGGAAGCTAATACGCCCTGGGGAGAATCCGAAGACGGTGTAACCATGCAATACGCCGTTACCACCGAGATATTTACGGAAGTACTGCTGAACAACGGCGGCTTTATCTCGGCGGACATACCGACCAGGGTGAGTACCGGGGAGGGGGGAGATATCGAGACCGTGAACGCGGCGCGCATACTCAATCCCGGCGAGGGTTATACGGTTACCGCGCGGGTCGTGACCGCCGCCAGCGATGAACTGTCCGCCGCCGGAGATAACTACTCGGAGGCCGTTAAAGCCGTTTATCTCCAGCTGCCTGCCGATTTACCCCCTGAAATCAGGCTTTTGAGCGAAAACATTACCCGTAATGCGGCGACGCCCTATGAAAAGATAACGGCCATTGTGGAGTACCTTGCCGACTTTCCTTACAAGCTGGAGATCGAAGCTCCCCCGGAAGACGCCGACAGCGTTGCCTACTTCCTTTTTGACCGGCAGGACGGCTTCTGCCTGCATTTTGCCTCGGCGGTGGCGGTGATGCTCCGCTCTATCGATGTCCCGTCGCGACTTGTCATCGGCTATCTCCCGGGAGAACCGGGTGATGTCGCCGGACAGTATATATTACGCGACAGGTATTACCATGCCTGGCCGCAGGTGTATTTCCCCGGCTATGGATGGGTGGATATCGAGGCCACGCCCGGCAATGCGGAAAGTCAGGTATCTATCGATACGCCGCTGGTATCCAGCCACACCATCGAGCAGTCGCAGAACTGGAGCACATACTGGCCCTGGGCGGCGCCTCCGGATGCCCAGAGCATAGCCAATCTCAATATGGGCAGCCTGACGGACGACGTAACGGCCGGCGGGGCCGACTCCTTATCTTTCGGCGCCAAGCTGGGACAGGCGCTGCTTTTTGTTTTCGGCGCGGCCCTGGTAATAGCATTATTGATAGGCATCGTTCTGCTGGTAAGGTCGCTTTCCTTCCGCTGGCTGTGGCGCGTGGACAGGAAGAAACTGCTTTCCGACAGCTATGTAAATATGTGCAGGCTGGCGGCGATGGTGGGGCTGGTCCCCGAACCTCAGCAGACCCCTCTAGAATTTGCCGGCAGTCTGGCGAAGGTATTTCCGGGGCAGGCCGAAGCCCTGAACTATATTACACAGTCTTACCTGGAGAGTCGCTACGGGGGGAGGGGCGACAGACCGGCCATGGCGGAAGAAGCGGAAATCCTCAAGGCGCGCCGCCTCGTCTATAACGCCCTTATCAAGCGCCTCGGTCCGTTAAGAAGACGCTTCGGCAGGAGGTGATGTTTGTCTGTTGAGGGAATTTATACGGTAGCTTTAGCTCTTGCTTTGTCACTACGTGCCGAATTATAATTACTTGTCAAGAGGGTTTAATTATTGCACCGGTAATGCTCCCCTCTGACTTAAATAATGAAAATTGCGATTATACTCGGAACCCGCCCGGAAATAATCAAGATGGCCCCGCTGATAAAGATTTATCAGGAAAACCGGGCGGATTTCTTTTTACTGCACACCGGCCAGCATTATTCCTACCAGATGGATAAGGTCTTCTTCGAGCAGCTTAAGCTGCCCCTCCCCAGGTACAATATCGACGTCGGCTCAAGCTCTCACGCCGAGCAGACCGGTAAAATGCTAATCGGTATCGAGAAAATACTACTGAAAGAGAAACCTGATGTCATCCTCGTTGAGGGTGATACCAACAGCGTCCTGGCCGGCGCTTTAGCTGCCGTGAAACTCGGTATTAGAGTCGGACATGTGGAGTCGGGGCTGCGCTCCTACGACCGCACCATGCCGGAGGAGCTTAACCGGCTTTTAACCGACCACCTTGCGGACTACCTCTTTGCGCCCACGCCCAAGGCAAAAGATATATTGCTTGGTGAGGGGATTGATGAGAAAAAGGTCTTTGTCACCGGCAACACCATCGTCGATGCCGTCCGGCAGAACCTGGAGCTGGCGAAAAGCGGTAAAGACGTATTGAGTGACTTGAAGCTAAAACCCAAGCAGTATTTTCTGGTGACCCTGCACCGGCAGGAGAACGTGGATAACGCCGCCAGGTTCGGCTCGATTCTACTAGGTCTGGACATGCTGGCTGTAAGGAATAAATTACCCGTCGTTTACCCAATCCACCCGCGGAGTCGTAAGATGATGGATGAGTTTAAGCTCAAACCCGAAAATCTTACTCTTATCGAACCGGCTGATTTCCTATCGTTTTTACAGCTGGAAAGCGGCGCCAGACTTATACTCACCGACTCCGGAGGGGTGCAGGAGGAGGCTTGCATACTGGGCGTGCCCTGCGTTACTCTTAGAGACAACACGGAGCGACCGGAAACGCTGGAGGTGGGCGCCAATATGCTCGCCGGGGCTGATGCGGCAAGCATCCTGGAATGTGTGGAAGTCATGCTGGACAAGAAAGACAAGTGGGACAATCCTTTCGGGGACGGCAAAGCCGCGGCGAGAATCGTTAAAATAATCACGGAGGCAGGCAATGGCTAAAATTCTGGTAACCGGCGGCCTGGGGGCGGTGGGCAAACCGCTCTCCGCCGAGCTTAAGAAGAGGGGCAATGAGGTCTGGATAGCCGACCGGGTGCACTCGGCCGAGGCGAACTACGTAAGATGCGACGTCGGCGAGTTTCACCAGGTGGAAAGGTTGCTGGACGGCGCCGGGTTCGACTATGTTTATCACCTTGCCGCTGAGTTCGGGCGCCGCAACGGCGAGGACTTTTACGAGAACCTCTGGAAGTCCAACGCCATCGGCACCAAGAATTTCATCCGGATGCAGGAAAGGCTCAAGTTCCGCATGATTTTCTTTAGCAGCTCCGAGGTCTACGGCGATTACCGCGACGTTATGTTAGAGGACGTGATGGACAAGGTGGCCGTGAAGCAGATGAACGACTACGCCATGTCCAAGTGGGTCAACGAGATGCAGATTTTAAACTCCGCCGGCCGGTTCGGCACGGAGACGGTGCGCGTAAGGCTGTTCAACACTTACGGTCCCGGCGAATACTACTCCGAGTACCGCAGCGCCATCTGTGTCTTTATCTACAAAGCCCTGCATAACCAGCCGTACACCGTCTATACCAAGCACGAGCGGACGTCGTCGTATATAGACGACTCGGCAAAGACGCTGGCTAACATCGTCGATAACTTCAAAGCCAGCGAGGTGTATAATATTGCCGGGCACGAGCCGCACAACATGAAAACAGCCTCCGATATCATCCTGAAATACCTGGGCAAAGACGACAGCCTGGTGGAGTATAAAGACGCCCAGCCGGAAACGACGCTGGTGAAAAAGGTGGACGTCTCCAAAGCCGTACGCGACCTCAAGCATAAAAGCACGGTGTCCCTGGAGGAAGGCATCCCCAGGACAATCGAATGGCAGAAAGAGGTATACAAAGTTGGCTAAGAAAATCGTCGTCATCGGAACGGGATACGTGGGGTTGCCGCTGGCTATCATGCTGGCGCGGGCCGGCTACGAGGTCATCGGCGCCGATATCGAGGAAAACGTGGTCGATGCCATCAATACCGGCTTCCTGCACCTGGCCGAGGAGGATATCAGTAAAATTTACCAGGAGCCGAATGTCAGGAAGAACCTGCGCGCCCAGAAGACACCCTGCGAGGCGGATGTTTTCATCATTTCCGTTCCCACACCCATCGACGAAAGGAAAAGGGTCGCCGACCTCTCTCAAGTGACACAGGCCGTGGAGTCGATTGTCCCTTACCTGCGCTCCGGCAACCTGGTAATCGTGGAAAGCACGGTGCCTCCCCTTACCTGCCGCGATATCATCGCCCCCATTATTGAGAAGTCGGGGCTGAAAATCGGCAAAGACGTCTTTCTCTGCCACTGCCCGGAGAGGATTCTGCCCGGCGCGGTATTCGAGGAAATCGTCAATAACGACAGGATAATCGGCGGCATGGACAGGAAAGCGGCCGAGATGTCCCGCGAGATATATGCTTCGTTTGTCAAGGGGAACCTGTACCTGACCGACGACGTTACCGCGGAGACCGTGAAACTGATGGAAAACACCTACCGCGATGTTAATATCGCCCTCGCCAACGAGTTCGCCGCGGTGGCAGAGGGGCTGGGGATTGATATTCTGGAAGCTATCAGGCTGGCCAACAAGCACCCCCGGGTGAAAATCCTCAAGCCCGGCATCGGCACCGGCGGGCACTGTATACCCGTCGACCCGTGGTTTATCAAGGAGGTGGACCCCGTCAACTCGCGCCTCATTCATACGGCCAGGCTTATCAACGACGAGGTACCGGTCAACATAGCCGCCAAAATCAGGCAGGCTTTAAAGGATATCGATAATCCTAAAATCGTCGTCCTGGGGCTGACCTACAAGCCCGATACCTACGACACCAGGAACAGTCCGGCGCAGAAAATAGTCGGGCTGCTCAAGGCGGACGGCTACCGGGTAAGCGCCTACGATCCCAGAGTAAAAGGCTCCCAGTATTCTTCCATCAAGGAAATCGCTAAAGACGCCGACGCCCTGGTGGTGCTCGTGGAGCATAAGGCTGTCCGGGACGAGCTGGCGAAACAAGAGGGCGAAATCAAAAAAGCGATGCGCCATCCGCTCATATTGAGGTTCTATCACGAAGCATCGGAAAGCGAATAGCATCTGCTGTGAATATACTCTTTATTCACGAAATCGACTGGCTTAAAAAGGTCGTTTTTGAAATCCATACCCTTTCCGAGCTTCTGTCCATTTTCGGGCACAATGTCTATGTCATCGACTACGAGTCCATGTGGCAGAAGGACGGGTTTTTTGACTTCGGCAGCCTCCGCACGCGAGTAATCGATAACGTAGAGCGCGCTTACCCCGGCGCCAAGGTGGAGCTAAGGCGTCCCGGTTTTATTAAAATCCCCGGCGTCAGCCGTTTCTCCGCTTTATTCACCCAGCACCGGGAAATCCAACGGACCATCAAGGAAAAGAAAATCGACGCCATTGTGCTTTATTCCGTGCCCACCAGCGGCTGGCAGGCCGTGAATCTGGCAAAAAAGTACAATATGCCGGTGGTCTTCCGCTCTATAGACGTGCTGAATCAAATGGTGACCAGTCCTCTCCTGCGCCCCCTGACCAGGCTGCTTGAGAAGAGGGTCTATTCCAGGGTGGACTATATTCTCGCCCTCACTCCCAAGATGTCTAAATACGTTGTGGATTTGGGCGCCGACCCTGACCGGGTGGGGCTGCTTTTAATCCCCGTGGATACGGACATGTTTAAACCGGCCCCCGTTTCGGAAGAACTCCGCCGCAGGTGGGGACTTAATGCAGAGGATGCCGTGATACTCTTTATGGGTACGTTGTTCGATTTCAGCGGACTTGATATACTTATCCGGCATTTTAGTGAAGTCCTGAATGAAGTGCCGCAGGCTAGATTACTCATCGTCGGCGACGGGCCGCAGCGACCCGCGCTGGAAAAAATCATCGCTGAAACGGGAATGCAGAAGAGCGTTGTCATCACCGGCTTCCAGCCTTATGACACCATGCCTCAATACATCAACATGTCGATGTTATGCATCAACACTTTCCTTGTCAACGATACCACGCGGGATATTTTCCCCAGCAAGATAGTGCAGTATCTTGCCTGCGGCAGGGCGGTAGTGGCCACGCGCCTTCCCGGCATGGAGGCCGTAATTCAGGGCGAAGAACAGGGTGTGGCGTACGGGGACAGCGCTGACAAGATACCGGGCAAGATAATCGCCCTGCTCAAAGCGCCGGAAGACAGAAAAAAGCTGGAGCGGGCCGGGCTGGCCTACGCGCGGGAAAATCACAGCAATGAAAGAATCGTCCGCCAACTGGAACAGAAGTTAATTGAAGCCATAAAGGAAAAACGTAAAAGTTCTTGATTTCTACGAACGCAGGACTTGATTTTACAGGGTCTTAATCATCCCCGATGTATTCAAATATCTTGATTTCCGGTATGGCATCGTTAGAAGTCGGTGAGTTGTACACCAGCTGGTATCCCTCGACCGGTTCCAGAGGTATCGGGGAGGTGAAGGGGTCCACGCCCACAATCTCGTATTTATAGTTGGATTCCTGTGTGTTCACGAAATTAAGCGCATCCTGATAGGAGACGAATTCCTGGGCATCGACAACGAGTTTAAAAATTATGCCGTTGACATCCAGTGCCTCCTGATAGGTTATCACCACTGCTTTGCCTCCCGGGGCGCCCTGCCCGTTGAAATTGAAAAGCCTGACGATTAAGGTGCTGTAATAATCGATGCTGAACACCTGTCTGGGATAGACCATGCCTTCTTGCTCTATATAGAACGTCGGGATATATTTTTCCTGGTCGAGTCCCGCCCAATTGAGCATCGCCCAGTACTTTCCGGTTGTTATTTCATAATCAGCGACTATATACCTCGAATTAAGTTCCTGTCTTAGCGCATCTGCCGCATCTTTATCCTGCGACAGGAAGAATGACGCCACCTTCCTGATGGGTCCCGGCGACTGGGACGGATTGACATTGGGTATGCGCTGCGCGACGCGGATAATCCAGTACCCGTAGTCCCACCATGCCGTTACGGCATACGCCGATTCGGGGTACTCGAACTCCTCGCCGGGAGGCAGCGCGTCATAGTATTTATAGTATGCCTCCGGGTCTCCCATAGGTGCGGGCGTATTATCTTTCATCCAGAGCATGGCCGCCTGCCAGTTATCCGATAAAGCATAACTCACTACCTGGGACTGGGCCTGTGCTTGAGATATACTGGGACAAAAAACAAAAAGGAAAACGACAATTATAGCTAAAATAGTATTGACATAATATAATTTCGGAGTCTGGCCTTTCCTCTTACTTTTTGCGCTTTTCTTTTCGTAACCCTTACGTCGGGAGCTGTCATAAGAGGCGCGCAGTCTCGGGTTGGTCAAGGTTTCATAGGCTTTATTTATCTCCTTCATCCGCTTCTTTGATTCGGCATCTTTTTGCTCCTGGCCGGATTGGTAATCCTGCATTAATCTACGGTAGGCCTTTTTTATAGTAGTAAAGTCCGCGTTTTTGCCTACCCCCAGGATTGTGTAATAGTCCTGTTCCTTTGGGGCCTCCAGACGCGCGGCTCCTTTAATACCCGGTTCCTCCGGCTGTTTTACCAGCTTTTTAATGCCTGCCAGCCAGATTATCTGCCATGATAGATAAGCAGAAAGCACCGCAAAGTTCACCGCCAGATAGTACTGGAAACGTCGCTGTATCATCGGGATTATCAGGATTACCAGTGACCAGACAAGGAAAAGCCGCAGGTGCTCATCCCCTTCGCTTTGCTTGAACAAAATATAGACTAATATGGCCAGAGGTATCAGCGCCAGGTAGCGGATATTGCTGTACGTGGTAAATACTACCAGCAGTGATAAAGTGGCAATCATCGCTACGACCCATAAGGCGGATATATACCACCGCTGTTCTTGCCCCCGCCTGATAAGCGTATAAAACAGTACCCCCATCGAAATAATCGCCACACCCGGAATGAATTTGACCTGGTCATCGAGGAGATTATACTCGTTGGGCATCTGCGTTGCGGTCAATATTATCATTATCACCGCGGTTATAATAAAGAACACCAGTAATGATACCCCGTTGCCGTTGCGGGAGTTTAAGTACAGGAGATAAGCGCATATGGCTGCTGCCCCGATGCCGAAAATAAGCCACCACGGCGCAATAAAGATATGGGTGGAAAAATTACCCCAGGCTACATTTGTAGTAAAGATATTTTCTTGAGGGGTAAGCATCGGCGTCATTTCAAGGGTGGTAATGGCACTTGAACCCGTGGGAAAGAATACAAAGTTGAATTTAGCCAGCAGCGTGTGAAACATACCCTGTGCCCCAAAGTAAACAACCACTACGGCTAAGCCCCCGATAACGGCCAGCGTAACAGGATAAAAGTATTCTTTGAAGCCCCGGCTGGAAATGAGTTTTGAGATACCCCATAAAACCGGGGGAACCAAAAGCGCGATGACCATGGCCAGAGTTACGTCGGAGGACATTGGATTGATAAGCAGCATAATCAACGCCAGTAATAGTGTCAAGAACCCAACGATGCAGAGGTAGTCGGATGATTTGCGTTTCAAATGGTTGATAATGAACTGGATTATGTAATAAAGGACAAGAATAAAGACGAATATTAAAGCCCCCTGCCAAGTAGTGAGGTAAAAACCGAGGAATACGCCGGCCAGCACACTGTATATTAACGGTTTGAGCATCACCTTCCAGTCGCCCTTGAATATATGGGAAAAGGACAACTGCTTCTGAACGGCGGCCTTCACCGCCAGAATCAGAAACATCAGGGCCGTAGTTGTAAAAAAGACTTCAGCAACGGGATTATCCCCGGCGCCCAGCATCGAGCGTGACAATAATTCGCCCGGCAGGACAGCTATCAGGCCGGCCGCCAGCACGCCCACCCATTTATTAAATAAAGCCCTGGCGATAAAGAAAACGGGGATAACCAATAACGCACCAAGGATTGCCGGCAGGTAAACCCCTATTAAATCGATGATATTTTGTGTCGGGTGCCCTGCGCCTCCCATCCAGGCAAGGATTGCCGTTATCCAGTGAAAGGTAGGCAGGGAGGTGACGATATTACCGCCGGGATAAAGAAAATACGGGTCGAACTGGGTGAGGGTGGGGAAATGGTGGGAAAGATTATCTACCAGGCGCATGTAATAATAAGCGTCATTGCTGGCGTATTTAATGTCATCGCCGACGAAGATATCTCCGTAGGGGAGAAAAATCCGGAAAAGCAGGGAAATTACAATGAAAGCAACTAATAAAAGGCCGATAAGCAGGGGGGTCGAGATTCTTATTTTTGCCATTTCCTTACTTGTCTATACCTCATCGTCGACTTATCAGTACAAGGCGGAAACAATCGTGAATTCTCTTGGCTTAAGCGTATCATTTTTATACCTTTACGTCAATATAACGGGTAGTAACATAATCGAGGCCGGCAATACGGTCGCGCCCGTACTTTCAGTATGTACAGTCGGAAGCTAAAATATGCTATAATTTTTATTTGAGCAAGCGGTATTTTATGAATACGGTTGAAGTAGAAAACGTAGTCAAGACCTTCGGTGATAAAGTCGCCGTAGATCAGCTTTCCTTTTCCGTGGCGTCGGGCGAGATATTCGGATTGATTGGACCCAACGGCGCCGGCAAGACCACCACCATCAAGATGGTGATGGATATCATCAAGCCGGATTCCGGCGGGGTAACTGTCCTCGGCGAGCAAATGAATGAAGCCGCCAAGAACAAAATCGGCTATATGCCGGAAGAGCGCGGACTCTACAAAAAGCAGCGTGTTCTCGATGTTATCGTTTACCTTGCCATGCTTAAAGGCATGAGCCGGCGCGCCGCTGAGGAAAAAGCCAACCGCATGCTCGAGCAGACCGGCATGCTGCCGCACGCCCGCAAGAAAATAGAAGAGCTAAGCAGGGGCATGGGCCAGATTATCCAGTTTATCGTTACCACCATCCACGACCCGCAGCTCCTCATACTCGACGAGCCTTTTTCAGGTCTCGACCCCGTTAATACCGAAGCATCGATGAAAATGGTGCTTGACTTACGGAGCCAGGGCAAGGCCGTTATCTTGAGCACCCACCAGATGAACCAGGTCGAGCAGCTCTGCGACCGCATTTTAATGGTCAATAAAGGGCGTGCCGTCCTGTACGGAGGGCTTGCCGAAATCAAGTCCAAGTACCGGAACAATTCCGTCCTACTGGAACATGAGGGAGAGCTGGGCGAAGTGCCGGGAATCGCTGAAAAACGTGTCTTCAAAAATCACGTGGAGCTGTTTCTTAGCGACGATACAACACCGCAGCAGCTGCTGGAACGCCTGCTGGAGCGCGGGATTATCATCCATCGCTTCGAGCTGGCCACACCGCCGTTGAACGAAATATTCATTAGAGTAGCAGGTGAGAGCCATAAATAAGACTTTTTTGGTTTTTCGGTATGAATTCCTCGCCATGATACGCCGGGCGGGGTTTATCATCGTCACGCTTATCGTGCCGCTGATAGGTATCCTGGCGATAGTCGCCTACCAGATAATAACGGGTACTATGGAGCCGTCTGTTGAAATAACAAACATAGGGTATATCGATGAAGCAGGCGGGTTCGATAATTATACCAAGCAGGGCAACGTGGAACTGGTCCGGTACGATGCGGTTGCTCAAGCCAATGAGGCGCTGGTCAAAGAAGAAATCGAACAATACGTCATCATCACACAGGACTATTTAAATATCGGTATGATTAATATTTACACCCTGGAAAAACAGCTCGAACCACCCCCCGAGGTAACTGCGGCCATAAAAGATTTCCTTTCCAGCAACATGCTGGCGGGTAAAGTAACCGATGCCACCATCGGGCTGGTCAACGCGCCGCTGGGGATTGTTTCCATACGGCTTACGGAGACCGGAGATATCGCGACGGAACAGGGCGGATACGGAAACATGTTGATACCGATGATTTTCGGGGTACTGCTGGTACTCTCGATTTCTTTTTCTTCCAGTTATCTGCTCCAGGGAATGGGCGATGAAAAGGAAAACCGCCTCATCGAAGTATTATTATCCTCTGTTTCTACCAAACAACTTATCATCGGCAAAGTACTGGGGATGGGCGCGGCAGGTCTGCTGCAAATAATTATATGGGTGATATGTGCCCCGTTACTGCTGAATGTAGCCTCTATCTCGATAGGCGGATTTTTAAGTACTTTAGAGATAACGCCCGTGCTTTTCATTCTGTTTATCGTGTATTTCATACTGGGTTATCTCTTATTCGCCATAATATTCGTGGCTATCGGCGCAATCACTTCCTCTGCCCGGGAAGGTCAACAGCTCGCTCCGATATTTACGCTGTTATCGGTATCTCCGCTGTGGTTTGCTTCCGCCTTAATTTTCTTCCCGAATAACCCGGCCTTCATCGCCCTGACTATTTTCCCCTTCACCGCCCCCGTCACCTTGATGATGCGGCTGGGTATTACCGAAGTCCCGATATGGCAGATACTTACGAGTATCGCCGTCCTGTTAGTATGCGTGGTGGGCGGGTTGTTCTTTACCGCCAAGATTGTCAGGGCCTTCCTGCTCATGTACGGGAAACGCCCCAGCCTGGGCACGATTATCCGCAGTATCAGAAGCGGATAGCTTAAGTCCACGCCGCCCCCCTGCCGTATTCCTTGACACTGCAACTTGATGCGGAATATCATGCTACCAACATGGACGCCCTCATCTTCATCAAGGACATCCTTATAGCCACGCTGGGGCAGATGGCCGCCCTGTTTTTGGGCTTCTTCATCTTCGGTCTGCTGATACATTTCATTTCCCAGCTTACCTTCAGGTCGCTGGCCAACGCTTTCGGGCGCTGGGGCACCTATTTCGTCGCCTGGCTGGGAACACCGGTGCACGAGCTGGGGCATGCTCTCTTTTGCGTGATATTCCTGCACAAAATACAGGAAATCAGATTCTTCCAGCCGGATAGAGAAACCGGCACGCTGGGCTACGTTTATCACACCTGGAACCCAAGAAACCCCTGGCACGTGCTCGGTAATTTCTTCATCGGCATCGGACCGGTGGTATTAGGCTGCGCCGCGCTTTTCGCTGTGTTTTATTTTCTTATACCGGACAGCTCGCAAGTCTGGGACTCCATTATCGCGGGGGTGAACAGCCTGGGCGCCAGCGCGTCGGTCGGCGACTATTTTACGGTCTTCCGGGACTCGATTCCTTCAATTCTCAACCTCATTTTCACGTCCGACAACCTGAATACCTGGCAGTTCTGGGTTTTTCTTTACCTGTCCATATGTATCGCCTCCAACGTCAGACTAAGCTGGGCGGACATCAAGGGCTCGCTTTCCGGCCTGGGCTGCATCATCCTGCCGTTCTTGATACTGAACCTGATACTGCTGCTCGCCGGGCGCACGTCCGAAAGCGTCTTCCCCTATACGGCGTCAGTTCTCGGCGCAGTATATAGTCTCCTGATATTAGCCCTCATCATGGTCTTGATAGGCTTCGTACTGATTTACGTGCTGTCGGCAACATATTGCAAGTTAATACATAATTCCTTTCTCAATCCTTTTAAGTAACACGACCGTTTTCAATCTCACCCTTTAAAAGTGATATAATCGAATTAGGCATAACATGACTGTGGAAGTAAACATACCCCCCGTTTTGCAGGCCCTCGTTAACGGCGTAAACCGCATTAACGTCGAGGGCAGCGCCGTCGGGGAGTGCTTAAATGAAATGGTAGCGAAGTACCCGCAGTTAAAGCCCAAACTCTTTAACAAACGCGGCAATCTTCGCAAAGGTATAAGTATCTTTATCAACAAGGAAAACGCCTTCCCGGAGCCACTATTGAAGCCCGTGCGTCCCGGGGACAAGATTTACATTTCCCATATCGTTTTGGGCGGATAAAATAGCATTTTCCATGTTCAAAATTGTAATATATATACCAGCCTTGACTTAAGGAGGCTAATATGGAAGTGAATACCGGTAAAATTTTAAGAGTCAATCTTTCCACCGGCAAAGTCAGCCGGGAGTCTGTTCCCGAATCCATCGCCACCGATTTTATAGGGGGGAGAGGATATGGGGTCAAATATCTTTACGATGAAATCGCCCCCGGCACCGACCCCCTTGGCGAGAAAAACAAGGTTATTATGCTGGCCGGGCCCCTGGCCGGTACGATGGCTCAGGCGGTATCGCGCTGGATTGTCTGCACCAGGAGTCCTCTCACTGGTGCTTTCGCCCGTTCCGTTTGCGGCGCCGACTTCGGCGCCTGGATGAGGTTCGCCGACCTTGAAGTCATAATCATCGAAGGTAAAACCGAAAAACCGGCCTATATACACATCACGCCGGACGGCTGCGAAATTTTAAGCGCTAAAGAAATCTGGGGCAAAGATACTAAAGAAACGCAGGCGTGGCTGAACAGCCAGCACGGCAAGAATACGCGGACGGCCTGCATCGGCCCCGCCGGCGAAAAACTGGTGAAATACGCTGCCGTCGTCAGTGATCGCCGCACCGCCGGGCGCTGCGGCACCGGCACGGTCATGGGCTCCAAAAATCTTAAGGCGGTGGCCATTACCGCCACCCGAGCCCTCCACCTCGCCGACCCCGATACCTATAATACTTTAGCTAGAGAACAGGTCAATATCATCAAGGACAACGACGCTTTCCTGAACCATAAGGAATGGGGCACCACCAGCACCCAGGACATCACCAACACTATCGGTATTTACCCGGTGCGTAATTTCCGCTACGGTCAGCAGGTCGATTACCAGAAACTCGCCGGCGCCGAATACCGCAAGTTGAGAGTCGGGGACATGGGCTGCTATTCCTGCCCGGCACGCTGCGGCAAAGTGCATACGGTTACGTCCGGCATATATAAGGGCGCCCACAGCGAGGGCCCCGAGTATGAGTCCATCTGGGCTTTTACCGGGCCTATCGAAAGCAACAACATCGAAGCCAGCATCCGCGCCGACCAGCTTTGCGACGACTACGGGCTGGATACCATCAGTACCGGTAATACCATCGGATTTGCTTATGAGCTTTACGAGAAAGGATTAATCAATAAGTCGGATACCAGCGGACTTGAGCTGATTTACGGTCGGCATGAGCCGATGGTAGCCTTAATCAAGAAAATCGCCCTACGCGAGGGTATCGGCGACCTCCTTGCCGAGGGCACGATGCGTGTCGCCGCTAAACTGGATAAAGGCTCGGACGTCTATGCCATGAATGTTAAAGGACTGGAGATGCCTGCCTACGAGCCACGCGGCGCCAAGTCCCAGGGTTATAACTACGCCACCGCCAGCGTCGGGGCTTCCCACTGCTACGGCTACGCCGCCCAGGATATTTTCGGCGCCCCTTTCCCACACCCCACAGACCGCTTTGACGAAGGCAATGCCGACATCGTTATCTTCAATCAGAACAGCACCGCCTCCAACGAATGTGGTGTGATTTGCGCTTTTGCCGGAGGTTGGGGCTGGGCTCAGCTCTACGGCAAACTGCTAGCGGCTGCCCGAGGCATTGATAAATTCAAGGACGACGCTTACCTGGCGGAAGTCGGCGACCGCATGTTTAACCTGGAAAGAGCTTTCAATATACGCCAGGGATTTGGTCGGAAAGACGACTATCTTCCCGATCGCATCCGCACCGAGCCCCTGCATACCCGGGAGGCTAAAGGGGAGGGGCAAATAGTCGGCCACAGCGATGAATTCCTGGACAAATACTATGAGCTGCGCGGCTGGACGAAAGACGGCGTCCCTAATGAGAAAAAGCTTAAGGAATTAAGGCTGGACTCTGTATTAAAGGATATAAAAGTATAATAATATAGTATATTCAATTCTTGAAAGGAGCGTTCAGATGGCAAGCAAGTACGGCAAGTATATTACTACGGAATTGAAGAAGGGCATCGTGATGCCCGGCTATAAAGGCCCCCAGGAAATAGCGCAGGGCTACCGCGACGGCTACCGGCTGGGACTGGAGCACGTTATCTGGATGGATAAAGAGGTACTCCCCGGCGCTTTCTACGGCGAGTACACCTGGCAGTGGCCATCCACGATGAAAGACCAGATGCAGATGCCGAGGATGGAAATGCCCAAGTTAGTAACGCCGGAACTGGTCAAGAGCGGAGAAGTGCCCGGCATTATGCCCCACTCCCATCCCTTCGTTGAGATTTTTACAATGTTCGGCACCAACGTGGACGACCCATCCGACCTCGGCGCCGAAGTTGAGTTCTGGCTGGAAGATGAAAAATTCATCTTCAACAAGAGCTTCATGATTTACATCCCGGCCAATATGGAGCATTGCCCATTAGTTATCCGCCACTGGGATGCCCCGATTTTCCACATGACCCTCGGTTCGGGTGATATGTACGTCTAACAAGAATCATATCTTACTTTTTAGAAAGAGGTAATTGAAATGCATAAAGGTAGAAATGCGAAGTACGTTGTAGATACTCCTAAAGCCAACGCCAAATATCCTCCCTACCGCGTTAAGAACGACCCCAAAGTCGTTAAGCCGGTTGTCCAGGTGGACGGCGATACCGTCCCCGGCGCCGAGTTATATTCCGAGACCAAGTGGATACTGCCCGGCGGACCGAAAGAAATAAGGCTTTGCGAATCGCACACGCACGACTTCAACGAGGTGCTGGGTTTTTTCGGCTTCAATTACGATAATATCCAGGACCTCGGCGCGGAGATTGAAATCACCATCGACAACGAGAAGAACATCGTGGACAGGAGTTTCGCCGCCTGCATACCGGCCGGCGTCCAGCACGGCCCGGTCATCATCCGCAATATCAAGCGGCCCATCTTCCATACCGCATCCGGTCCCACGAGCCATTACAAATAAAAAAAGGGAGGTAGACCCCAATGGCGACCACTAAAGAGTTCAACCGCTATGGCGAGGAGCTGGTGGACATCCTGCAATTAAGGACGTCTCCTATAGCCGTAAAAATGCTGGAGAAGGAAGCGGACATACCTGCGGAGGCCATGCGTCCCAAGAAAGACCATAATTATCATCTCGCCCAGTGCCAGGCTTTTGCAATGACACGTAGAGAACGCGCCACCATTGCCATGCTTAAGGAAGACCACTGGTGTCCCGCCGGCCTGATGGCTTACGGTCTGGTGCCGGTAGAAGGTCCGGTGATGGGTCACCCTTACGAGCGCTTTGAATACGGCAAGTACGTCGGCATCCTGACTGCGCCGCTTGAGACTGCCTCCTTCGAGCCGGACGTGGCTATAGTTTATGCTAATTCCGCGCAGCTGCGCACCATTATGCTTTCCATGCCATTCGAGCAGGTGCCGGAGGTAGAAGGTCGTTTCTTCCCTCCTTCCTGCGCGCATGCCGTCGTTACTCCCATGATGACCGGGAAATTCTATGTTGTTATCCCCGACCCCGGCGAATACCAGCGGGCCCACGCCGATGATAATGAGATGATGTTTGCCATACCGGCAGGCAAGCTGGCCGACCTCCTCACCAATCTTAAGAAGTTCCAGGACCAGCCTTATGCCTACCGCAACACCAGCTATTTCATACAGCCGGATTTCGCCCGTCCCGATTTTTATAAAGCCATGTTTAAAAAGTGGGGGCTGGAGGACTACTAATGGCGGAAACGCAGCACCCGCACGGTCACTCGCACAGTCACGTGCATGACGCCGCCAGCATTGCCGAGCGGCTGCGGGAGAAAGGCTATCGTCTTACTCCCCAGCGCCTGATTATTCTTGCGGCGATAGAGAACAGCGATGAACATATCTCCGCCGAGGATATTTACGAACAGGTGGCTGCCCGGTACCCCAACGTCAATATCTCCACCGTTTACCGTACGCTCGAGCTTTTAAAGAAGCTGGGCATGGTCTATGAAATAGACCTCGGCGAAGGGCGTATCAGGTTCCATTCTGAAGGCAGCGGCCACCACCACCACCTCATCTGCCAGTCCTGCGGCAGGGTCATCGATATCGACGAAGCGACATTGTCTTCCTTAAGGGATGTCCTCCTGCGCGAATACGGTTTCCAGGCGGAGCTGCGGCACGTGGGCGTCTTCGGCATCTGTAAGAAATGCCGGGAGAAGAAGTCCGGCGGGAGGTAGCTTATCTTGTCGCAAGGAGAGCTATTATGGGAATCCTTGTTGTGAAACTTGATAATAAAAATATTACAGACCTGGACAAATGTGATAGTGAGTTTGTGATTAATTCCAAAATCGTCCCTAGTTATGAGGACGGGAGTTTGAGCTATACGGTAGTTGATGTGCCCGTGTATAAGAAACGTTATGAACCTGAAAAACGTGATTATACTGACTATATTAATTACTCTAGTAAAACAGCCTATCTTGCTTATTTTGACGGGAAGATAACCGGACAGGTAATTCTGCGTGAAAACTGGAATAAATTTTGTTTAGTTGAAGATATAAGGGTTGATAAAAAACACAGAAGGCAGGGTATAGGCGGGGAATTGATGGACCGCGCGATAACCTGGGCTAAGTACCGTGGCTTTCCAGGGGTAATGGTCGAGACACAGGATACTAACGTGGGGGCATGCCGACTATATGAAAGTTGCGGCTTCATATTGGGGGGTTTTGATACCTGTCTGTATAAAGACTCTGTTGTTTATGGTGATGAAATTGCATTATTCTGGTATTTGATTTTCAAACGAGATTATAAAAACCCAATTTCGCCTTTAGTGGAAGCAATGCCCTTTATACCTGATGAAATGCCGGATGATATCTTTTAATTTTTCTGTTTTTGGGTAACATTATCTAGAAAAAATATCCAGCTTCATGGGATTAACGATATTCCCCCAAAACGTTACTTTTATCACTTACATAGGCAACACGGCGGGGGGCGAGGCCCCGGAGCGCTGTCCCATCTGCGGTGCCCCGCGCGGCAAGTTCAAGAAAATAGAGTAGACCTACTTATCGTAATTTTTGAGAGGGGGTGAATGCCCCCTCTTTCTTTTTATGTAGTGGAGGCAGTAAAAGCTAAAAAGGTGCTCAATTGTCCTCAACTGTCATTGACAAATAACCGTAATAGATATAAACTTTTTGCCGCAGTACTTGAGGAGGTGGGAACGATGAAAAAATTCTCTCACGCCTGGCTGGCCTTCATGGCTATAAAAAGGCTGGATGACAAAAAGCAGGACCTTGGCAAGAACGACCAGAAGCACGCCGTGAGCCTGAAAAAATGGTTCATGGAACACAAGGATAAGGTTACGCAGGGGGCTTGGTTCCCCGATAGTCTAATCAGGGACATGGCCGATAAGCATGTGCTTAAATTGGCCCCGGACGATAAAGTCCCGCCGAAAAAAGATTCCATTCTTCCGGGAGAAAGAAAAAAGTTACCGAAAGAATACCTTATCTTCAAGTATGGCAAGGATTCTCCGGTCAGAGGGCAGGCTTTCAGGGTAACCGACCCGAATGATAACCTTCCCGACCGTTGTGAGTCACTAGCCGAAGCGGTGATTGACCAGCTAAAGGTACAGGAAAATGAGGAAAAGGGCTCGCCGGTATCGCCGACAGATAACCAGGTAGCATTGTGGTTATTCATGTTGAGTCACTATGTCGCCGATGCCCATGTTCCCGTCCACTGCGATGCCCGCCCGTTTTCTGATGGGAAAGATATCCACGGCAAGCTGGAAAAAGTCTGGGACGATGAAATAAGAAAATACTATCGCCTCAATGAGCAAGAGACCCGCTTTCTGTATGATACTAAAGGCTACCCTAAGCCTGCCAAAGATTTGACCGATGATGAGTCTTATAAGAATTCGTTCCTTAAAGCTGTTGCCGATGAGCTAGACACCAGAAAATACAAGCATTCCTTCGGCACAGGTAATAAAAACGTCTGGGATTTTATGAATGCCATTTGCCATAATTCGTATCTTATTTCTTACCGTTTCTTCCCTCCGGGGTACGGCCCTGATAACGTGACCACTCAAAACTGGAAAACCCTGGCCCCGGATTTCTCGCTACACGAGGTAAGCACCGCCGCCCTTGCCGACGCTATAGACTCTATCTCGCGTGTCTGGTTCCGCGTCTGGCGGCGCTATGAAAAATGGGCGAAAAAGAGGAAGCCAAAGCCAATGCAGAATCCCTGACCTGAATGTATTAAAAAGCTATTTTTTATGACCGGACTTATGCAGTCGGCTTGAACATGCTTCGCCGTTAAGTCTATAATTTTAATGTAGATGAGTTCTCAAGCCGGGCTAAAGGTGCTGGTATCACGGGCGGAGTTAAAATCCACTGTTGATAAGCTGGCTGCCGATATTACGCGCGACTATCATGATAAAAACCCCCTCCTGCTCGGTATCCTTAAGGGGGTCTTCGTGTTTATGTCCGACCTCGTCCGCCGGCTTGATTTCCCCCTGGAAATTGAGTTCGTACGATTATCCAGCTATAGCAGCGGGCGGGAGACCTCCGGCAATGTAAAAATGGTACAGGGGCTGGAGATGGATATTAAGGACAGGCACGTGCTGGTGGTGGAAGACATTATAGATACGGGCACCTCGCTGGCTTCTCTCCTCGACTACCTGAAAAAGAAAAAACCGGCGTCATTGAAACTGTGTGCTTTGACGGACAAACCATCACGTCGACGCATACCACTGAAAATCGACTACCTCGGGCTTACGGTGCCGGATAAATTCCTGGTGGGCTACGGGCTGGACTGCGACCAGAAGTACCGCAACCTGCCCGATATCTGTGTGCTGGAGGAATAGATTTGGATAATTTAAAACGATTAATCTCCGTGGCTAAAGGCGAATCTCCCGCCGACCTGATTCTGGCCAATGCCAAGGTGGTCAATACCTGCAACGGGGAGGTCGAGACCGCTAATGTCGCCGTTTATGATGGCCTAGTGGCCGGCGTCGGCGACTACAAGCAGGCGAAGGAAATCATCGATTTGAAAGGTAAATACCTTGCCCCCGGTCTGATTAACGGGCACGTCCACCTGGAAAGCTCCATGCTGGATGTCGGGCAGTATGCCCGTGCGGTGGTGCCCCACGGCACGTCGGCCATCGTGACCGACCTTCATGAGATTACCAACGTCTGCGGTATCGAGGGTATTAAATATGTCCTCGACTATGCCCGTCTTTTACCTTTCGATTTGTTCCTGATGGCCCCGTCCTGCGTGCCGGCCACGCACCTGGAGACCTCCGGGGCGAACATTACACCGGAGGATATTAAGAAAATTCTTAAGTTCAAGGAATGCATCGGGCTGGGCGAGGTCATGAACTACCCCGGCGTGCTCTTCGGCGATGACACCATGCTGGCCAAAATAGAGTCGGCCAGGGGCAAGATAATCGACGGCCATGCCCCGGGCGTACGGGGCAAAGACCTCAATGCCTATATTGCCGCGGGTATGCACTCCGACCACGAGTCGGTGGCCCTGGACGAGGGGGAGGAAAAGCTGCGGCGCGGTATGTACCTGATGATTCGTGAAGGCTCCTCGGAAAAGAACCTGGAGGCGCTATTGCCCCTGGTGACGGACAAGACCTATCCGCGCTGTGTGTTCGTGGTGGACGACCGCCATGCCGAGGACATCCTGCATGACGGCGATATCGACGCCGTGGTGCGCAAGGCGATTCGACTCGGCCTCGACCCCGTGCGGGCCATCCAGCTGGCTACCATCAACACGGCTACCTATTTCCGGCTGGACGGACTGGGCGCGGTGGCCCCCGGCTACCACGCCAATTTTATTATCCTGGATAATTTAAAAACATTTGAAGTGAAAGACGTCTATTACCGCGGGAAAAAAGTGGCTGAAAACGGCAGTCCCCTGTTCAGCCTCCCCAAAGCCCCCGCTAACCAGCTTAATCGGACGGTTAATATTAAGCCGTTTACAGTGAATGACCTGAAACTCAAGGCTAAAGGCGAGCAGGCTTTCGCTATCGAGATTATTCCCGGCCAGATAGTCACCCGCAAGAAGTCGGTGAAAGTCATTGCAAAAGATGGGTTTATCCAGCCGGACACCGGCCGCGACATTTTGAAGGCGGCGGTGGTGGAGAGGCATAAGGCTACCGGCAATATCGGACTTGGGCTGGTGACCGGCTTCGGTCTTAAAAAGGGTGCTTTAGCGTCATCAACCGCCCACGATTCGCACAATATCGTTGCCGTGGGCGCCAGCGACGAGGATATTTACGCCGTCGTTAACGAGATGGAGCGCATACACGGGGGCATCGCGGTGGCTGCGGGGGGCAAAGTCCTGGGCAGCCTGGCCACACCCATCGCCGGACTTCTATCCGAGGAGCCCCTGGAAAAGGCGGTCGCTGGACTGGACAAAATGCAGGATATAGCCCGCGAACTGGGGTGCAGACTACCCGCGCCCTTCGCCACGCTCTCTTTCCTGGCGCTGCCGGTGATTCCAGAACTGCGGCTGACCGACCTCGGCCTGGTGGATGTAAACGAATTCAAGCTGATTTAATAAAAAAATAGAAGGGGGCTGTGCCCGTGCGCCACTCCAATATCGAGCCTGTTTTTGAAAACCGCTACGACGCCGGGCGCCAGCTCGCGGAAAAACTCAAGGAATACGCCGGCAAGTCCGTGGTCGTGCTGGGGATTCCCAACGGAGGTGTCGCCGTGGCGTTGGGGGTCGCCCTGGCTGTCGGTGCCGACTTCGATATCGTAATCTCGAGGAAAATCCCCCTCCCCCTTAGCCCTGAAGGCGGGTTCGGCTCCGTCACCGACGACGGCACGCTGATTCTGAACGAAGAACTGGTCAAGAAGACTGGCCTGACCCGGCAGCAAATCAACTACCAGGTAAGCCAGGTGCGGGTGAATATCAAGCAGCGGAGCCTGCTCTATCATAAAGACCGCCCGCCGCTTTCCATCGCCGGCAGGACGGTGGTAATCGTGGATGACGGCCTGGCTTCCGGCTATACCATGAGGGCGGCCGTAGAATCGTTGCGCCGACGCCGACCGGAGACAATCATCGCCGCCGTGCCGGTGGGGCCGGAACACATAATCGAGGAAGTCCGTAAGGTCGCCGATAGAGTAGTCACCTGCGTGGTCGCCAGCGGGCCCGTTTTTTATATAGCCGACTACTACCGTTACTGGTACGATATCACCGACAGCGAGGTACTTACCTGTCTCAAGGAATGGCGCATGAGGCGCCGCGGCGGCAACATTAAATTACCGGAGAAAAAGCGGGAAATAACTTAAGGATATTTTCCCGTAATTAGCCTAAACTCATCCCCCCGTCAACCCCCAGCACCTGACCGGTGATATACTTTGCCTCTTCGGAGGCCAGGAAGGCCACTGCCTCGGCCACGTCTTCCGGAGTGCCGATACTGCCCAGGGGGATACGCTGCATCAATATCTGGCGGTGTTTTTCATCAAGCTGTTCCGTCATCTTGGTCTCGATAAAGCCGGGGGCAATGGCGTTGGCGGTGATGCCCCGCGACCCCACCTCTTTGGCGATGGACCTGGTCAGGCCCATAATTCCCGCCTTGGCCGCGGCGTAATTGGCCTGCCCTGCATTGCCCATCATGCCCACTACGCTGGCGATGCTGACGATTCTTCCCCAGCGCCGCTTTATCATGTGCCGCAGGGCGGCGCGCGCACAGAGAAAAGCGCTCTTGAGGTCGATATTAAGGACGGTATCCCAGTCCTCGTCGGTCATGCGCATTACAATCTGGTCGCGGGTGACGCCGGCGTTATTGACCAGGATATCGACGCTGCCCATTTTCTTGGCGGCGATGTCGATAAGTCGGGCGACATCCGGGGATGAGCTGACGTCAGCGGTGACCGCCAGGGCTTTCCGCTTCAACGCCCTGATTTCATTGGCGGTGCTTTCCAGCGCTTCGGCGGCCGACGGTATATCGTTAACCACGATATCCGCGCCGGCACCCGCCAGCTTCAGGGATATCGCCCGTCCTATTCCCCGCGCACTGCCGGTTACAACGGCAACTTTATTCGAGAGGTCCATATCATACCCCCTATATTTCTTTTCCTGTCATTCTGAGTGAAGCGAAGAATTCCGGGGTGGGGTAATACGAACCCCTGCCGCCCCGATATCCTTCCCCTTCGCTTTGCTCAAGGGTCAGGATGACAGACTTTTTATGGCTGATAAATCGCCGATGTTTTGTGTGGCAACCTCGTTATTTATGCGTTTAATAAGGCCGGTCAGCACTTTGCCCGGCCCGATTTCGATAAACGTGGTCACGCCCTGCTTTATCATGTATTCGACTCCGCGCTGCCACAGCACGGGGCTTAACAACTGCCTTTTAAGCTCGTCTTTCACCGCTTCCGGGGTGGCGAGGGGCAAAGCGGTGACGTTGCCGATTACCGGGATTTCCGGGGTTTTAAAGGTGGTGGCATCCAGGTATTTTACCATATTATCAACCGCCGGCTGCATCAGCGGGGAATGAAAAGCGCCGCTGACCTGGAGGGTGATGGCGCGTTTAGCCCCGGCGGCGGTAGCCATTTCATTGGCTATGGCTATATTTTTGGCGGCGCCGCTGATGACAATTTGACCCGGGCAGTTGACGTTGGCCATAATAACGTCGGTTTTACGGCAGATTTCGGTAAGTTTAGCTTCATCCAGACCGATGACGGCGGACATTGACCCCGCCCGTTTCTGTCCGGCTTCATGCATAAGCCGACCTCGCTCGCGGGCTAAACGGACAGCGGTTCTAAAATCGAGCACCCCGGCTACCGCCAGCGCCGTATATTCTCCAAGGCTGTGTCCGGCTAAAAATGACGGTGAGGCCAGTTTGTTCCCGATGATTTCCCTGGCGGCCTCCAGGCAGGCATATTCTGCAACCACCAGGGCCGGCTGGGCGTTGATGGTCTGGCGGAGTTCATCCTCCGGGCCTTCAAAACATAATCTGGAGATGGTGAACCCCAGGGCTTTATCCGCTGTTTCAAAGGCATCTCTGGCCGATTTTACGTTGTCGTAGAGGTCGCGGCACATGCCCACGGACTGCGAGCCCTGACCCGGAAAGACCCAGGCTGTTGGCGTCATCTGGTTTTGTTTTATCCTTTCCAAAGTGAAAAGGCGCCTTCTTTATGCCTGTGTATAAGGAAATAATGCTGGAGGGCGCCCGTTTTCCGGAATGTTTATGAGGCGGGGGCTTCCGGTTTCTTCTTTTTTTCTTTTATCTCTATAATAGGCAGCCCGTTATAGTTACCGCAGGTAGGGCAGGCGTGGTGGGGCCGTATCATGGCGTGGCACTGCGGACATTCCACCAGCGCCGGCGGCTTTACAGCGGCATGACTTAGCCTTTGCATGGCGCGTGACTTGCTTTTCTTTCGTTTAGGTTGTGCTCCCATATCTAACTCCGTTCTTTTGCTCTTATTTTACCAGAGATTAATCCAGTTCCGCCAGCTTTGACCAGCGGGGGTCGGTTTTTTGCTTCGGGCAATCACAGTCGCCTTCATTGAGGTTTTTGCCGCAGGTAGGGCACAGGCCGGCGCAGTCCTTTTTGCAGAGGGCCTTCATCGGGATGGCAAGCAGTGCGTACTGGCGTACGGCCTCGGTAAGGTCGAGGGTATGCTGCTCATCAATGGTGAAGGCGCCGGAGTCTTCCGGCAGGGATACCGGTGCGCCGCTTAATGCGTCCATGGTGGGGAAAAATTCCTCTTCGAACTTGATTTTCAGAGGCTGGAGAAATTTGCCAAGACAGCGGTTGCAGGAGAGTTCGATTTCCGTGTTCAGCAGGCATTTGACAAGGATACTGCGCTGCGTGCGCAGCATATGGCACTCGCCCTGGATTTTGTGGCTTTTCCCGTCGCTCGTGATATCGATTAGCGTATCTATCTTGAAGTCGCGGGTCGACCCGATGGGGTCGCGTAGCAACTGGGATACATTCATATCCATCCCGCCTCACCTCCCAGCTAAATATTATATGGGAAATCAGGCGATTCCATCAAGAAAGTAAGGTGACCGGGCGCGTCTCCGAATCAGGCAATCTCGGCGAGCTTGATATCGAAGGTGAGGTCTTTACCCGCCAGCGGGTGATTGGCGTCCAGTGTAAGGCTTTTTTCCGATACATCGGTGACTTTAACGGCGAAAGAGGTGCCGTCCTTCTGGCGCACCTGAAGCATCTGGTCGACCTTGGGAGTAATGGTATCGGGGACTTCCTTGCGGTCGATTACCATTATCATTTCCGGATGGTGCGGGCCGTAGGCTTCATTCGCGGGTATCTGAACGGTCTTCTCTTCGCCGGGCTCCATGCCGACGACGGCTGCCTCGAAGCCCTTGATTAATTTACCTTCGCCGACCTTGAATTCCAGCGGTTCTTTATTATCCGAAGTATCGAACACCGTGCCGTCCTCAAGCTTGCCGGTGTAATTGACTTTCACGGAGTCGCCGTTTTTTACTTTAGCCATGATATTCTCCTTTCTCTTTCAACCGGGAAATGGGCTGTAAAAGATAAAAACTAACCCTAGCTTAAAACGGGGAGAAATCTCGGGGATTTTTTACGCAAGATTGGCCAGAAGCAGATTTGACCAAGAGGTGAAACGAGAACAGTTTTTATCCAGTTTTCTGTATTATAACACGTTTGAGAGTGAAGGGGCAAAAGGGGGGAGATTTTATCCCTTGAGCTTTTTAATAATCAGGGGGACTACTTGAAATAAGTCGCCGACGATGCCGTAGTGGGCGACCTGGAAGATAGGGGCGTCCGGGTTATCATTGATGGCAACAATGCAGTCGGAGGTCTGCATGCCGGCGAGGTGCTGGATAGCGCCGGAGATGCCGCAGGCGACATAAAGCTTGGGGCAGACGGTCTTGCCGGTCTGACCGACCTGGTGGCTGTAGGGAATCCACCCCTCGTCCACCGCCGCCCGACTTGACCCTAGAGCCGCACCCAAGACATCAGCCAGCTCCTGGAGGAGCTTGAAATTCTCGGGTTTACCCAGTCCCCGCCCCCCGGAAACGATGATGTCGGCGTCCTCCAGCTTGACCTTCTCCGT
>JAFGHK010000013.1 GCA_016930185.1 Dehalococcoidales bacterium | reverse complement strand
TCCCCACGTCTCCGGGGGCATGGAAGACTACATGCTGCACGCCACCGAGCTGTTCTGCGATAACCTCAAGCGCTACCTCGAAGGCAGAAAACTGCTCAACGTGATAGACAAGAAAAAGGGCTATTAGCCCATAAAAATCACCTCCCTAAATCCCCAGAATATCCCCCGCCAACGGCCGCAGACCATATACCCATTTGTACTGATTGATCAAACGTTAAAAACGTTCATATCGGTACAAACATGCAGTTATTTTGGGTGCTAACCCTCAATTATCCCCCGCAAGGCTGCAGACAATGGGAGTTAACCCTCAAATGAAATAGATGTTTTATTGGTGTTCAAGTACGGACGGGGTGTATTACATTTATCATGTACAGATGAACAAGCGGATTTTGTTTATTAACAACTATACCGCCACCTCGACCATACCGGAGCTGATTGCCGGCGCGGGCTACAGCGTGGAAGTTACGCTGGATTTAGAAGTGGCTTATCGCGGTCTGGAATCACGGAATTACGACCTTATAATTCTACTGGAGAACCCCTACGCGTCAAGCTGGCTGACCTGCCAGAGTATACGCCGTCTGACCTCCATTCCCCTGATTGTTATCAGCCATGAGGCCACCACGGAAACCTGCGTGAAAGCAATCAACGCCGGCGCCGATTACTTTATGCGCAAGCCGTTCGGGACACTGGAGCTGTTCGCTAGGATAAACTCGCTGATGCAGCGGGTTCCCGGTAACAAATCCATAACTCTCGCCTACTAATTTTTACCTCACGGTAATATCTGCAAGATACTGAACATGACCTGATTTCCCCCCGTCCATACTTGCCTATTTTAGCCGACTTTGCTATTTTGGAAATACCGGTATATCTAGAACGGACAACGGCAAAGTCAAGATGGACGAAAAACCTATCATCAAGAGACTCGTGGTGGGGTCGCTTTCAGCCAACTGCTTCATCGTCGGCAGGCAATCGGCCGGAGAAGGCATTGTCATCGACCCCGGGGGTAACGGCGACGACATTTACCGGGAGATTACCAAAACCGGCCTGGATATAAAAATCATCGTCCTGACACACGGGCACTCCGACCATATTGCGGCCCTGTACGATATCCAGGACAGGACCGGCGCCGAAGTGGCTATCCACAGAGAAGACACCGACTTTTTAGAAGGTCACGGTTCATACAGTTCGCAGTTCGGCATATCTTACCGTACCCCCCACCCGCCCGACCGCCTCCTGCGGGAAGGCGATATTATAGACATCTGCGCGATGAGCTTTAAGGTGATACACACGCCGGGGCATACTCCGGGGAGCATCTGCCTGCTGACGGATGCCGGGGTATTCACCGGCGATACGATTTTCCGCCGCGGCATAGGCACCACCCTGATGCCCGGTAGTAGCCGCCCGCAGCTTCTGGAAAGCATCCGCAAAAAACTGATGGTCCTCCCTGATGATACCGTTATCTATCCGGGCCACGGCCGGGAGACAACCATCGGCGCCGAACGGAGGGACAATCCTTACGTAACCGGCAAGGCCGGCCACAGCTACTGGTAATATCCTTAAACCCTCAACCACCAAATCATCCCCCCTGCCTTTTTAAACACATCACAACCAGTTATTATCCATTTCTCAAACCCCCTTATTGTGATTTTTTTGTTATGGCAACATCGTTGTTTGTGATTGAACGGTTAACTTGGGCTACTAAAGTAATAATAGAACTATCGTAAAATCGGTAAACGGTGTGAAGAGCGTTAGAAACAACATAACTTTGATATTCACAATAATCCGCCAGAATCAAACAACGACAGCTAAATACCGTTGACCGCAAGGAGGGAAAAATCGATGAACAAGATTGAGAATTACTACCCCCAGTACCTGACAACCGGAGCCGTAGCCCGGCACTGCGGCGTGAGTAAGGTAACCGTATTGAGATGGATAGAAAAAGGCAACCTGGTCGCCTTCCGGCTTCCAAGCGGACAGAACCGTATACACCGGGACGAGTTCTTTGCTTTCGCAGAGAGACACAAAATCCCCCTGGGCAATGGTCATAAATAACACAAGAGTAACACTTACGGGCAGACCTGTTCCCACACGAAAGAGAATCCACTCATCACACATTTCATGGAAAAATCTGCAGATATCAGTAGCTTGTATATTTATAATCACATCTCTTGTGATTTATTTGTGAATTTTTAGATTATCGTTGTGACCTGGTTGTGACGGCCCCTTTTTATACTTCAAATATAACAAGCACTGCAAACACCAAATTTATTAGGATTACCGATTGTCTGGAAAAACGTGGTTATGCGGAATGACACGAAACAGGAGGTTACCTTGCTAAGAACGACCGAACAACAAAGCCAAGAGTACATATCAGTGGGTTTTATTGCCAAACACTGCGGTGTGAGCAATACTACCGTCCTGCGATGGATCAGCGCCGGACAACTGCCTGCGTTCCGCCTTCCCGGCGGTCATTACCGGATAGGCAGAGAGGACTTAACCGATTTTCTGAACAAATACGGGATGCCAGACGGAAACAATCCTCATGAATAACTGGAGCAAGAAAGCAAGGGCATGTCCGGTTTTTCAGCAAGCTATCAAGGGAGAGAGAAACCCGGTTAAATGGTCCCCTAAAGAAGTAATCTAACTTACATTATTTATATAAAGAGCATGATGGACAGCAAAAAAAAATAAAAATCAAAAAATATCAGGAGGTTTAAAGATGAATAGGTTTTTTAAGAAATTCCATCACATGGACCGCGGCTTTACCCTGGTGGAGCTACTCATCGTAGTGGCGATACTGGGAGTGCTGGCCGCAGTCGTCCTGCCTAACGTAATCGGACTGGCAGACGAAGGGCAGATTGAAGCTGCCAAGGCAGAACTGGTGACCATCCAGACAGCTATGGACACGATGATGGCTAAAAACCACATTACCACGGTTACGCCTTCAGGGCCGAGCAGCAACATGTCCTCTTTCCCGACAGGCCACGCATTATTTCCAACCTACTTGAGGACAGCGAACACCCAGGGTTTGTATTCCTGCGACAACACCGGGCTGGTAACTCAGACCTATGACGGTTACTAGACGGCCGGGTATCTACATTGAATGAAGCGTTATAAACCATTATAGAATGTGTCACTATATTTTTCCGGGGAGTGGCAAAAAATATATCAGGAGCCGAGTGAATAATCATGGACAAGAAAATACAGGGAATAAAACCAAGGAAAAGCGTTTCAGGCGCTAGCTTAACAACTACCAGAAGTGTACAGAAACATGGTAACGGCAGTAAATCAAGCCGGTATAAGCAGGCGGAAAAGGCGCTGCTGGAATCAGAGGAAAAATATAAGAACCTGTTTGAGTATGCAAAAGACGCCATTTTCCTGGCCGATACCAAAACCGGGATAATTACGGATGTAAACGCAGCCGGAAGCAAACTACTCGGCCTGCCCAAGAAAAAAATAATAGGTATGCATCAATCGGAACTCCACCCCCCAGAACTGGTAGAAGATTACAAGAAGGTTTTTAAAGACCATGTCCGAAAAGAGATTGTCACCAACGAGTACATGATAGTACAGAGAGCCGACGGTAAGAGGATACCTGTAGATATATCCACCAGCTTGATTACTATGGGGGATAGAACAGTTATCCAGGGTATATTCCGCGATGTTTCGGAACGCTTGAAAATGGAGAGTGCCTTAAAAGAATCAGAGGAGAAAATCTCTAAAGCTTTCCGTTCAATTCCCGAGGCCGTTTCCGTTGCCACATTAAAAGATGGTGTATTCCTGGAAGTAAATGATAGCTTCCTAATTCATAATGGATATTCCCGTGATGAGGTAATCGGCCATACAGGCAAAGAGCTCAGTCTCTGGGTAAAACCCGGGGACCGCTATCGTATTAAGCAACTGATGGAAAAATACGGTCATTTTGATAATGAAGAGTTCACCTTAAGGAGAAAAACGGGTGAACTGCGCACAATTTTGCTATCAGCTGATAAAATCAGCTTCGGCGGTCAGCCATGCATTTTAACTATTGGCGCCGATATTACCGAACGTAAGCGTGCGGAAGAGGCTTTACGCCAGTCTGAGGAAAAATATTCATCCCTGGTAGAAAGAAGCAACGATGGCATTATTATAATCGAGAAAGGGATATTAAGATTTGTCAATACAAAAATGGCCGAGATGACCGGCTTCACTGTTGAAGAAGCCGTTGGACGTAAATTTGTAGATTTTACAGCTCCGGAAGAAAAACAAAAATTAATGAACATCCACATGAAGAGGATGAAGGGTGAAGATGTTCCCGCGGATTATGAAACAACCATTATCGGGCATGATGGAAAACGCATTAACACCGATATTAGTGCCTGTATGATTACATATGAAGGCCGCCCGGCAGTGATGGTAATTATCCGGGACATTACCGACCGCAAAAAAGCCGAACAAGCCCTAATGGACGAGGCAACCCGGCGGAAAATACTTATCGAACAATCAAGCGACGGGATTGTAATCCTCGACCAGGACGGCAAAGTATATGACGCTAACCAGCGCTTTGCTGACATGCTCGGATACTCTCTGGAAGAAGTACGTAAACTGGATGTTTTCGACTGGTCGCCTCCGGCTCCACGCGAGCCGCTACTTGAGTTGATTCGAACCACTGATGAGAAAGGCGAACACTTCGAGACGCAGAACCTCCGTAAAGACGGAACTATTTTTGATGTTGAAGTCAGCACCAACGGCGCCAAATTCGCCGGACAGAAACTCATCTTTTGCGTCTGCCGCGATATTACGGAACGCAAGAAGATGGAACAGGCCATCCGGGAATCGGAGGAGAAGTTCTCCAAGGCCTTCCATGCCACACCACAGCAAATAATCATCACCAGGGACAGGGATGATGTAACCCTCGAGGTAAACGATACCTATACCAAGGCAACCGGTTATACACGTGAAGAAACGGTCGGAAAAACCTCCCAGGAACTCGGGGTCTGGACAACTCCAGAAGATAACAAAAAATTACAGCAAAAATTAAAAAATTATGGGCGCATTACCAACGAGGAATTTGAATTTATAAATAAAAAAAGGCAGAAACACACCCAGCTTATTACAATCGAGCCAATAACTATCAGCGGTGAAAAGTGCTGGCTTTCTGTTTCTACGGATATTACCGACCGGAAGAGAAGGGAAAACCTGCAAAAAGGCGAAAATCATATACTCATGCTTATAAGTCAGGGTGCGGAACTAAACGAAATACTTGATGCCATTATCAGGCTGTGCGAGCAAAACGACCCTTCTATTAAAGGCTCTATCATGCTCTATGATGCATCAAAGAACTGGCTTTCAGGCTCCGGCCCCAGCTTATCAAAGGAATACAATGCTTCTATGAGAGCCGGGATACCTGCAGGCCAGGTAGCCGGCTCCTGCGGGACCGCGGCGTACCGCAAGAAGCGGGTAATTATTCCTGATATTAAAAAGAGTCCGCTTTTCAAACCTTTTAAGGAAGCAATTGAATTGATGTCTAAAAATCACTTGCTGGCCGTCTGGTCCGAACCCATCATCTCATCCAACGGTGAATTGCTCGGAACGATTGCCAACTATAGCGACCATACCGGTAAACCGAACGACGATAACATCAGGGTACTGGAATGGTCTGCCAGAATTGCCGCCGTCGCTATCGAACGTAAAAGGATTGAACAGGAACTCAAAGAGTCGGAGGAGAAGATTTCTAAAGCTTTCCAGGCAATCCCAGAAGCCATCTCTATTTCTTCAATGGAGGACGATGTATTCCTTGAAGTAAATGATAGCTTTATCTCTTTCAGCGGATATTCCCGGGAAGAGATAATTGGTCATCATACCAGAGAAGTAGTTCATTGGGTTAACCCTGATGACGATTACCGTATGAAACAGCTAAGAGAAAAACGTACTCATTTTGCTAATGAGGAGTTTTTAATCCAGACGAAATCAGGGAAAACACTAACCCTATTGATGTCAGGCGATGTGATTAATTTCGGGGGTAAACCCTGCCTTTTGGTAGTCGGCAACGACATTACCGAACGCAAGAAAATCGAGCAAGCCCTGCGAGAATCAGAGCAAAAATTCTCCACAGCTTTCCAGGCTATGCCGGAGGCAGTTTCTATCGCCAGACTGAAAGACGGTGCATTCATCGAAGTTAATGACAGCTTTCTTAAACTCAACGGATATTCAAAGGACGAAGTAATCGGCCGGTCCGGCGACATTTTGGATAACTGGGTAAACTCAAGTGAGCGTGACCAAATGGTAAATACGGTAAAAAAACAGGGTCACGCAGAGAATATAGAATGTGAAATAAAAACAAAAACCGGCGAGATACGTACAGTACTGATGTCTGCCGATACTATCAATATCGGCGGTGAACCGTGCATGTTATGCATTGCCAATGATATCACCGAGCGGAAGATGATGGAGCAGGCGCTAAAAGAATCGGAGGAGAAATTCTCCAAGGCCTTCCATGCAATCCCTGAAACTCTATCAATTTCTACGCTTAAAGAAGGAAGGTTCCTTGATGTTAACGATAGCTTCCTTAAACTCAACAATCTCACACGTGAAGAGGTTATCGGCCGTACCGGCACAGAAATACAGTTAATCAAACCGGGAGACGAACGCAACAAGCTACGTGAGATACTCGAAGAGCAAGGCCGGTTTACCAATGTAGAAATTGAGTTTAAAGCGCCTAAATCAAAAAATATATTGACCTTCCTGTTTTCCGCCGACACCATTGAAATAGGCGGGGAACCCTGCCTCCTGATTATAGGAAACGATATTACCAAGCGTAAACAAGCTGAAAATAAACTGCAACAGGCTATGGATGACCTGGAGCAAAACAGCGCGCTATTGAAAGCTACCAACAAAGAACTGGAGAGTTTCAGCTATTCTGTGTCTCATGACCTGCGGTCGCCGTTGAGGAGTATCGATGGCTTCAGCCAGGCACTGCTGGAAGACTATACAGGCAGTCTCGATGAAAAGGCACAGGACTATCTTAACCGGCTGCGCAACGCCAGCCAAAAGATGGGCGAACTCATTGATGGTCTGCTTAAGCTGTCCCGTTTGACCAGAAGTGAAATGCACCATGAAAAAGTTGATTTAAGTTCACTGGCTAACGAGATAGCTAACAGGCTGCGGGAAACACACGATAAACGCGATGTAGAATTTATCATCGGCAATAACCTGTCAGCGACCGGCGACCCGCAAATGCTGCGAGTGCTGCTGGAAAATCTACTCGGAAATGCCTGGAAATTTACGAAAAATACCCAGCAGTCCAGGATAGAGTTCGGCAGCATCACAGAAAATGGAGCAAAAACCTTCTTTGTAAAAGATAACGGCGCCGGCTTCGATATGGCTTTTAAGGATAAACTATTCGGCGCCTTCCAGCGCCTGCATGATACGGCTGAATTCCCCGGCACCGGTATTGGTCTGGCCACAGTGCAGAGAATTATAAACCGGCACGGCGGAAACATCCGCGCCGAGGGCGCCACGGACAAAGGGGCTAGTTTCTATTTCACACTTAATTAAGGAGTATGGATATGGCTATTGAAATGGATGAAACAATCTTACTAGTTGAAGACAATCCTGATGACATCGAACTAACAATGCGAGCGTTCCGTAAAAACAACATTGCCAATAACCTTATGGTCGCCCGCGACGGCGTCGAGGCACTGGACTATCTGTTTTGCCGCGGCGCATTCTCCGAGAGGGATATTAGCGATATCCCGCGACTGATTCTGCTCGATTTGAAATTACCCAAAATGGACGGCCTGCAAGTCCTTGAGGCTCTGCGCGCCGAGGATAGCACCAAGCTGGTACCCGTGGTAATCCTTACCTCCTCAAGAGAGGAGCAGGACCTGATAAGCGGCTACAAGTTCGGGGCCAACAGTTACGTTAGAAAGCCGATCAATTTCAATGAATTCGTTGATGCGGTAAGAAATATCGGGCTTTACTGGCTGCTGATAAATGAACCGCCGCCTGACGGCCACTAATCAACCGATTTTCCCCAAACCAGTACCGATAAAGGTGGGCAATATGGAGAATAAAAAAATATCCGTCCTGTTAATCGAAGACAGCGTTGACGATGCGGAGTTAATCAAGAGGAAACTCGAAAAATCTGCTAATATCAGATTCCAGGTGTCAATAGCTCGTAAGCTTGATGACGGCCTGAAGCAAGCAGAAATGAACGAGTTTGACCTGATTGTCTCCGACCTGGGACTGCCGGACAGTCACGGCCTTGACACGGTCACGAAAATCCTCCTGGCGATACCGCATGTACCGCTGGTGGTGCTAAGCGGTTTCGATGACGAAGATACCGGCATCAGGGCGGTACAGTCCGGGGCGCAAGACTACCTGGTTAAAGGCCGCCTGGATGACGCCCAGCTTGAACGTTCTATCTATTATTCTATCGAGCGGGCGCGCCTGCAGTATGAGCTGGAGCAGAACTCACAGGAAATTTCCAAACTACATGGTAATTTACTGAAAATCCTGGAAAACAGTGTCGATGCTACGGTGGTAGTCGGTGAAAACGGCGGCATACTCTTCACAAATCCAGCCGTAGAGTCCCTTTTCGGACAGAAGCCTAAAGAAATGCTGAACCAGACATTCCAGTATCCACTGGCAGGTGATAAAACATCAGAAATAGAAGTATACCGGACGGATGGTAAAAAGACCATAGCGGAAATGTATGTGGTGAACATTACCTGGGAAGGAAGACCAGCGCGTATGGTCTCCATGCACAATATAACCAAACGCAAGGCAATGGAAGAAGCCCTGCGCACCAGTGAGGAAAAATACCGCAACATCGTTGAACTGTCCCATGAAGGTATTATTATCTCCAATACAGAGGGAATAGTTACATCATGTAATCTCGCTTTCCTGAATATGATTGGATATCGGGAAGAGCAAATTGTCGGGAAACATTTTAAAGAAATCCCCAACATAAATCTCGGTGAACTCCCTATTTATACAAAGATGTTCGTATCTTTATTGAATGGCAAGAAGAATCCGCCTCTGGAAATACCCTGGAAATCAAAAGACGGAGAGACAAGGATATACGAACTTAACACAAACCTAATGAAAGCCGATGACAATATTTTCGGAGTTCAGACAATCGTCACGGATATTACCGAACGCAAGAGGGCGGAGGAGGCGTTACGGGAGCTAAGCTCGCGGCAGGAGGCAATCCTGGCATCCGTGCCGGACATCATTATGGAGGTGGATACCAATAAAACATATACCTGGGTCAATAAGGCCGGAATAGACTTCTTCGGGGATGATGTTGTAGGAAAAGAGGCGTCTTATTATTTTGAAGGCGAACAGGATACTTATGATAAGGTAAAATCGTTATTCAGCGGCAACGAGAGTGTGACATACGTAGAAAGCTGGCAAAGACGCCGGGACGGAGAAAAGCGTTTGCTGGCGTGGTGGTGCCGGGTGCTTAAGGACCAGGATGGAAATGTGACCGGCGCTCTTTCTACAGCCCGGGACATAACAGAACGTAAAAAGGCCGCCGAAGCCCTAAGAATATCTGAAGAAAAATTTTCTAAAGCCTTCATGAATAGCCCGGAGGCAATAGTTATATCCAACCTGGATGACGGGACGATAATTGAAGCAAATAACACCTTCTTACGTCTTTCCGGTTATACGCGTGAAGAAGTCATAGGAAAGAACTCTAATGAAATTCAAACATGGGCTGAACCAGAAGAACGCACTACCGTAGTGAAGGAGTTAATGGAAAAAGGGCTGGTCTGCGACCAGGAATGCCTTTTCCGTATGAAATCCGGAGAATTACGCACCTGGCTTTTTTCCGCGGAAATAATAAATATAGGCAACGAACCGCGTATGCTTTCCGTTAATTCCGATATCACCGAACGTAAAATAGCAGAAGAAGAGTTAAAATTTTCTGATATCGCTTTAAGGTCAATCCACGAAGGTGTATATGCAATGGACACAGATTACAGAATAACCCGATGGAACGAGATGTGCGAACAGATGTTTGGCATTAATGCATCCGATGCAATCGGCAAACTTGCTAACGATGCATTCACGCTGGTTGAGGAATACCCGGGACAAAATGACAAACGTTTAGACACACTTACAAAGCAGGGATTTAATAAAGAAGAACAGATTTACCAGACACCTAAAGGCAATGTATGGGTTGATGTTCAATGTCAAGCGATGGAGGTTAACGGTAAGAGAACCGGATGGATAACACTGGTATCGGATATCAGTGAAAGGAAAAAGGCCGAGGAAGATCTGAAACAGAGCGAGGAAAAATACCGTGAACTTATCAATACCTCTACCGATGCCATTATTTCCACCGACCAAGGTATGAGAGTCACGATATGGAACAAAGGAGCAGAAAAAATCTTTGGGTATATAGAAAAGGAAATGCTTGGACAATCCGTTATGAAAATCGTTCCTGAAATGAACCATGACACGATGGCCAGTAGTTATATTAAGTTCAACAAAACTGGCATGACTAAAACAAGAAACCGTATTCTTGAAGTCAACGGAATCAGGAAGGACGGGGTTAAAGTACCAGTTGAGTTATCAATATCCACCAGAAAAGCCGGTAACAGGTATATTGCCACGGCGATTATCAGGGACATAACGGCACGCAAGGAAGCGGAGGAAAAACTGCGCAAAATCGACCAGATGAAATCTGAGTTTCTTTCCAATGTGTCCCATGAACTGCGTACTCCGCTGCAGTCTATCAGCGGTTTTACCAAGCTGATTATGACCGGTAAGGTGCCCGACTCCGCTACCCAGCAGGAATTTCTACAGATAATAGATACGGAAATATCCCATCTGGGCAATCTTATCAACAGTCTACTGGACATGTCCCGGCTGGAGTCCGGCCGGTTCCGGATTTACAAGAAGGACGTGTCAATACGCGATATTATAATCGACTCTCTGAAGACACTGCACAGCCTGGCCCGCGAGAAGAATATTATACTAAGTGAAAACCTGCCGAAGCGATTACCTGAAATGGAGGCGGATAACGACAGGATGCGACAGGTAATACTAAACCTGGTTGGCAACGCCATTAAGTTCAGCGAAAGTGGGGGGATTATTGATGTTAAGGTAGGGGTACAGGACGGAGAGGTGTTGTTCCAGGTTATCGACCGCGGCACAGGTATAAAGAAACAAGACATGGCCCATCTTTTCGAGAGATTTTACCGCGCCGAGGGTGAAACGGTAAGGGGCGGAACAGGATTAGGTCTCTACATATCCAAGCAGATTATTGACGCACATAAAGGCAAAATTTGGGCTGAAAGTAAATATGGCGAGGGCAGCACCTTCAGCTTTACCCTGCCTTTAAATAACAAAGGAGGAGAAAAAAATGGGAAAGAAAATTCTGATAATAGAAGACGATCCGGCAACTCAAAGACTGGTAGATTACTCACTAAAGCAGGAAGGCTACCAGGTAACCACAGCCTCTAACGGCCTGGAGGGGATAAGAAAAGCAATCGGTGAATCACCGGACCTAATCATCCTGGACGTCATGCTGCCGGGAATGGACGGATTTGAAATCTGCTACCGGTTAAAGTCCGAATCCACCACCGCCAACCTGCCCATCCTGATGTTCTCGGCCAAGGCGCAGGAAATTGATAAGGACACCGGCATCAAGGTGGGCGCGGATGATTACCTGACCAAGCCTTCCGCACCGGCGGATATAGTTGCCCATGTAGAAAAGCTTCTAGCTAAAAAGAAGACCGGAACAACATCCAAGGAAAGCATTGTAAGGTAAGGAAAAGGCATGTTAACGGACAAGACTTCTAAAAAGAGCCTGGGTAATATGCTCGTCGAGGAGAAGCTTATCACCCCGGAACAGCTGGAAGAAGCACTGGCTGTACAGCAGCAAAAAGGCGGCAAGCTTAGCGACATATTGCTGAAGCAAGGCCTGGTTAAAGCCGAAGAACTGGCCGTTGTGCTTAGCATCCAGTTGAAGCTGCCGCTTATCGACCTCAAGAGGCATGCCGTCCAGCCGGAGGCGCTCCGGCTCATCCCGGAAGAAATGGCCCGTAAACATGCGCTTATCCCACTGGATATCGTTAACAACTCCTTGATGGTGGTCATGGCCGACCCGGAGGATATCCGGACTATCGAAGATATCAAAGCCCAGGCCAAGATGAGAGTGGAGGTGGCGCTCGGTGTCCGTTCCGATATAGAACGGGCTATAAACATACATTACCGTTCCAGCAGCGCTATTGAAAAACAGGTAAGTCAATTCACGCCGACTGCGGAGGAAAAGACAGAAGAGACCCCCGCCATTACCACGAATACGCCGATTGCCGAGACGCTTAACCTGCTGGTGGCACAGGCTGTCAAAGACCGTGCGTCAGACGTGCATATAGAGCCGCAGGAAGACCGGCTAAGGATACGTTACAGAATCGACGGCATTCTCCATGACATGTTCTCTTTTCCCCTTAGCATCCACTCTTCGCTGGTTTCAAGGGTAAAAATCCTTGCCGAGATGGATATCTCGGAGCAGCGACGCCCGCAGGACGGGCAGTTCTCCATAAAAATAGGCGGCAATGAGGTTGATATCCGCACGGCAACCATGGAAACGCCTTCCGGCGAGAGAGTCACGCTGCGGATTCTAGACAAATCGTTGGCGCTTTTCACGCTGACCGAGCTCGGTTTTCAGTCTGAAGTATTAAAAAAGTACCGCGCCATGCTAAAAAGCCCAATCGGAATGATACTGGCGGGCGGTCCCACCGGCTCCGGTAAAACTACCACCCTGTACGCATCCATTAATGAACTGGATAGAAACGAACGCAACATTATGACAATCGAGGACCCGATAGAATACAGTTTCATGGACATCAACCAGACCCAGGTCAACGCCAAGGCGGGTATTACTTTTGCCGGCGGCCTGCGGGCAATCATGCGGCACGACCCGGATGTTATACTCGTGGGAGAGATAAGGGACAAGGACACGGTAACCACCGCCATCCAGTCCGCTCTTACCGGCCACCTGGTGCTTTCCTCGATACACGCCAACGATGCCGCCGGTGTGCTGTTTCGACTGATGGACCTCGATGCGGAGCCGGCTTCCATCTCATCTACGCTTATCGGCATCGTTTCACAGCGTATGGTCCGCCGCATTTGTACTAATTGCCGCTCCGTTTACCGTCCGACTGAAGAAGAACTGGAGGCTTTTAGCAAGGAAATGGGTGATGAAGTCCCCAAGTTCTACCAGGGCACAGGATGTAATTTATGTGCCAATACCGGTTACCGCGGGAGGACGGGAATTTTTGAGTTCCTCATTATGAGTGATTCCATAAGAAAAATGCTGCGGAGCAACGCAGGAGCCAGCGAGATTAAAGCACAGGCCGTCGCCGAGGGAATGATATCCATGAAACATGACGGCATGAAAAAAGTTGCAGATGGAATAACATCCATCAGCGAGGTAATGCGCAGCGTATTTTCCATCAGCTGACGAGGGCAAGATGACATTCAAGTACAGAGTCTATTCCACAGATAAAAAGATAGTCGAAGGCACGATTGAAGTTGCCTCGGAGAACATGGCCGAGGCGGCTCTATACCGCGCCGGTTTCCAGAATATCCTTAGCCTGGAAGAGGTAGCGACGGCAGGACTGGACATAGAAAAACTGCTGCCGTCTCTTACAGGCGTGAAGACACGGGATATAATCGATATTTCAAATCAACTTGCCACGCTAATCCAGGCCGGCATCCCGTTATTATCTGCCCTGAAGCTCCTCGGGGGGCAGACAGCCAAGAAGTCGATGAAAAAGGTCTGTAACGGGCTGGCCGAGGAAATTCAGGCCGGCAACTCGCTATCACAGGCGCTGAGCAAATACCCCGAGACATTTTCCAATACCTATTGCCAGACCATCAAAGCCAGCGAGCAGGCAGGCACAATGGAGATCGGGCTTAAACAGGCGGCTAAATACCTGGAAAAACGCGCCAAAGCCAACCAGAAAATCAAACGCGCCATGATGTACCCCACATTCGTTTTACTTCTCGCTATCGGTGTGGTCTTTCTGCTGATTTCAGTGGCACTACCGCCTCTAATAACCCTCTTCAGTTCCCTCGACGTTCAGCTGCCATGGATGACCAGCACGCTGGTCGCTACCGCTGACTTTTTCACCACAAACATCGTATCGGTAGTCGGGGGACTAATAGTAGTTGTCCTGATAGTTATCGGCCTGCTGCGGCTGGAGTCGGTAAAACTAGCCAGAGATAGATTATTATTAAGAATACCAATAATAAGCAAAATTATTATAGAACGCAGCATGAGCCTGTTCTGCCAGACAGCCTCAATGCTATTACAGGCGGGCCTTCGGCTGCCCCAGATTATCGATATCGTTACCCATACCACCCAGAACCGGGTGATACGCCAGGCTTTCACCAGAGTCAGGGAGCGGCTGGTCCAGGGGGAGGGACTATCACAGCCGATGTCTGAAAATCCCCTGTTTCCTCCCCTGCAGGTTGAAATGATAGTAGTTGGTGAAAAGACGGGCGCAATGGATAGCACGCTTAGCATGCTGGCGGATTTTTACGAACAGGAGGCCGATAGAAAAATCGACTCCCTCATTTCGATGATTGAGCCAGCGTTAACACTGGTCATCGGCGGACTGGTGATTTTTATTGCGCTTTCCATGATAACGCCGCTCTATTCCATCTTAAAGTCCATGCACTAAAAAACGGGGAAAGAGATGATTAAATTAAGACGGTCGAAATTTCATTTAAATAGCCAGCGGGGCATCGGGATAGTGGAAACGCTGGTAGCCGTAGCCATTCTCGGGACCTCCGTGGTGGCCTTCGTCGTTTCTCTTTCAACGGGTTCCCTGGCAGTAAATGTACTCGACCAGGAGACCACGGCGCAGAGTCTGGCGCAGACACAGATGGAATATACCAAGAACTATGCCTTTATCCCCGGCGCGGTCTCATATCCCGTGCTGGACGTGCCGGATACATACAGCATATCCATCGGGGTCCAGGCAGTACCTGGCGCCGATACGAACATACAGAAGATAACGGTCACCGTGCAAAAGGAAAGCGTGATTATTCTTACAGTTTCGGATTATAAGGTGAACAGATGAAAAGACAGTCAGGCGCCACCATGGTCGAACTGATTACTGCCGTAGCTATAACCGGCATCATCGTCGTTTTCCTGGGTACGGCCGTCTATCATATTATCACCGTTTCCGAGTATGGCAATGATAAGTTTACCGCTTTGCACGAACTGCAAAACGCCGCCTACTGGTTTAACAAGGACGGGCAGGAAGCCAAATCGGCTACCGGAGGCAGCCAGCTGGTGATGACATTAACGGATAATTCCACCGTCACTTATGTGCTGGACGGCACGGTTCTACAGCGCAGCTCCGCAGGTCTGCAGTTAATCCTGGCGCGTAATATAAGCAACGCCGACTTTTCGGTCGATGGCCGCGTGTTGACCATGAGTCTGACATCCACCCCACCCGGGAGAAACAACGTCAGCGAGAACGGAACGTATATGGTTCACTTAAGGTCGGTAGAGGTGGAGGCGTAAATGAACGGCGAGAAAGGGCAAGCCCTGCCTCTGGCCATCCTGGCACTCACCATAGGCACGCTGTTGATAGTGCCTTTCCTGGGTCATGCAGGTACCAGTATTCTCGGCTCGCGTGTATATGCCGAGACTATAGACTACCGAATGGCCTGCGACGCGGGAATCGAGCACGCCATCTGGAGACTGCTCTATGATAACTTGGGCGACCAACTGCCCAACCCCGGCGACCTAACTATCTATCAACTCCCGGATATACTCAACGGCGTTACCACCACCGTCACCGTAACCGCCAACTCAACCGGCGGGGGCGACCCGGTGGGGACCATTGATAAAAACGTTTTAGACAGCTTCGATTTTGACGGTACATATTGTAATACGCCAGATATTATTCATGTTTCCGGAAATATTTACGCGATAGTTTATGAAGGCTCCGGCAGCGACGGATTCATCAGGACAGTGGCGATAGCCCCGGACGGGGATATTACCCCGAGCATCATCGATACCCTGGAATTCGAAACGAAAACATGTAATACCCCCAATATAATTCATGTGTCTGGGGATATATACGCCATCGCTTACAGGGGCCAAGGCAGCGACGGCTTTCTAAAGACGGTATCTATCGCTGCTAACGGCGATATAAGCGACAGCCCTCTCGATACTCTTGAGTTCGACGAAAAAAACGGTTACGAACCTGATATCGTATATGTATCCGGGATATATTACGCCATCGCCTACCGGGGGTCAGGCGGCGACGGGTTTCTCGTAACCGTCACCATAGCTGCCGACGGTAATATTAGCGACAGCACTATCGACTCCTATGAGTTCGACAGCAACAACTGTGATGGGCCGGATATCATACATATATCCGGTAATTACTTTGCTATTGCATACCGGGGCCCGGGCAACGACGGATTTTTGATAACCCTGACTATCGATTCAAATGGTGATATAGCTAATGGTATTACAGACTCTCTGGAATTCGATACAAGCAACGCGGCGGATCCTTATATCATCAATATTTCCGGTAATGTCTATGCGATAGTTTATTCAAGTTCAGGTTCTGACGGCTTCGTAGCCACGATGACAATCTCCCCTACTGGAGATATTTCCGATAGTGTTATCAACAGCTATGAGTTCGACCCATCCAAAGGTGAAGAGCCCCAAATCATTCACGTAGTCGATGATATATTCGCCATAGCCTATCGCGGACCCAATAACGACGGCTACCTGATAACACTGCCGATAGAATCAAACGGCACTATTCCGGGCACGATAACCGACACCTTTGAATACGACACCAGCAACGGATATTTCCCCGATATCATATCCGTTTCAGACGGGGTTATCGCCGTGGCTTACTGCGTTCCGTCTTCAAAAGGAAGTCTGGTAACAATCGGCATCACCACCAGCAGCGGCGGCGCCAACACATACAGAATCAGGGCTGCCGCCGGTGATACGGCGATTCAAGCCCATGTCGCTACCGATAATATTACGGCATCGATTATTTTCTGGCAGGTGCAATAGGGGGTAAACAGCTTTATTTTGAGAGAGATATGATGAAAACACGCAAAGTACTTATCGCCACATTAATCATAGCCGTCCTGGCAGCCTACTGCATAATCGGCACAGGTTATATGAACCAGCGTAACCAGAAAGAAACTCTGAACGCCGATATTTCAGAAGCAAATGCAACGCTGGCATCGATTCCTATAACCCCCACCGACCTCGATGAGCAGCTGGCTGACGCCGAGGACAGACTATGGGCGTTAGAAGATGTTTTGAATATAGACAGCAATCTTACCCGCATCGTCAACAGAATTCTTAGACTGGCGGAAGAGACCGGAGTTAAAGCTATACCGCTATCAACCCAGTCCTGGGCAAACGAGCGCTATGAAAACCAGGATTATTCCGTTTTCCGTATCAACCTGGCGGTTAGCGGCAACTTCACGCAAATGATGGACTTTCTAAACCTCCTGGAAAACGGCGAGCCTAGGACGCTAGTACTCGAGCACGTTAATGTTGAAAAAGAGTCCGGTTCCTTCCTGTTTGAAAGCCCGAACGAAGGGCCGGTTAACGCTGACATCGGAATAGCTATTTATACGGCCGCTGCAACCGATTGATAGGGAAAGGCTTAAGCGAATAAAATGTACGTTGCACTAAATATAAGCAGCCACGATATTAAAATACTATCGATAAAAGGACGGAAGGTAGTAACCTGGGCAAGCGCCGACCTCGCCGAAGGTCTGGTGCGTGACGGTCTGATATTGAAGCCGCAGGCAGTCGGTGAGGCAATCAACCGGTTGTTCAAGTCCACCGGAATACCCAAGAATAATGTCATTTTAAGCATCGCCGGGTTATCTTTCACCTACCGTTTCATCACCCTGCCCCGGATGAAGTCCGGGCTTGTCACCGAGGCCATTCAACGGGCGGCGAAAAAAGAAATATCCCTGCCCTTAGATGAACTATATGTTTCATGGCAGCCTATGCCGAACAAAGGTGAAGAGCAGGATTATTTTATCATCGGTGTGCCCCGTAACCTGGTAGATGCCGCCGTTCAATCTCTGAAGATAGCCGGCGTGGAGCCTTACCTCATGGACGTACGGCCGCTGGCCCTGGCGCGAGCGGCTAACCGGAGCGATGCCATCGCCGTCAATATGGAGCCCGATTGTTTTGACATCGTCTTTATAACGCAAGGTCTGCCCACGGTAATACATACGATAAGCCCCAGAGGCGAGGGGGCTACCCTGGAAGATAACATCCACCGCCTGGCCGACGAACTAACGAAAACAGCCGCCTTCTACCAGAGCAATCACCCGGATATTAACCTGAACGGCAATCTTCCGCTGCTGCTGACGGGTGAAATGGCGGCGGACGCCGCCACCGGCCAGATGCTGCAGTCCGAAGTTGAATACGAGATAGAGCCGTTGATTCCTCCTCTAGATTTCCCCGACCAATTACCGGTAACTTCATATACCACCAGTATCGGGCTGGCGACAAAAAGAACGTCGATAAAGCCGACAGGCGGCGGCGAAGCGCGGTTTTTTGATATCAACATTAATGTTTTAGAGGGGAAATACCGCAAGCCTAAGGCCAAACCTATCAACTTGAGATACCTGGTGTTCGCGGTTCTGCTGTTGGCGGCGATTGCCTGTATTTACCCCCTTTACCAGGCGAATACCCAGACAGTCGCAGAAAACAGCGCGCTGGAAAACGAACTGAATGTCATTAACCGTGAAATTTACCTGGCAGCCCTGAATAATGAAGAGGCGTCAATCACCCGGGAAATTATCAGCGAAACCCAAACCACAGCCGATATCCTGGAAGCCGCCAATAAAGACATTTTCGGCGTGAAGGGTGTTTTTAATACCAGGCTGCAGCAGGTTACCCTGGACATACCGTTAAACACCTCATTCACATCTATTGAAATTCAGAAAAATGTTATTACTATCAGTGGAGAAACCTCTGATATTTTCAGTGTAATAGATTACGCCGCCAGCCTGGAAGCCGAAGGTATATTCAAGCAGGTGCGTATTACGGAACTGGATGAAACCCTGGTCGCAACCGGCGAGACAGACGAAGATGGTTCCTCTCTGTCCCAGGTTAACGTCATTACATTTGAAATCGAGGCGCTAATATCCCTTCCCGAATAAGGAGATAATCTTATGCATATAAACGACCTGTTGAAAATGGCTATCGACCGGAATGCCTCTGACCTGCATCTTAAAATCGGCAGGTCTCCGGTGATGCGTATCAACGGCGAGCTGTTTTCACAGGAAGACACCGGCACCATTACCCCGGAGATAATGAATAGTCTCTTCACGGAGATTACCACGGAAAAGCAAAGGAACGCCTTCTCTCAAGAGCTTGAGGCGGATTTTGCCTACCAGGCAAAAGACATCGGGAGGTTCAGGATTAATATCTGCCAGCAGGACGGAGCAATAGGATTGGTGTGCCGTCCGGTTAGAATGGAAATCCCGACTATCGAGGGGTTAGGATTGCCGGAAATCTGTAAAACGCTGGCCATGAAAAGCAGCGGCCTGGTTATTGTAACCGGGCCCACCGGCTGCGGCAAATCGACCACGCTGGCAGCGATGATGAATTATCTCAATAATACCGTCAAGCGCAAGATAATTACCATCGAAGACCCGGTAGAATACCTGCACCGGGATATCAAGTGTATGTTCTCACAGCGTGAACTCGGGAGAGACACGGTTTCTTTCGCTCAAGCCCTCAAGCACGCGATGAGACAGGACCCGGATGTAATTATGGTGGGAGAAATGAGGGACATCGAGACAATGTCCATCGTGCTGACGGCGGCGGAAACCGGCCACCTGGTGCTGACGACGCTTCATACGCCAGGCACGACAGAGGCGATAAACCGCTTTATCGACGTTTTTCCGCCACATCAACAGCAGCAGGTGCGTATTCAGCTATCCATAGCGCTCGAGGGAATAATATATCAACTGCTTTTGCCCCGCGCCGATAATTCAGGAAGGACAGTCGCGATTGAAGTTATGGCGGCATCATCGGCCATCAGAAATCTAATACGCGAAGGTAAGACATACCAGATGATGAATATTATACAGACAGGCACGCAAGCCGGTATGCAGACATTGAATCAATCGCTTGTTGAGCTATTTAAAACAGGGGTAATAACCAGAGAACAGGCCCTGGCCAGAAGCATGGATACCGAGGAGCTATCCGAAATACTCAATAAACAGGAAGTGAATTGCTGATCTCCCTTAATTACTTCAGTTCTTTATCTACTTGTGAAAGGTGTATAGAGTTATGAAAGCAATTAATTATACCGGGAAGAATGAAATAAACACCAAACTCCTATCTACAGTTTCCCACGAACTACGCGCACCACTCACAGCGATAAAAGGCTATTCGACGATGTTACTTGAGTATTTCCCGGGCCTTACGGCTGAAGAGACCAAAGAATATATACAATCTATCGATAGTGCGACGGACCGTATGACCAGACTAATTGAAAACCTTCTTGATGTAACACGTCTGGAGGAAGGGCGGCTCAATCTGGAGAAGATTGATATTGATATTCCCAAATTTATCGAGGCAGCCGTAAAAGAAGCGGAAAGCAGGAACGGGCATCACGTAATACTGACCGCAGTGGACGGCAATCTGCCCAGGATACATATCGACCCAAATCGTATGCGACTGGTATTGGATGATTTAATCGATAACGCTACCAAGAGTTCTCCCGATGGAACAGAGATTCTAGTATCGGTGAAAGCCAACGACCGGGAAATAGAAGTAGGTATCACTAGTCGCGACCCGGGAGTACCCGAATGCGAGTTTTGCGATATTCCCGAATTATTATATAAAATGGAGCAAATAAAAGGAGCCGGAATCAACAACTCGATGCTGGAGTTGTATATATGCCAGTGCCTGATAGAAGCTCACAACGGCCGGATATGGGCGGAAAGTATAGCAGGAAAAGGAACTACAATTAAAATCGCGCTTCCGTTAACTTCGTAAAAAAGAGAGCAAATGTTTTATTTGTTTATTTCAAAATATGTATAATTGGTTTATAATGATTGATTGAAGGGAGTGATAAGGCAGAAATCAGGTAGCGCTATGCCTAAGAAGAAGAATCTCATACTCGTTGTTGATGATGACATTCGAATGCTGCGCATGATGAAGCGCATGCTTGAGCTGGAAGATTTTGAAGTTCAAACTGCCAACTGTGGTGAAGCCTCATTAAAAATATTTGAAAAAGATTCCCCTTCACTGGTGCTTCTTGATATCATGATGCCGGACATGGACGGATACACGGTGTGCCGCCGCATCAGGGAGTTCTCCCAGGTCCCGATTATAATGGTCACCGCCCGCGGCGATGATAAAGAAAAGGTGGAAGGCCTTAACATAGGCGCCGATGATTATGTTACCAAACCTTTTTCCGCCAGCGAGCTGGCGGCCCGCGTACGGGCAGTACTGCGGCGCGTCAGCAGCCAGGAAGTCGCTCAAGACGCAGTCTTTCATTATAAGGACATGACGATAGATTTTACATCAAGGCGGGTCTTAGTCAATGACCATGAGCTTAAACTCACCTCGACGGAATATAAAATGTTATCCTACCTCTCGCTCAACTCCGGCCGCGTGGTCACGCCGGACCAGCTGCTGAATAAGGTCTGGGGCGAAGAATATGTCGGGGCGGCACATCTGCTCCAGGTCAATGTCGCCAGGTTGAGGAAAAAACTGGGCGACGATGCTAAAAACCCGACCTATATCCAGACGCGCCCGGGCATCGGTTATATCATACCAAAACCTTCTTAAAAAGGCATTTTTAAATACCAGTGATAATATTCACCAAACCTTCCTGAAAAATGGAGGGTTTTTTCATTTTTTGTGATGATTAAATTGTTACAATACGGTCACAAACAGCCTTTTTGATGTTTATGTGACAGTATCCATCCTCCCTGTGATATAGTCGTGAGCCGCCTCTTTTACACTTAAAAAAGCCTCAAAAAAGAGCGCCTCACATGAAAAAATTCGTTAGATTTACCCTAATATTTGTAATGTTGCTGCTGGCCGCCTCATGGTTGTCATCCGTCGCCTACGGACAAACTAACGACGGGATAGAACAATCAGGAATCTTCATCGAAGCCGCACCGTCCGAAGCCGCCCCGTCAGCCACCTTTTACGGACGGGCCATAGGCGGGGTAACGGCAGGCGACCTTTTTTATATCGATGCTGTCGATAGTCAAGCCGATATGTCCCTGGACCTGTATATCACAAATCCCGATGAGCTTATACACTACTTCAGGTATCTCATTTTAAAAATCACCGTTTACATTGAAGACGCCGAAGGGCAATGGCAAAGGGTCACATCACAAAACGGAACCGCAATGCCGGATACTTATATCACGCTGCAAAACAGCCCGGTAAGTTTTGTTATGCCCGGCATGGCGCGCTATAAAGTCACCGTCGAGTCCGGGTGTTATCACAGCCTGCCCTTCCATGCAAACAGCGGTATGATATCGCCTTCATTCTACCTTAACGTCCAACCCCTGTGATTAATACCCGTGTGATGTTTTTGTAAGGTTTAGAGAGTGCTTTTTGACGCGTTTGTGAGCCTGTTCGAGTATCGTTAATATGACGGGGAGTATGAAAATGATATTGGTATGGAATAACATAAAAACCTTTCAGCAGCACCTTGAAGACATGAGGCAATTCCGAAGCTCACATGTCCAGAACGCACCGAAGGCGGAGTTGAGTATGCTCAAGACCATGCCCATACCTTTTGATGTTACGTTGCCCCAGGAAACAGGTCTGGTCAAGAAAATCTACGACTCCAGGGGTAAACTTATGCTCGTGCCGATATGGAGAATCACGCCTTCCAGAGGCTCACAGAATTAAGCCGGGGACATAATAATTGAATATCAAAAACATAGCCCCATCCAATATTAAGGAACGCCAGCGTATCCTGGTGATGGATAGCAACCAGGATATGTTGATGTTATTGAACCGAACGCTGGAACTGGAGGGGTACGATACAGTCGTGGTGGTCGATTATGATGAAGCGGTGGACATGATGGAGAAAATAAACCCGGACATGGTCATCATGGACACCTACCTGCCGGATATCGACTGCTTAAAAATCCTCGATATTATCAGGCAGCGTTCCGATATCCCGATTATTGTTATTACCGCGGATAATGAACTGGAAACGCTAAGGACGGTATTCGCGCATGGCGCCGATGATTTTATACGGAAGCCTTTCGGGATAAAGCCGCTCATCGCCAGGATTAAAGCCAAACTAAGGCGCTACAATGGAGAAATCCTCGCCCCGACCTGATAAGACAAACGCCGGAAAATTATTGTTTTTTTCAGAAAACGACTCATATTGAACCGGCTTCGAGTCGTTTTTTGTTGTGTTGAGTATCCGGTACGTTAACGAACCCCTACCCCACGGATACCATGAAGCTTGCCTAATAAAAGTTGATTTCTTTTTCTAAATATTGTATATTGATAGCACAATTGAATATTTAAACAGGGGCTCCCGAGCGCGAGCGAGGGACCAAACGGAATGCAAGTCGGTGGAAAGCCGACGCGGCCGCGCCGCTGTGATTGGTAAACCGTAACAGGAACCATAAGTCAGAACGCCGACCCCTGAAAAGCCTACAGTACTTCGCGGGGAAGTGGTAGGGATTTTTGTTAGGTAATCATCAATCCCCTCGTCTTATTGCAGGCGGGGGGTTTATTTTTAACTTGAAGGAGGTAAAATGAAAAACACTTTAAGAAAAATCGGGGCAGTATTGATGGGAATCATGATATTTACAGGAATACTGACGTCTTGCGGGACTTCCGAGGACACAGCGGCAGTGCCGACATCTTTGACCATTACAGACCACTTTGGGAGAGTAGTAACGATAGAGAATACCAATCCACAGAGAATAGTTTCGCTGGCACCGAGCAATACGGAAATCCTGTTCGCGCTGGGGCTGGGCGACCGCATTGTAGGTGTTACGGATTACTGCAACTATCCACCCGAGGCAACCACAAAATCCAGCGTAGGTGATTACACCGAACCCAATATCGAGGTAATTGTCAGCATGGAGCCGGACTTGGTGCTGGCAACGGAGGAGCATGAAACGGAGATGGCACAGCTCGAAACTCATGGAATAACGGTGGTCGGTTTATGCCCCGCGACCATCGATGAAGTATTGGCTTCAATTACGCTGGTCGGGCAACTTACAGGGCAGGAAACCGAAGCCGCCACTTTGGTCGACGATATGCAGGTAAGGATAAAAACCATAACCGATAAGACAAGTACGCTATCAGAAGCGGAAAAAACGAGGGTTTTTTACATCATCTGGCACGACCCCATGTGGACAGCAGGGGCAGGTTCATTCGCCAATGCGTTAATCGAGCTGGCGGGAGGTGTGAATATCGCCTCCGACTTGAGCGGCTATGCAGACATCAGCATAGAAGCAGTAATCGTCGGCAATCCGCAGGTGATTATCGCCGGGGTTGGCATGGGGACGGGAGAGGACCTGCCGCTGGAGTATATGAAAACAGAGTCTAGCTTAGAGGTATTGGACGCCCGTAAGACCGGCAGGATTTACGGCGTAAACATGGATATAGTGGGGCGACCGGGACCACGGATTGTAGAAGCGCTTGAGGAGTTCTTCAAGTTGATTCACCCGGAACTCGCCGATTAGTAATTTAGATAAAAAAGCAGAATAATATAGTATGCCTAGAAAAAATAAGTCTACAGAGCAGACCGCAGGTTATTTATCCAGGCGGCGTGTACGCATCATAAGTCTGCTGGGGCTGTGTGCCGCGCTGTTAATAATCATCGCCATTGCTGCGAGCGTCGGCAGCGTGCCCATTCCACTGGGGACGACTGCCAGCATATTGGTGGACAAGCTGCCGTTCGTGGACCTGACGCCGACCTGGGATGCCGCCATCGCCACGATAATCCTGGATATACGCCTGCCGCGGGTAATACTGGCGGGTCTGGTGGGCGCTGCCCTGGCGATAGCCGGGGCCACCTACCAGGGACTATTCCGCAACCCTCTGGCCGACCCCTATCTCATCGGGGTGGCGCAGGGGGCTTCACTGGGAGCAGTTATCGGCTTTTTATTGCCCGCCGCGTGGAACCTGACAGGGATGGGCGTAATACCCATGTTTGCTTTCATCGGAGCGGTAGTCGCAACCGTGGTCGTTTACCTGCTATCGCGAGTAGGAAAAACACTGCCGGTGACTACGTTGATACTAGCCGGGGTGGCATTAAGCGCCCTACTGGGGTCGATTGTCTCCTATCTCGTCATATCCAGCGGCAACAAGCTACATAGTATTATTTTCTGGATGATGGGAAGCTTCTCTGGTAGTGTATGGTCGGAGGTATTAATGGTACTGCCATACATAGCGGTGGGAATAGCAGTAATCGTGATTTTTGCCCGACTACTCAACGTAATGCAACTCGATGAAGAGCAGGCACAGCAGCTCGGCGTAAACGTAGAAAATTTCAAAATAATATTGCTGGCAGCAGCCACCCTGATTACCGCCGCCAGTGTATCCTTCGTGGGGACGATAGGGTTCGTGGGCATTATCATTCCCCACGCCGTCCGTCTCATATGGGGGGCCGACCACCGATTCCTGCTGCCGCTTTCAATCCTGGTGGGGGCGGTTTTCATGATACTCACCGACCTCGTCTCCCGTACCGTGCTGGCGCCCACGGAAATACCCATCGGTGTAATCACAGCCATCTGCGGGGCGCCGTTCTTCTTATACTTGCTACGCCGCAGGAAGAAGGCTATTTTCTAAGGACAGACATGATAGAACTGGAAATGATTAACGTAACCCTGGGGTACGACCACCATACGGTGATGGAGGACATTACGTTTAAAGCATCGCCGGGGGAGATGGTGGGGCTAATCGGGCCTAACGGCTCCGGCAAGTCCACCATAATCCGCGCTTTAAGCCACCTTATCCGCCGCAAGTCGGGGGTAATAACGGTGGGGGGAAGGGACATAGAAAAAATCAAGCGGCAGGAGCTTGCCTGCCTGGTGGGCGTAGTCCCGCAGCTGCCGATCCTTCCCAGCACCTTTACCGCCTTCGAGATTGTGCTGATGGGCAGGAATCCTCATATGGGACTGTTCGAGGCAGAGAGTCAGCGCGACTTTGAGATAGCCCGTCAGGCCATGTCCAGGACCAGCACTGAGAAGCTGGCGAATCGTCACGTCAACGAGCTGTCCGGCGGAGAAATACAATGTCTGCTTATCGCGCGGGTGCTGGTGCAGGAAACGGAGGCGATTCTCCTCGATGAGCCAACCGCCAACCTGGACATCGGACGGCAGGAGGACATACTGAACCTGATTAAGAAATTGTGCCGGGAAAACAACTTAACGGTACTGGCCGCTATCCATGACCTCAACCTGGCAGCGCAGTACTGCGACCGGCTGATACTGATTCACAACGGGCGGATACAAGCCAACGGCACGCCGGCGGAGGTTATCACCAACGCCAATATCAAGGAGGTGTACGGGGCGGAAAACTGCGTTTACACCCACCCCGTCAACGGCCTGCCGACCGTGCTGTTAAGCGCTCTTAAGAAGAAAGCAACATGAGGAAACATAGTTTCATAGCGGGAAGAGAAACGTATATAATGTTGGCTAAATATATACATAACAAGGATTTAGAGGACGGCCACAAACAAAGCGACAAAAATAGATTTGAAAGTGCAGGAAGCATTATCAAAGCTGGATGTTGATATAGCAGGCGTCGCCGAGATATGAATAAAAGGAGAGCCTATGGACTTACTTACACAAACCATTAAGAATATCGGGCCGCTGGATAAAGCGGCGATGGAAAAGGCCAAAGCCCGCCAGGACCAGCTGACCAAGCCCGCCGGGAGCCTGGGGAGGCTGGAGGCGCTGTCCATACAAATAGCCGGTATCCAGGGGAAAGCAAGTCCGGAAATCAAGAATAAGGCTATGATTACGATGGCGGGCGACCACGGCGTGGTGGACGAGAAGGTGGGCAACTGGCCGAGAGAGGTCACGGCGCAGATGGTGGATAACTTCTTAAATGGCGGGGCGGGGATTAACGTGCTGGCGAGGCAGGCGGGGGCGAGAATCGTGTTCGTGGACACGGGTGTCGCCAGCGACCTCAAACCTGATAAGCAGCTTATCGTGAGGAAAATCGACTACGCAACGAAAAATATGTGTAAAGGTCCGGCCATGACAGAGCCACAGGCGGTAAAAGCCATCGAAGCCGGTATTGAAATCGTCGATGCCGAATTTAAAAAGGGCTTGGACATCGTGGGGACGGGGGACATGGGCATCGGGAACACGACGGCCAGCAGCGCTATCTTCGCGGCTTTTTCCGGCAAAAATGTCGAGGAAACAACGGGTCGCGGCACCGGACTAAGCGACGAGCAGCTAAAACACAAGATAGACGTCATCAAACGGGCGCTGGCGGTCAACAAGCCCGACCCGTCCAAACCAATAGAAGTATTGGCGAAAGTTGGCGGCTACGAAATCGGGGGGCTGGCGGGGGTAATACTGGGCGCTGCGGCGCGGAAAATACCGGTAATTATCGATGGATTTATATCCGGGGCGGCCGCCATCGTCGCCACGAGGCTGGCGCCGCAGGCCAAAGACTATATCATCGCCGCGCATGTCTCGGCGGAGGCAGGCCACGCCGCGATGCTCGAATATCTGGGACCTAATCCTTTACTTGACCTGGAAATGCGACTCGGCGAGGGGACGGGGGCGGCGTTGGGAATTATGGTTGCCGAGGCCGCCGTGAGGACGCTCAATGAAATGGCGACCTTCGCCGAAGCCGGGGTTTCGGAAGGAGAATAAACCAATCAAAAGCTTTTTAGCCGCAGTTCAGTTTTTAACCAGCATACCGGTGCCTCTTAAAGGTGAGTTGAGTCCGGAGCAGCTGGGTCGGTCAACCACTTATTTCCCGCTGGTGGGGCTGGGTATAGGGGGAATACTGGCGGGCCTTAACTGGGTCTTTAACCTGGCTTTGCCGGCGTCGGTGACCAACGCCCTGCTGATTACGACCATAGTGATTCTTACCGGGGCGATGCACCTCGACGGGCTATCGGATACCTGCGACGGCATGGCGGGACACAAAACGGTGGAGGAAAGATGGCAGGTAATGCACGACAGTCGGGTCGGGGCTTTCGGGGTAGTGGGGATTATCCTGGTGCTGCTCATACAGTACGCAGCGCTGAACGGCGTCCCGGCGGACAAGATGACGGCCGTCCTGCTTTTCATGCCGACGGTCAGCCGGTGGGCGATGGTCTATGCCATTTACGCTTTCCCTTACGCTCGTAAAGAGGGTCTGGGGACGGCTTACAAAACGGCGACGCGCTGGCCCCAGTTTATCATAGCCGCGATTATTACGTTAACGATTGCCGGGGCGCTTTACTCGCTGCTTAATGTAACAGGGTTCATAATGTTCGGCGGCGTATTGATTATAACAATAGGACTAGCATTCTACTTCAAGTACAAATTCGCGGGTCTGACGGGTGACACCTATGGCGCGATTAATGAAGTTGCCCAGGCGATAGCGCTGATAGTGGTGGTGATTATCTGTAAAACGGGACCAGGGCTGATTTGATGAAAAAAGCAAAAACCATAATGATACAGGGGACGGCGTCGGCGGTTGGGAAAAGCATTCTCGTGGCGGCGCTGTGCCGCATTTTCAGGCAGGACGGTCATAAGGTGACGCCGTTCAAGAGCCAGAACATCGCTCTCAACTCCTTCGTGACGGAGGGGGGCGGGGAAATCGGGAGGGCGCAGGCGGTCCAGGCGGAAGCGGCGGGCATTACGGCGACGGTGGACATGAACCCGATACTCCTCAAGCCTACCTCCAACTCCGGCTGCCAGATTGTCCTGATGGGCAAGGTGGACAGGAACATCTCCGCAAATGACTACACCAGTTACGCCCCTTCCCTGCTTAAAAAGTTGACGGAGTCGCTGGAGAAGCTGCGCGCCGAATACGAAATAGTCGTTATTGAGGGGGCGGGCAGCACTGCGGAGATAAACCTGAAAGAGCGGGAAATCGTCAATATGCGTATCGCTAAAGCGTCGGGCAGTCCGGTGCTTTTAGTCGGGGACATCGATAAGGGGGGCGTGTTTGCGTCGCTAGTGGGCACGCTGGAGCTGCTGGACAAGGATGAGCAACATTATGTAAAGGGAATGATTATCAACAAGTTCCGCGGCGACGTAAGTCTGCTGAAACCGGCCATCGACTTCACGGAAAAACGGACGGGGCGGCCGGTGCTGGGGGTCGTCCCCTACTTCAAGGACATCCGCATCGCGCAGGAGGACTCGGTCTATCTGGACGAGCGGGAGAAAAACAGCGGGGGTGGCGGACTTAATATCTCCGTGATACGCCTGCCGCACATCTCCAATTACGACGACTTCGACCCGCTGGAGGCAGACGGCGCGGTCAGCTATATCAGTCGGCATTCCGAGATGGGTGAACCGCACCTGATTATCATCCCCGGCACCAAGAGCACCATTAACGACCTGCAGTACCTGCGGCAGTCCGGCCTGGTCGACCTTATAAAGGAAAAGGCCGCAGCCGGCACGCCCGTCGTAGGCATTTGCGGAGGCTACCAGATGCTCGGCAGGAAAATCCTCGACCCACAAAGGGTGGAGTCGGACCAAGCAGAGGTGGAGGGGCTGGGGCTGCTTGATATCGTGACGGAGTTCGCCGACGAAAAATCGACCCGCCAGGTCAGGGCAATAGTCACGGCCGATACCGGGCTACTGGCGGGGGCAAAGGGGCAGGAGGTCTCCGGCTACGAGATACACATGGGGCAGAGTCAAACCGGGGAGCCAGCGCATGCCTTCCGGGTAGTCGAAACGCCGCAGGGAAAGACCGACTATGCGGATGGCGTGCTGAATACAAAGGGCACAGTGCTTGGGACTTATATGCATGGACTTTTTAACAATGACAATTTCCGCCAGATTTTCCTGAACAACCTGCGGCGGCACTGGGGACTTGATGAAAACAAGGCCGGCGCCAGCATAGATAGAGACTGGCAGTATGATAAACTGGCGGAACTCGTAAGGAACAATATCGACATGACCAAGATATACAGGATAATGGAGGCAGGGGTGTGAAAAGCATTTTGATAACCGGGGGCGCGCGGAGCGGTAAAAGCAGACTGGCCCTGGAACTGGCCACTAAAGCAGGCGGGGAGGTACTGTTCGTGGCGACGGCGGAAGCCGGCGACGACGAGATGGAGCAGCGCATCGAGGCCCACCGCAAAACCAGGCCTAAAGACTGGAAAACTCTTGAAGCGACCACGCACATCGGCAGCCGGATTGCGGCCGGCATCGGCGGCGCGAAAACGGTGATTATCGACTGTATAACGCTGCTGGTTAATAATATCTTTGAGGAACACGGCGGTAAGGCCAGTGCCGCGGCGCTGGAAAAGGCTGTCACGGCGGAAATAACCGAACTGCTGCAATGTATTAAGAAAACAAAAGCGGACTTCATTATCGTCACCAACGAGGTGGGGCTGGGGATTATACCGGGCGACAGGATAAGCCGTCTGTACCGCGACCTGTTAGGCAAAGCCAACCGGATGCTGGCGGAGCACGTAAATGAAGTATATTTCATGGTCGCCGGCATACCGTTGGCGGTGAAAAAGAACTGCTACAGGCTTATTGACAGTTAACATACGTTATTGTAATATATGCCTATCTAGCGCCCTATTTATATAAGCAGGGCTACTTTTATGGAGAGGTGAACGATATGCCATACTACGTTATGCTTACTAAGCTGACCGACCACGGAAGAAAGACGATAATGCAAAATCCCGGCAGAATCTGGGAAGTCAACAAAGAAGTTGAGAACATGGGGGCGAAAATCCTTAACCAGTACGCGATACTGGGCGAGTATGACTTCGTCAATATTCTGGAAGCGCCCAATAACACCGTCATCGCCAGGGTTGCCTCCGCGCTGGGTTCTAGGGGAACGATGGAGCCGCTGACCTTCGCTGCCATCACCATCGAAGACCTGGTCAAAGAAATACAGATGGCAAAAGCCATTAAAGACTAATAGACTTTCATCCGGGGTATTCCAGCGTCAAGCCCTGTAAAAACAAAACAGCCACACCCGCGGGTAAAACCTTTAACTAAAGCTCCCGGGTGTGGTATTGTTTATGGACGAACGAGTGAAAATCACATGACCACACCTATGAAGTCACTGAAATGGTACCGGCAGCTTGCCGACCGTAAGGGAAGGCTCGAAGCTGGTGTCTTTATCATTGAAGGCGAAAAAACCATCCGTCAGATAGTCGCCGGCAGACCAGAATCCGTCACCGAGATAATATGTGTGGAAAAACCACCCGCCGCATTCCGCGATTACCCGGCGCGCACGGTTACGGCAAGCCAGTTCCAGTATATCAGTAGCACGCAAACGCCGCAGGGAATCATGGCGGTAGTCAGGATTCCATCAGATACATATTCCTCCGTATTACCCGCAGACACGGGCAGTCGGATTCTGCTGCTAGAGAACATCCAGGACCCCGGCAATACCGGCACGCTGGTACGCACGGCGGCGGCTTTCGATTACGACGGCGTGATACTGACGGAAAACGGCGCCGACCCCCTGGCGCCGAAATGCGTGCAGGCAACGGCGGGAACCGTGCTGTCTTTATGGTTAAGAAGAACGGAGCGATACCTCGAGATGGCACGGGAGCTGAAAGAAAAGGACTATAAAATAATCGCCGCGGATGTTAAAGGCACGGAAGAACCTGCAATCCTGTCAAATCAGGAAAAACTGGTGCTGGCAGTGGGCAACGAAGCCGCTGGACTATCTAAAGAGCTGCTGGCTATGGCCGACCATCGCGTGGGGATACCCACCACGCCGGAAAAAGCGGAGAGCCTGAACGTGGCCATCTGCGGGGCTATATTGATGTATTTAAGCTCCCGGTAACGACTAGCCTCGCAGGCCTTAAGTTTTATTTATCCAGACCGCGCTGGAGTCCGCGCAGATAGGAAATCTCGCCGGTATGCTGCGAAGCGTGACCGCATAATAGTGAAAGCATCATGGCAACCGTCATATCGCCAAAGGGCATCTTGACTACTTTTTCAAGGCCGGCCGGCTGTAATGTGTCCACATAGTCCAGAGTCGCGGTACGTACGGCGGCGCCGTACCTTAAAATGGATTCCAGGGCGGGAACGGGGAAGTTGTCCACCTGCTCTACTGTGTAGTGGGCACCCTCTTCAGAGGCGTCGAGGTTTAACTGATTGTACCATTTGCCCGTCTCCCAGAGTTCTTTTTTACCCTTCAGGTGGACCTGTATAAACGAGTCCTCGGACTTGAACAGATGGAAGAGAATCAGGCCTATAGAGTTGCAGCCGCTGGCAGGGCGCCAGGCGATTTCCTCCTGTTTTAAACCGTCGACAACCCGCTTGAGACCGTGGTCCAGCCCTTCTATCTGCATGCTTATATATTCTTTGATATCCATTTTTATCGATTCCTCCTGTATTTAAAAAATAAGTGACTAATATCGCCGTATTATAGTTAACACAACAAGCGGCAGTAAATCAAATTTATGCACAAATGTTAATATCGTTGAATAGAATGCGATAAGATTATAGAATATAAAGCATCCGGGGTAAAGCAAGTTGATGAGAGCAGTTTAGAGAATTTTATGAAATACGATTTCGACCGGGTACATTCTAGGAAGAACACCGGCAGCGCCAAGTGGGACGCCGTGAAGGCTATTTTCGGGAGCGAGGATGTGATACCGATGTGGGTGGCGGACATGGATTTCCCGGCCGCCAGGCCCATCGTCGAGGCTCTGAAAAAACGCGCCGAGCACCCGTTTTACGGCTACACGCACACGGGGCCGGGTGTTACCGAGGCTGTTACCGACCGCTTGCGGAGGAAGTTCGGCTGGAAGGTGGAGCCGGAGTGGGTGGTCTTTTCGCCCGGCGTTATCCCCGCCTTAAGCGCGGCCGTAAAAGCGCTGACGCACCCCGGCGACGAGATAATACTGCAGGAGCCCGTTTACTTCCCGTTTTTCTCGGTGGTGAAGGAAAACGGCTGCCAGGTAGCCACTAACCAGCTTAAGCTGAACAATGGAAATTACGAGATGGACTTTGAGGAGCTTGAGGGCAAATTCGAGAAGAGAGGCGGGATGGAATTCGGGGGCAGCCGGATTAAAGCCGTCATCCTGTGCAATCCGCATAACCCCATCGGGAGGCTGTGGGGAAGGGAGGACTTAACGCAACTGGGGGAAATCATGCTCAAGCATGAAATACCCGTTATCTCCGACGAAATTCACTGCGAGCTTTTATACAAAGGCTATAAACATACACCTTTTGCCACGTTATCCAGAGAGTTCGAGCAGAACAGCATCGTCTGCATGGCGCCCAGCAAGACCTTCAACCTGCCGGGTCTGCACGCCTCTTCTATCATCATCCCCGATAAAAAGCTGCGGGAGAAATTCAACGAGGCAAGGGCCGGCGCGGGGTCGGGTCTGAACATCTTCGGGCTGACGGCTCTGGAGGCGGCCTACCGCTACGGGGACGAGTGGCTGGAACAACTGCTGGACTATTTGCAAAAAAACATGGAATTCACGCTCGACTATTTTAAACAGAAAATACCCAGAATCAGCGTCATCAAGCCGCAGGCGACATACCTCCTCTGGCTGGACTGCCGGGCGCTGGGCCTGGACGATAAGGCTTTGAGCGGCTTTATGAAAGAAAAAGCTAAAGTGGGCATGAACGACGGCTTCATATTCGGAGCGGGAGGCTCGGGGTTCCAGCGCATGAACATAGCCTGTCCGCGCTCAATTCTTCAAGAAGCGCTTGAGAGAATTGAAAAAGCAATCAATGCTCTCTAAAGAATATACAGGAAAGGACGAGTCATGGCCGAAAAACGCTACGCTAAGAACATCGTGACGGATACAAGGGAATACACGCCTGAAGAAATAGCCAAGATGCAGGAAATGATGAAAGACAACCCCATAGAATCGACGGTTGAGTTGGAGCGACTGCTCTGGATGGACGACACCAAGGTCAAGGGCGCCACGTTCTACATGGAGTGCATCTGGCTCTGGGGCGGTAAGACTACTTCCGGCACGACGGAAGAGCCGCACGTTCACCCCTTCGATGAGGTTATAGGGTTCATCAGCAGCGACCCGGACAATCCTAAAGAGCTTGACGCTAGGATGGAAATTATCCTCGGGGACGAAACGCATTTCCTGACGAAAAGCTGCCTGGTGCACGTGCCGGCGGGCATGAAGCACTGCCCGCTGACCTTCCGCGAAGTGAACCGCCCGGTCTTCTTCTTTACCCTTGCGCCGATAAGCCGGTACGGTCGTGAATCGGAGTCGATGAAGTCCAAGGACGCACCCCCCTTAAAGATACCCCCTTTCAAGCCGCCGCCCAAGGATAAATCTGGTTCGAGGTACTCCCGGTACATCATCACCGAGCCGAAGCGGCACGGGCCGCCCCCCCCGCCGCCCAAGGCAAAGGCAACCCACATGGTCTCGCTGGACGGCGAGGTCTCACCGGGGGCTTTTTACGTTGATTTCGTCTGGATATGGAGCGGCGACATGACGATGGCGCCGGAGCCGCACGCCCACGACTTCGACGAGATGATTGGACTGGTGGGCTGGTCGGATAAAGAGCACCCGCGGGCTATTAACGGTGACGTGTCTATCACAATCGGTGACGAACTGCATAATATCAAACAAAGCTCGCTCGTCTTCGTGCCGAGAGGACTCAAGCACTGCCCCATCGAGTTTAAAAATATCAAGAGGCCGGTGCTGTGCTTCACCATCGGTAACACGGCACAGTGGACACATAAATAGGACCATAATACTTTGTATTTAAGGAGTTAAAGATGGAAGTAAGAATCAACGAGCACGGAAAGAATGAATTAACGACAAAGGTCTTTTTCAGCGACGAGAGTGGATTTGCAGTCGCTTCGGTAATCTTGCTGGGCAAGACCGACGCCGCCCTCATCGACGGGCAGTGGAGTTTATCCAACGGCCACCGCGTGGCGGCGGAGATACTGGAGACGGGCAAGCACCTGAAAACGATTTATATCACCCACGCCCACCCCGACCACTACTTCGGGCTGGGGCCGGTTGTCGAGGCCTTCCCGGAGGCTAAAATCATCGCCCTGCCTTCGGTAGCGCAGACCATCAACAAGCAGATGTTCGGCAAAATCGACCACTGGAGAGACATCATCGGGCCGACGAACGTGCCGACGAAGGCCATAAATATCGAGCCGATGACTCATAACTACTTCGAGCTGGAAGGCAAGCGCATCGAGATTCTCCCGGAAATCATGGGCGACCTCAAGTATAATACTGTGGTCTGGATTCCCTCCATAAAAACTCTCTACGGCAGTGACGTGCTTTTCAACCAGGCGCACCCGTTTACCTGCGAGGTCACGGCAGAAGAGCGCAAGCAGTGGATAAAGGACATCGAACGACTGGAAAAGATGGGGGCGGAGGTGGTGATACCGGGGCACCAGAAACCGGGGATGCCCTTCGACAGCTCGTCCTTTAGTTTCACCAGGGAGTACCTGATAGCCACCGAGGAGGAACTGGCCAAAACGAATGACACCGGCACGTTTTTCCTTAATATGGCGCTGCGCTTCCCCGAGGCCAACCTGATTTTCTTGAGCAACGAGATGAACTCCGCCGTTTTCAAAGGCGGCAGGGACTGGGACTGGCGCGAAGAGTAATGGAGACGTAATAAGATACCGCTACTTTATTGCCGGTGGGGAGGGAAGTACCGCGGGAATCTGGCGGTGTTACCGGCCCGGCAGATAATTAACAAGAGGGTCGATGGCCGTCATCAGGTCGGACAGGTCGTCCGGCAGCTGGAAGCCCCCTTCCAGGTTCCAGCGTCCGCTCCCGTAGTATAAAAGATTGGGTGCTCCGTCAGCCCTGTTCCACTGTATGCTGACCCATTTCGCCCGGGCAAGTGGAGTCCCATCGGCGCTCGTAATCTCTACGGGGAGGGCATAGACTACCGTCGCGGTACTGCATTCCGCAGGACCAACTACCGTTAAAGGATGGTAATCCTGCGGCAGTTCTTCCGCAGCCAGAGGCGTGTCCAGCCGTCCGTAAATCTCCTCTAGCGCCACGGTCACCGCGTCATAATTTGGAAAATACGATAAGAAAAATGCCGTACCCTCTCCGTTGTCGATGGCAATCATCAAAGGCCCATCGGCGTACGGCCTATCGGCAAAATCCGGAGCCAGCAGTTCGAGAGCAACATTAATACTGGCAATCGGCGGTAGTATTCCTAAGCCATGCGGATGCGTGAATATAGTGTTATAATCCACCCCTAACAGACCTGCAACAGCACCTTGTTCATCGGTAATGACGGCTCCCTGCCCGATGCTTGGTATATCGGGGATACTACCCGGTGGAAAGTGAACGCCGAAATTTACCGGCGCGCTGGGGGTATCCGGTACAGCCGCTAATTCCGCTTCTTGCAGTTCAGGCTCTCCCAAACTACCTTCAATATAGAGCTGCTGGTACCACCTGGCAACGAGCGTCTGTTCTGCAGCGAGCGATGCCGCGTCGCCCACGGTGGCTACTGGCAAACCTGTAGCCTCGACCTTAAGCAAAGTAGCGCCCGTCCTCGGGTCGATAGCCTGGATGGACGCAGGGTATATCTCCCCGCCCGCCGTTACGATATCCAGACTATCGGGAACGGACACCTCGTAGTCTAAGACCGTCAGCACCTGGCTGCCGTCGCCGATAACAACCCCGGTCGCCGCCAGGACGCCGGCATCCCTCACCTGCACGATGGACTCATTTACAGCGAAGCTAGTGAAGGGTGGGCTGACCGGCGATGATTCGGTTGCCGTCGCCTGACCGGGCGGGGAACTCTCCGTCGCACCGGTGCATGAGCACGCGCCGAGTACAACGACAGCGAGAAATAGCAGACCCCATGACCTTATAGACGATGCAAAATGCCTTTTCACTCTTTTCCCCTCTTCCGGCCTACACTATATTATATAACGCACCACAAGTAAAAAGGGTTGTTTGAATACTCTCTAAAATGTGATAACCATATGCTGTGAAGGTTACTAAAAAGGGACCGCCAAACGAATAACTGCAGTGTTTTATCGACGGGGTGGGGGAGTATTAATACGGATAGATGGGGAGGAGGCCTTATTTCAACGATTTCTTAACTGCTTTGACCAGTTCTTCCGGGGCGAAGGGCTTCACCAGGCACGGCATGCCCGATTCCCTTATAAATAACTGAATATCAACATTCATCGTGTCACCGGTAATGAAAATCGTGTGAAGCGAGAGTTCCGGTTTACTTAACTTCAACTTCTCGTATAATTCTATACCCGTGATACCGGGCAGCCTGATATCGGAAATCAGCAGGTCATAATTTTTACTATCGGCTACTTCGCTGGCAATCAAGCCGTCCTGCACAAAGTCCACACTAAAGCCCTCTTCGATAAGAACTCTTCTAAAAAGTCGGCCGATTACCAGTTCATCTTCGACAAGCAGTATTTTCTTTTTTTTATTTGCTATCCTGGTCATATATTCAGCTCTTTCGATATGTCAAGTACGGGTAATTCCACCACAAAGGTCGCGCCTTTTCCATATTCACTTCTGGCGTATATTTTTCCACCGTGTGAAGCTATAATACCATAGCAGATGCTAAGACCGAGACCGGTGCCCTTACCCACCTCTTTAGTGGTAAAGAATGGATTGAATAAATACCTCATATTCTCCTTGGAAATTCCCGGTCCGCTATCTGAAAAGGAAACAGCAACGTGATTGTTGACGGCTTTGCCGGATATTTTCAGCGTCCCGCCGCCATTTGTATCAATCATCGCGGCTTCGGCATTGAGGATAATATTTATGAATACCTGCTGAATTTCAAAATAATCGGCTAAAACTACCGGGAGGTCAGGAGGAAATTCGGTTTCAACAGAGATGTTATTTATCTTGTGTTCGTAGGCGCGCAGCTTTAGTACATCGGCCGCGATACCTGCAATTTGCAGAGGTTCCTTCTTCGGAGTATGTTTCCTGGCAAAAGTAAGCAGATTTTTCACAATATTGGCGCATCTCTGCGCTTCGGAATAGATAGAATGCAGGTCTTCTTTAATTGTTTCCGGTGCGTCTTGTTTTATAATTACACTCGATAGGCCGATGACGCTGGTCAGAGGATTATTCAGCTCGTGAGCGATGCCGGCAGCCATCTCACCGACAGAGACCAGGCGGTCCGTAAGGTATAATCTTTCCTGCTTTTCCCGCTCCTCCGTTACATCGTTGATAACCAGCAGAAGGCTTTCGTTTTCCATGGGGAAAATATTGGTAATCAGAATTTTTTCGGAGGCCTCTATATTATAACGGAATTCAGCGCTTGCCTTTTGTTCTTTACTATCAATCATATTTTTAATCGCCTGGGCCAGTTCCGGGGCACCAACGAACTCATTAACAAGCTTCTTTTCAACCCCGTTCTTTGTCAGTTTAAATAATTTATGGAAAGTCTGGTTAGCGATAATCATGTTCAGGTTTTTATCCAAAAGCAGGACGGCATTCGGAATAGTCGCCAGTATGCGGTCGATGAGGTCTTTCTGTAATTTCAAATTTTTCTCCGCCTGTTTATTCTCTGTAATGTCTCTTAAAATAGCCAGGTCGCCTATTATTTCATCCCCTTTTCTTACCGCCACGGCATTAATCTGAATAGTCAGGCGCTCGCCGTTTTTCTTGAACATTTCAACGTCATAGAACGGTACGTTTTTACCTGACATTCTTTTAAGGTAATTCTCGGCGATTATCTTCAGACCTTCTGGGGTCATTATTTCAGATAGCGACCTGATATCCTTTCCTACAATTTCCTCACGTTTATAACCGCCGACATCCTCTATTCTGGCGTTAACGTCCAGTATTTTACCCTTATTATCTATAAGCATTAGAATATCATTCGCGGATTGAAAAATAGTCCTGTACCTGTCTTCAGATTCCCGTAATGCCTCGTGCATCTGGTTGCGTTCGGTGACATCCCGACAAATACAGAAGATAAGCTTCCGGCCATTTAGGACGGCGCCATTGATGCTTATTTCGACATCAAAGATTGTGCCGTCTTTACGGCGGTGCTCGGTCTCGACATGCAAACCTTCCGACCCCGAACCGACACCGCGTCCCATCTCTAAAAGTGTCTCGGGTTTCCACTTAACGTCCCAGTCCCATGTATGCAACTGGCGTACTTCCTCGGAAGTGTAACCGAGCATCTCAGCGAACCGTTTGTTTGCCTCAACAACCGCGGCGCTGTCATCAAGGATAACGATTCCGTCCAGAGACTCATCAATCAGCATACGCCTCTGAATCGCTTCATTAGCAAGCGCTTCTATACTACCTATGTTCTTTACCGCCAGCGCGCAATGCGCCCCAATCATTTCCAGGATATCCGCAGGCACATCCCGGGTTAAGAAAAATAGCATACTACCCCAATATTCACTTTCCACCACTATAGGTACAATCACGAATTTTTTTACTTTCATGATTCTCTGGATGCCATTACACAGCTTCCGCGGCCAGACACCATCGAGTAGTTCGGCAAGGCTGGTCAGAACTATTGTCCTGGGATTGCTGGGGTAATCTTGAACCACCTTAAGCTTTGAAAATTTAAAGCGGAGTTTGTTACTCGTAGGTTTCTTCCCTAATTCTTTGTCCGGGTTAAAACCCAGAGCCTTAATAGCATCTGCCATGTATTTATATTGCGGGCGTATTTTGGAATAGTAAGGCGTAATCACATATTCTTTGTTTTCATCCAGCTTCTGAACGAGCACAAAACGTATCCCGTTAATTCCTCTCGACTGCTCTACTGCCAGAGTTAGAGCCTGGTCAATAGTACTTACCTTATCAACACCAACGGCAATCTCTCGTACAATAGCAAGTTGCCTGTTTCTTTCAGTTAGCTCGGTATTTCGCTCTACCAGGTTATTTAAATTGATGATGTTTTTAATAGCGAGCGCGCAATGCCCGCCAATCATTTCCAGAATATCCGTTGGTACTTCCTGGGTTAAAAAGTAGAGTATATGCCCCCATGATTCGCCCTCAACCATAAGAGGCACGATGACGAATTTCTTTACTCCCATTATTTTTTGTAGAGCATCACACAAGGTCTTCGGCCAAACGCCATCCAGTAATTCAGCTAGTCTTGTCAGTACCATGATCCTGGGGTTTTTATTGTATTCTTGAGCCACTTTAAGTTTTAAGAGAGGGAACCGGAGTTTATTGCTTGTAGGTGTTTTACCCAGAATTTTTTCCGCGTCAAAACCGATAGCTTTGGCGGCATTGACCATTTTCATTGTATCGGGGCGGAATTTAGAGTAATAAGGCGTAATAACATTCTCACGCGCTTCATCCATCTTCTGGACAAGCACCATGCGTATCCCCTCGATTTCCCTCGATTGTTCCACGGTTAGAACCAATGCTTCATCGATGGTCCTGACCTTGTCAACACCCATGGCTATTTCACGTACGGCGGCCAGCTGCCTGTTCCTGGCAATCAGTTCGGTGTTTTTCTGGTCTATATGCCGGAGGCTTTGCTCTAATTCTTTAGACTTCCTTGCTACAGGAAATATTTTACCCACGGTATTATCACGCAATCTCTGAAACCGGGACACTAAAGGCTGCCATTGCACTTCATAGACACATGATTCAGCTTTATATTTTACTCCATTTTTAACGGCCCCCAGCAACGGCATACACATACACTGTTTTTCACGGACTCTAGCAGGGGGCAAATGCCATAACGTCGGTATCGCCGACAAGATACCCTGGGCATAGTAACAAGAATCCTTCGAAGGCTGATAATCCGGCTCTTCAGTCCTCATTTCAATAGTAGCTGTATTTTTCCCCGTGATAATCGTCTTGAATGTAAACACCCTGTCAAAGTACCCGGCGTACCTGGGCACAAACCTGTAAACCATCATTGGCCCGGTAAGCTTGCGGATGACTGATTCAAGCCCGCCAAGGGGATTAAGGCCTGGAGTAGCTAACCCTACCTTGTACATTATGGCATCGTCACCGGTTAGCTCGACGGCGCGCCTGCATATCGTCTCCCTGATATCATAAGTGACCCAGTTAAGAGTATCGGTTAAATATTCTCTGGTATAAGGCAAGGGCAGGTCTTTAATTATCGAAGTACAATCGTGTCCCTGGGATTCCAGATACTTTATAACGGAATTAGTAACCCGACAGCTTACTTCTTTGCAGATATTGATATCAGTACCTGTGTTCATCCTTTTGCCCTGCGTATTTTTTCCGGCATATCTAAATTCGACCGTTAAATGACGGAATAACGCAGTAAACAGTATAACACTTTATTAATAAACAAAAAATAAACATAAATAACTCAAATGTCAATGTTCTGTAAATGCAGTGAGTTACATTCGTGACAAGCGTAAAATTTACCTCCACCAAAATACAAAATTTTTGTTAAATATCCCTTGACAACCCTAAATTAAAAGGGACTACAATATTAAGGTGGTGATAATATATCAAAGGGGGGTAGAAAAATGCAGATAAGCGCGCGTAATGTCTTAAAAGGTAAGGTAAAAAAGGTCACGCCGGGCGCGGTTAATTCTGAAATCATCGTCGAGGTGGCCGGGGGTGTAGAAGTTGTGTCCATCATTACTAAATCGTCCGCGGAAAGGCTGGGACTGAAGCCCGGGAAAGATGTCTATGCTATTATAAAAGCCTCTAACGTAATGATAGGTATAGACTAACCTGAGTTTATATATTCACGTAAAAACAGGCCCCTATCCTTACACATAGGGGCTTTTTTTGTTTCTGGTGGAGACGGGGGAGAGTCGAGCTATACCGGAAACAATAATTGGTTATTTGTTGGGTGAGGTTTCTTGGCAATCGGAAATAATATATTTAATAAACCACTCCCATTCGCCAAACGGGACTACTTAACTACTACAATTCTATAAAATAAAAACTGGATACGGGGCTAAAAGTCCCTTGTAATAGCTGTGCTTGAACAAGATTCGGTAAGTGTGATTTAATTAAAACCAGATTAGAACCAATAACTGTTAACTTTTCGTTTTCAGAGGTCGCCAGAGTGCCAATAAGAATGCCTTTTATTAAGAACAGACGCAATAATCTCGCTCAAGAACCTGATATACACATTGGGAGCTATAAGGGTCTTTATTATCGAATCAATAAAGAGGCAATGGAATGCAGTGATTTTGTTCTCGGTAAATTAAAACTGGAAGATTGCCAGTTCACTAAGGTATATAACGAGAAGTTCAAGACCAGTAAGTTTAAACCGTTTGTTTTAAAGTGGGTCTCAACATATGTTCTTGAAATCATTACTCGCCTGTATAAGGCTCATCTTGATGAACATTCCAAAAAGGCAGTATATCTCCGTAATAACCCTCTAAACCGGCATATTTACGAATGGTGGAGCCAAAAAACGGGGAGTAAGATACAGGTAAAATGGCTTAAGGAAAACGAGGTAAAGGACGGCTTAACAGCTATATTTTATATTCTTGGGTCATTTATATATAGACTGTTCTCCCGCAGATTATGTCTGCCGGTGAAACCAAAGAAATTCAGAATAGTAAAGCAATCATCCGGGGGGTTTAAATCGCCCATTTTCCGAGACGACTTCTTCATAGACGATGAAAAGTTATTGAAGAAAGACCTTTTGCTTTACACTACCGGTTCAAATGACCCGGGTAGAATGATGGCCTATAAAGATGCTCAAAAAAGCGAATATGAATGTATGCATAAAAACAAACTCAAAATCCCCATAAACCTTCTCTTCGGGCGTATGATAAAATATCACCTGATATTGCCTCTGGTCTTTATTTTCAAATATTTCTGGAAAAAACATAACTATCTGTTGAAAGACTGGCTCCGGGATTTCCATGTAACGGCGGTCGGTGAGGAGATACTGCTGTCCCACTATCAGATAGGACTTGAATTAAGTATCGAAGAAACAGGCCTACATCATATTCCGGAAACGATAATAATGAACAACTATGGTTCCAGGAGTGTTATTTTCAACTGGTCGGACCTGACTACTTTTGAAGCCGTCGGTCACCATTTTCAAGCTTTCAACATATATTTAATCTGGGGAAAAGCCCATCTTATTGGAAAGAGACATTTTGTCGATAATGTCATCGAAACGGGGTGCTGGATAAAACACAATTTCAGTCAATATACCAGGAATAAAAGGAGTATTTGTGAGAAACTGGGGCTGCCCGTTTCCGATTATAAAGTGATAGCCTTCTACGATGAATCCTTCGGTCCCGATGTACATGTAACCGAAGAGGTATTGCTTGACTTCTGGCAAATGATGTTCGAGCTTGTTAATGAAAACAAGAATGCCATCGGGATATTGAAACCAAAGATGGGGGATGAAATAAAGCTTAGTATAATGTCCGATAAGGGCAAGGAGACCTTTAAAAATATCAAGCAAAGGTGTTTAGAAAGCGGACGCCACTACTTTATAGAAGACCCGATACCAGTTTCCCCGACTGAAGTTATCGCCATATCCGATATAAATATTTCTATGGACATGAGCAGTCCGGCTAACATAGCTTTATTGTGCGGGAAAATCGGGCTATACTATGACACTACAGGTAACGACCAGCACCCACTCGCCAAAAAATATAGCAACAAAATTGTGTTTAACGATAAAAAAAAGCTATTTTCCGCGGTGAAGAAAATTCTTAACGGTGCTTATAATCCGCTACATGAGGACGGGATAGAAGAATTACTAAGAGATTGTGACTACTCCCGGGATGAGATGGGACTGGTAAGATTCAGGGAGGCATTGCTAGACAGCCTGTAGCCAGGAGATGATATGAAGCTAAAAGCCGGAATTATCGGCTTGGGAAATATCGGCTCTTTATTTGATGAAGACCCCAAAAGGAAAGCCGTATGGTCTCACGCCGGCGCCTACCTGGCCTCTCATAAGGTAGAAATTATTGCGGGGGCAGATACAGATAGCAACAGACTCGACAAATTTTCCAGGAGATGCCCGCATGCCGGACTGTACCAGGACTATAGAGAAATGCTTAGCGATAATCGACTGGATATAGTGAGTATCTGTACGCCTACCGCTTCACATTTTAAGATATTCTCCCGGGCGACGAGTTCAGATATAAAGGCCGTCTTTTGTGAAAAACCAATCGCTGCACGGGTGGAAGATGCCCGCCGGATGGTAGCTGCCAGCCGGACGAAAAACATTATACTGGCTGTTAACCACACCCGGCGCTGGGACCCAAGGTATCTCCGTGTCAAAGAATATATCGACCAGGGGAGAATCGGCGAGGTACGCAGTATCACCGGTAATTATTCGGACAAGGTTTTTATGGTTGGCACCCATCTGGTTGACACAATTAGGCTTTACGGAGGCGATATAGATTGGGTCGTCGGAGAAGGCAGTAATCTTGACTCTGACGACCCGGGAATATCCGGCCTTTTGTCTTTTAAGAATGGGGCCAGGGGATTCATAATAGATAACGGCAAGAGAGAAAACCTTATCTTTGAAATTGACGTGCTGGGGGCACAGGGCAGAGTCCGTATCATAGATAACGGTTATCACACAGAATTTTTACATTTTGAGAAAAGCGATAGGTTTTCGGGGTACCGGGAACTGAAAAGGCAGCCACTAAAGAAATTAAAAACGGGAAAGAGTCCTTTAGCTGCTGCTATCGGAAACATTATTGAGTGCATCGAGAAAGGCGGCGAGCCGGCCTGTACGGGCGAAGACGGACTGAAAGCCCTCGAGACAACAGCGGCTCTCTGTAAATCGGCAAGGAACAATAATCAAAAGATAAGATTATGATGATACCGGAAAGATATCGTCTCACCGGAGCAGCTTAAAATAAAGGAGGCCGCCAGGAGATGAACGTACCTGCGCCCGACTTCCAAAAATATATGACATTAACCGACTGCCCTTACTGCCACACGACCCCGGCTGTTGAGATTGCTAAGAACCCGCGAGTGGTACGCTGCATTAATTGCGGTCTTTACCGGCTCCAACCCCGCATGAATAAAGAGGGGCAAATTGCTTATCTTAAACAAACTAATGATACACTTGACGACCTGACAGAACGGGGAAACCCTCTGGATGTGCATTTATTCGACCTGGAAGAAGTCCGGGAGTTGAAGAGGCATTTCCCCGGCACATCCGCAAACGGCAAAGCCCTTGACGTCGGCACGGGAGAAGGGCGGTTCGTTGCGGCACTCCGGCACAATGGCGCATTCGAGGCAACGGGGCTCGAGCCCCTGCCAAAGGTAGCGGAACTCGGGAAAAATGCCGGGCTCGATATACACGTTGGCCGATTTGAGTCCGACGGTATGCCACAGGCTCTAGAGGGGCAGGTTTTTGATGTCGTCTGCTTACGGGAAGTGATTTGTTATATGGCCGACCTGCGCGAATCATTCGACCTGCTTCGGTGCGTCCTGCGGCCCGGCGGCGGTCTGTATATAAAGTGTCATGTTCCTACCAGTATATGCTACTGGAAAAACAAGGACTATCTGCTCCGGTACGGGCTTACCGTGACCAATATGCCTACTCTTGCCGCGATGACCAGGATTCTCGCCGGAGAAGGATATCAAATACTGAAATCAGGGTATTACCCGTTTAATGTTTTACGCTCCCTGGGCGTTCCAGGCGCCTATTCTTTCTTCGGCGGTATTATCGGCTACAGATTATTATCCCCGGTAGTCCACTTCATGGGAAAAGCCGATAGAATGTTCATTCTGGCAAGGAGATTATAGAACGAATCCCCTTTCCAGAAATTACTCTCATGCTCAAAGAGCAGCAATCAGGCGGCACCGGTTGAGATTGACACGAGGGCGCTAACTAGATAGAATATAATTACTGGCACTTTCAGGGCATAAATTGCAGCTTCAGTCTAAGGCGGCGTGATAATGAACATAGTGGCCATCATCCACGCCCGGGGTGGTTCCAAGAGAATTCCTTTTAAAAATATCAAGGCACTGGCCGGCAAACCGCTGATAGCTTACATGATCCAGGCGGCGCTGAAAGCCGAAACCATCAACCGGGTTATTGTCTCCACCGACCATCAAGAGATAATCAGGATAACCAAGGAATACGGCGCCGAGGTCCCCTTTGTTCGACCCAAAGACCTTGCCGAAGACGTCCCTTCTGAATTAGTTACCCAACATGCGGTGAATTACCTGGAAAAAGAGGAGAATTATCGTGTTGACATAGTCGTCACCCTTCAGCCGACGACACCTCTTTGTCTGCCGGAGGACATCGATGGCTGTGTTCACGAACTCATATCTTCCGGAGCCGATTCGGTATTCAGCGCGTACGAGATTAGCGAAAGACCGGAGTGGATGTTCCGCCTTGACGAATCGGGCTATGCCCACAACTATCTCAATAGGAAGATTGAGGGTGATATAGGGATTTCGCAGACCTTACCCAGGCTCTATATCCCCAACGGGGGCATCTACGCTACCAGACGGGAAGTCCTATCTTCTCAAAACAACCTGCTTGGCGAGAAAACACGCCTGTGGATTATGCCCCGAGAACGCTCCGTAGATATTGATGAACCCATCGATTTTCTCTACGCCGAGTTCCTGATTCAGCAAAAACTGGCTAAGATAAATGAGCCAAAATAATGCCGGTGAAGTCTCATTATTTCCTGGAGGTAAATGCTCATGCCAAAGTATCTAAAAGGTAATTATAGACTGCCTAAAAAAGTAACAACAAAGGACAATAAAAGCCAGCCGACCATAGAGCAGAAATTCGAGCAAGAATCTCTCAGGAAGCTGGGGGGGAGCATCGCCTTCGTCATGAAATCCAAAACCTTCGTCTGGAAAGGTGATGAGGGTGAAAAGACTGACTAAAACTCAACTCGATATTATCGCCCGGCAAACGCTGGAAAAGACAGCCGAAGCGGGCTTGCAGAATGCCCGAAAAAACCTGCCCTATATCAAGAAAACAATCTTGGACCTCACTCCGGAAGCCGGCCCTGGGGTTACCGACGCAGCTATCATTGTTTCCGCCGGGCCCAGCCTCCATCGCAAGCAGCCGACCCGGGCTATCCTGACCTCAAAGTTCAAGGGGGCTGTTGTCGCCGTCGACGGCTCACTGGGCTACTGTCTCCGCAACGGACTCGTTCCGGACTACGTAGTCACCGTTGACCCTCATGCCACTCGTATTATCAGATGGTTCGGGGACACGAAGCTTGCCCACCGCGAGGCCGACGACTATTTTCAGCGTCAGGACTTAGACCCTGCTCTGAACCGCGAGGAAGCAGCACGAAATCAGGAGCTCATTGAGCTGGTAAATCGGCACGGCCGCAGCATCAAAGTTATTATTTCCACCAGTGTCAGCGAAGAGATTGCCCTCCGCTGCCTGGAGGCAGGCATGGAGCTTTACTGGTGGAACCCCCTCTATGATGATTATGATAAGCCCAAAAGTTATTCACAACAGGCCTACAAACTCACCAAAGCACCGTGTATGGTGACTGGCGGCAACTGCGGCACCTCGGCATGGGTCTTTGCCCATGCCATTCTTCACAGTAAACAAACGGCTCTACTCGGCATGGATCTTAGTTATCCTCCCGGCACATCCATACAGAATACCCAGTATTATAAAGAAATGGTGGAACTCTTCGGTGACCGGGCCGAGGAGGCTTTTATCAGGATTTACAATCCATATCTGAAGCAAACATGGTTTACCGACCCGACATACTACTGGTACCGTCAGAGTTTACTTGAACTGGCCAGGCAGGCCGATTGCAGTACTTATAACTGCACCGAAGGCGGCATCCTCTTCGGGAAAGGAATTAAGTTTATTCCCCTTAAGGATTTTCTGAACAAATTCAGTTAAGGCGGAGCGACGATGGCAAAGGTACTATTTATTAACCCGATAATTCGCCAAGACGACAAACCACGGCATGTCCCTTACGGCATGGCATTGCTGGTAGCGATTGCTGAAAAAAAGGGGCATAAGGTCCAGGTTCTTGATGCTAACGCCTGGCGCCCTGATGATAACGTACTCCGCGATGTATTGGGCGCTGATGAGTGGGATGTAATTGCCACCGGGGGATTTATTACCAGCTACGGCTACATTAAGAAGATAGTACAGTACGCCCGCCGGATATCGCCGAAATCAGTCATCGTGTGTGGCGGCGGCTTTCTTACCGCCATCCCCTACGACATTATGGAGCTTCTACCCGAAATTGATATCGGCGTGGTGGGAGAAGGCTTCGTGACCTTCCCGGAGATACTCGGGAAGGTGGACAAAGGAGACCGCGACTGGTCCAGTGTGCTGGGAATCATCTGGAGAGATAAGAAGGGGAAATCCCATCTTAACCCGGAAAGGCCCCTGCTGGAAGACCTGGACTCCCTGCCCTATCCCGCCTGGGAAGCATTTCCCCTTAACATCTATTTAAAAAACAGCTCGCTCCTGTTAAGCGAGGAGGCCATGCTGGCCAAACGCCGACTCGACATTGCCGCAAGCTATGGCTGTCCCTATGGTTGCCGTTTCTGCTTCCATCTGGGCCTTAGCGGTGAACTTGAAACGGTGGACACACCTGCACGTCGGGAGGTTATTTTCACCCGCAAACGTAAAATCCGGTGGCACAGCCCGGAATATGTGGTCAACCTGGTTAAGTATGCCCGCCAACGGTTCAAGGTTGACTTTATCTCCTTCCTCGATGAGAACTTCGTCGGCCTGAACCGGTATACTCACGGCCGGTGGCTGCCTGAATTTTGCGACCTCTGGGTCAAAGAAGGCCTGCAGCCCGATTGCACCCGCGAGGGCGTGCCACACGACGCCAAATACTGTCACGGTGTCCACTGGGGCACCAGCGCCCACGCCGCTTTGATTGATGCCGAGCTCCTGAAGAGAATGAGGGAGATAGGCTGCTCTTATCTTGACTACGGTTTAGAGTCTTTCTCCAACGAAATTTTGAAATCAATAGCTAAAGGCGCCACCAGCGAGCAGAATGAGAGAGCCATCAAGCTCACGATGGAGGCGGGTATCAGACCTATACCCAATCAGATTGTCGGCTTCCCTGACGAGTCCTTTGACAGCATCAGAAAAGATGTCATGGCCTGGGAGCGGCTCGGTATTCAGTCTTACCCCTTTTTCGCTACCCCCTACCCCGGCTCGGAGTGGTATTATAAATACAAAGACAAAATCCTGGCGCAATATGACGGAAACCTTGAAGCCTTTATTCTGGACCTCGGCGACGCCACCAAAATGACGGCGGTAATATCAAAGAATTTCAACGCCGTTGAGCTACTGGGGTTGAGAGAACTGATGGTAAACCGGGACCTGAAACGTATCAATGAATACGAACAGATATGGCAAAAGTCTCGAGGGTTTAAGAGTGGTTAAAATAAAGATAGCAGATAAACTGATAGGTGAAAGAGAACCCTGTTTTATTATTGCCGAAGCCGGCATTAACCACAACGGCGATATCAGCCTGGCCAGGAAGCTAATAGATGCGGCCAGGGAAGCCGGTGCCGATGCCGTGAAGTTCCAGATTTTTCAGACAGAGGGGCTTGTTACCGCGAGTGCGGAAAAGGCCCCTTATCAGAAAGAGACAACAGGTACTCACGAATCTCAATTTAAGATGCTAAAAAGCTGCGAACTTAGCCAGAGGGACTTCGGGGAACTATTCGATTATGCCAGAAAGAAGGGCATCATCTTCCTCGCCACGCCCTTTGACAGGGACAGTGTGGACTTTCTGGAGGGACTCCGGGTACCAGCCTTTAAGGTAGGCTCGGGAGAAATAACCAACTTCCCCCTGCTCAAGCATATCGCCAGGAAGATGAAGCCGGTTATCCTTTCCACCGGTATGGCCACCCTGGAAGAAGTGAAAGAAGCGCTGGATGTAATTAAAGAAGAAGGAGAAAAAGAAATCGTCCTCCTCCACTGCGTCTCCAGCTACCCGGCGAAAATAGAGGACATGAACCTGAAAGCAATGGAATCTCTACGCCGAGCTTTCAAGCTACCCGTAGGCCTGTCCGATCACTCCCCGGGCACTACCATATCCGTAGCCGCAACAGCGCTGGGGGCCTGCGTCATTGAAAAACACTTCACTCTGGATAAGGACCTCCCCGGCCCTGACCACCGGGCATCCCTGGAACCGGAGGAACTTAAGCAGATGGTCACCGCGGTTAGACATGTGGAAAAGGCGATGGGCAACGGGATAAAGAAACCGGTAAGGGATGAGGAGGAAAATAAAAAGGTAGGACGGCGGAGTATTGTCGCCAGGGTAGATATTCCACGGGGTACAATTATCAGTAAGGACATGCTGGATATCAAAAGGCCCGGGACTGGCCTGGCGCCAAAATACCTGGAAGAAATTACAGGGAAAGCGGCAAAGGTCTCGATAAAGAAAGACGAAATCATAACGATGGGTAAGCTGAAGTGAGTATTGGTAGATGGTCGGAGGTATCATCATGGCAATAGATAGACAAAAAGTCCTGGAAACAGTCTATGCCTCGATTGAAATGATAAACGAGGACAGAGAGGATAAAGAGTCGCGGTTAGAGTTAAAAGAGGAGACGCGTCTGGTCGGGAGGCAATCAAAACTGGATTCTCTCAAATTCGTGGGACTTATTATCGATATTGAACAAAGGCTGGCCGACGAACTCGATATAGAGATTTCACTTACCGATGAAAAGGCAATGTCGCAGGCGAGAAGCCCTTTCAGGAATGTGCAGTCGCTGGTCGATTACATATGTTCTCTGGAGGTGTAGGAAGTGGAAACTGGCGAAGAAGTAATGATTATTACCGGCACCCGAAAAGGCATCGGCAAGTACCTGGCGGAATACTATATTTCGAAGGGATACACGGTCTTCGGATGCAGCCGGGGGGAACCCACGATAAAGTTGGATGCGTACGAGCATTTTTGCCTGGATGTCGCGGATGAACCGGCAGTCGCCAAAATGGTCCGCAGTATATATAAAAAGCGTAAAAGAATAGATGTCCTCATCAATAACGCCGGCGCTGCCTCCATGAACCACGTTTTACTGACACCGTTATCATCCGTAGAGGCTATGTTCAGAACAAATGTCTATGGCACCTTTTTGTTCAGCCGTGAGGTCGCCAAATGCATGGCGAATAATAAACACGGAAGGATAGTGAATCTTGTCACGATCGCTATCCCCCTCAAATTAGAGGGGGAATCAGTGTACGTCGCATCTAAAAGCGCCGTTGAAAGATTCACTCAAGTGCTGGCGAAGGAACTGGCAAGCTTTAATATTACATGCAACAGTGTCGGGCCAACGCCTGTTAGCACCGACCTAATCAGGTCAGTACCGGAGGAGAAAATCCAGAAGATTTTAGATAGCTTGATGATAAAAAGATTAGGCACATTTGAAGATATATCAAATGTCATCGACTTTTTCATAGCCAAATCAAGCGCTTATATTACGGGGCAGACCATTTACCTGGGGGGAGGCTAAGCGACATGTCCATCCAGTGGCTACTAGATAAAATGAAGTCGTTCAGCGACAAAGAGGCGATTATATGGAAAACAAACCGATATACGTATAAGCAACTGCTGGACAGGGTAGACTACTGGAAAACAACGTTGAGAGATAACGGGGTATCCGGCGGCCAGGTGGTCGCCATAGAGGGAGACTTCTCACCAAATGCGTGTGCGTTACTAATGTCTTTAGTTGATAACGGGAATATCATCGTGCCTTTATCCTCGACACTTCCCGCGAAGCAAAAGAGCGAATTCATATCAGTAGCCGAAACCCAGGTAAAATACAGCATCGATTCGACTGATAACTTCAAATTCGAAGCCCTGAAAACGAAGACGACCAATCCGTTAATCCGCAATCTCCAATCAATAAACGAGCCCGGGCTAATACTGTTTTCTTCCGGCTCTACGGGCAAAAACAAGGCAGCCTTGCACAACTTCACCAAACTTTTAAATAAATACAAGACCACCAGGCCGGCATACAGGACGTTGATTTTTCTACTATTCGACCACATAGGCGGTATAAACACGCTCTTCCATTCACTTTCGAACGGAGGGTGCCTTATCCTGATTAGCGAAAGAGACCCGGAGGCTGTTTGTAAAGCAATACAGGATTATCAGGTTGAACTTCTTCCTACGTCGCCGACATTCCTTAACCTGTTACTGATGTCGGAGCAGTATAAATACTTCGACTTATCCTCACTGAAAATAATAAGCTACGGCACTGAACCGATGCCTGAAAGCACCCTGAAAAGGGTCCATGAGATTCTGCCGGACATCAGGTTGCTTCAAACTTACGGCTTATCCGAACTTGGTATCTTAAGGTCGAAATCCAGGAGTTCGGACTCCTTATGGGTCAAGATCGGAGGTGAGGATTACCAGACCAGGGTTGTTGACGATATCCTGCACATCAAGACAGATATGGCGATGCTGGGTTACTTAAACGCCCCCTCACCATTTGATGAAGAAGGATGGTTCAACACAGAGGACCGGGTTGAGGTGGATGGAGAATACTTCAGGATATTGGGCAGAAAAACAGACATCATAAATGTGGGCGGCCAGAAAGTGTACCCGGCGGAAGTTGAAAGCGTTTTGCTCGAGTTAGAAGGCATTACCGATGTCACGGTTACCGGGGAGTCTAACCCCATTCTTGGCCAGATAGTAGTAGCCAGAGTTAACCTTGCGAAAGAGGAAAAGCTAACCGACCTCAAAAAGAGAATCAGGGATTTCTGTAAAAGCAGGCTGAACCCGTACAAGATACCCCAGAAGATTGAAATCGCTCATGATAACCAATATACTGCTCGCTTTAAAAGGATGAGGCGCTGATGTTCTAAATTAACCCATCTTTGGTAACTAAACGGTGCGGAGTATGACATTTTGGGACAAAGATAAGCGATGAAGATTAGTTCCCGTAGTTACGAGAGTGGGGATGAATACCCGATATTAGATTTGTTTAAGCAAGTCTTCAAGAGAGAGATGAGCTTAGAATTCTGGAGGTGGAGGTTTGTCAATAATCCCTTCGGGAAAGCTGTAATCAGGCTTTCGTTTGACGCTAGCAAGCTGGTCGGGCACTATGCAGTGATTCCGATGAATGTCCAGGTTCAAGGCAAATCGACTAAAGCAGCGCTCTCAATGACTACAATGGTCCATCAGGATTACAGGGGTTCGGGGATATTTACCAATCTGGCCCAGGAATCATATAAGGCAGCAGCCGAAAGAGGGACTGAATTTGTTTTTGCATTCCCGAATGAAAACAGTTATTATCCATTCATCAAGATGCTGGGCTGGAAAGGTTTCGGGAAAATGAGCATCCTGGAAAAAGATGTCGAAACCAATTATACAGAGAATGCTTCAGAGATTGATGTTCATCAGATAGAGAGGTTCGATAGTCGCACTGATTTATTGTGGGATAAAGTGAAGCAGAGATATCCTGTCATCGTCCCCCGAACCAGGCAATTCCTGAACTGGAGGTTCGTTCAGAGTCCTGATGAAACCTATACTAAGTTTGTAGTCGGAAATAATGAGGAATTGTTGGGTTATGTAGTATTGAAGGTATATGTAGCACCAACCGGAGGGAAAGGGCACATCGTGGACATGCTAACGGTAGAAGATGAAGCGGTCGTCCGTAAATTATTAAGGCGCACTTATAGCTATTTCACGGCACAGGGGATAAACAATATCTCGTGCTGGTGCCAGGACAATTCTTTTTACGCTCATATACTGGAAGCTGAAGGGTTCTCCAGAAAGGAAATGGAAGGGACCTACTTTGGAATCAAAATTTTGGACGGGCGGAGTGATTTGCTAAAATCTGTTGAGAGCTTTCCCAACTGGTTTTTAAGCATGGGAGATTCAGATGTGTTTTGAAGACGTATAACTAATTAGCGGGAGCAAGAGCATGGAAGAAAAGTGGAATAAATTCTATTCCGAAGGGGTGGGGTGGCGATGGTACCCTGACGAAGGTATTGTGAAATTTACAGCCAGGTACCTGCAACAAAGGGTAGGAATCGATACATACGATAAGAAAAGAAAGGTTAAGAGAATTCTGGATGCCGGCTGTGGAAATGGCGTGTACGTGGTATTTTTTGCTGAACAGGGTTTTGATACTTACGGCATCGATATATCCGAGGAAGCCATAGAAATAGCCACAGAGAATATTGCCAGGAAAGGATTGAAAGCCCACCTGGGGGTTGGAGATTTAAAGAAGTTGCCTTTTGAAAGCAGGTACTTCGACGTGGCTGTTTCCTACGGGGTCCTTGACCATGTATTATTTACTGAAGCTAAAGAGATAATGAGTGAAATTTGGAGAGTCATGGATAACGGCGGATATATATATATAACATTAAGGTCAACGGAAGACGCGGAATGCGGTCGAGGTGAAGAAGTAGCAAATAATACTTATGTCTTACAGGAAGGCTATGAAAAGGGGATAATCCAGCACTTCTTCGATCTGGCAGAAATAAAAGGGCTGCTCAAGGATTTTAACGTCTTCGATATAGAACTTCATGAGGAGAGTTTCCCGGATATTTTTACAGTAGATAAAGCATTTACACAGAGTTCTAAAGGGGTCAAAAGACATCTTGACCTTTCCAATCCTGTAAATCTCGGCTTGAAATACGCAAGGTGGCATATTGCTGCGGAAAAAAGGTGAACTATGAAAGTCCTAGTGATTGCTCCTCATCCCGATGACGAGGTAATAGGCTGTGGTGGGACGATTGCAAAGCATATTTTAGAAGGAGACGAGGTCTATCTCTGCGTTGTTACCAAAGCCTACCCCCCGGACTGGCCCGAGGATGAGATAAAGGAGAGAAGGGACGAAGTGGTGAGGGCGAATAAGATACTCGGCATTAAAAAGACCTACTTCCTGGATTTACCCACGGTGAAGCTGGATACCATACCACAGAAAGAGTTGAATGAGACGATTGCCAAGGTCGTCAATAAGCTGCGGCCGGAGATAGTGTATATTCCGCACGGCGGCGACGTTAATAACGACCACAGATTGGTCTTTGAGGCGGCGATGGTGGCGATAAGACCCAAACCGGCTCTAGCAATCAAAAAAGTCCTCTGCTACGAAACTCTTTCTGAAACAGAATGGGCGGCGCCTCTCGCAGAGAACGCCTTTATGCCGAATGTGTATGTGGATATTTCGGGTGTGCTGGCAACCAAATTAAAAGCTATGTCTGAATATAAATCGGAGCTGAAAGAGTTTCCCCACCCGCGTTCTCTGGAAGCAATATCGGCACTGGCTAAAGTAAGAGGCGCCACCACAGGCGTTGAAGCTGCCGAAGCCTTTATGCTGATGAGGGAGATACAGGTATAGGTGAAAAAAATCGCTGTGGTTACCGGAAGCCGAGCCGAATACGGCATCCTTTACCCCGTACTCAAAGCCATACAGGCCCGCCGGGATTTGGTGCTGTCTCTGGTAGTAACCGGGATGCACCTTTCGCACGAATTTGGCTATACCGTCCGGGATATAGAGAAGGACGGTTTCAAGATAGACGCCAGGGTTGATATGCTACCGAGTAATGACACTCTGGAAGCTATGGCCGAATCGGTGGGCAAGGGCATTATCGGAATGGCACAGACCTGGGAGCAACTGAAGCCGGATATAGTCTTGGTCCTGGGAGATAGAACGGAGGCGCTGGCCGCAGCTATTGCTGGAGCATATCTGAATATACCTGTGGCACATATTCACAGTGGAGAAGCCTGTATCGGCAGCAATATCGATGACGCAAATAGATATGCCATTACTAAATTCGCTCATATTCATTTCCCGGCTACCTTGAAAAGCGCCGAGAGAGTTATTAAAATGGGTGAGGATGAGTGGCGGGTGTATATGGCAGGCTCCCCGGCACTGGATAATATTCTGAATGAGCCTACCCTCCCCCCTGGGGCATTAACGGAAAGGCTTAAGATAGACCTGTCCCGGCCCTTGATTCTGCTCATCCAGCACCCTGTAACAACCCAGGTAGATGTAGCCGCAAACCAGATGAGAGAAACCCTGGAAGCAATTGTGGAGATAGCCAGCCCCACCGTCCTGATATATCCCAACTCGGATGCCGGCGGGCGCAGGATGATAGAGGTAATCAAGGAATTTGAAAATTTGGCTTCTATTAAGACCTTTCCAAGTCTGCCCCGTCAAGAATACCTCAGCCTGATGAAAGTAGCCGGCGTCATGGTGGGAAACTCCAGCAGTGGCATAATAGAAGCACCTTCGCTTGGTCTTCCGGTAGTGAATATCGGCATCCGGCAGGAGGGGAGGGAGCGAGGCAAGAATGTCATTGATGTCGGGCATAATAAGCAGGAAATAATAAAAGCAATAAAAAAAGCCCTGACAGACAGGGAATTCCTGGCAGAGGTCAAAAAGCGCCAAAGCCCCTATGGGGACGGCAAGGCCAGCCGGAGAATCGCTGAAATCTTAAACAAGGTAGAGATTAAGCCTGAGTTACTCCAGAAGAAGATTACTTATTGAACTATGGAAAAACGATTCGTAGACTGGAAGTATCCCGAATTTGACGAAAGAGGCATGACAAAGTGGCACTGGGTATGCCAGTACCACGATAATCTGAAGCTGGGAAAGGAAACAGACATAGGAGCGTTCACCTATATTAATGCCAGATACGGTGTTGAGATTGGGGAGAATGTCCAGATTGGCTCCCATTGCTCAATATATTCCTGGTCGACCATTGATGGCAAAAAGGGCAAAGTAACGATAAAGAAAAATGCCAGAGTGGGTACTCATACCGTTATTATGCCCGGTGTTACCATTGGCGAGAGTGCTGTCGTTGGAGCCTGCAGTTTTGTCAATGAGGACGTTGCCGATAACACCGTTGTCGCTGGTGTTCCAGCCAGGATTATCAACCAGGAGAACCGGAATGGCTAGAAAAACGGACTGGAAAATCCCTCTTTTCAAGATATATTGGGATGAAGAAGATATAAGGATGGTGACCGATGCCATCCGGCGGGGGATGTTCTGGGCGAGCGGCCCGAATGTGGAAAGGCTTGAGGCTAGGCTCGCCGATTACATCGGCACGAAATACGCGGTCACTTTTAATTCGGGAACTTCCGCCCTCCATGCCGCCCTGCTGGCTTACGGCATAGGGAAAGGCGACGAAGTAATCGTGCCGTCGTTTACTTTTATTTCCACAGCTAATGCCTCTTTGTTCGTCGGGGCCAGACCGGTATTCGCCGACATTGAAGAGCAAACTTTCGGCCTGGACCCCGAAGACGTGGTGAATAAAATTACGCCCAAGACAAAAGCCATTCTACCCATCCACTACGGCGGCTGTCCCTGTTTAATTAATGAGTTAAAGCAGGTTGCCGAAAGGCACAATCTGCTCCTTATTGAAGATGCTGCGGAATCCCTAGGCGCCGCTATCGACGGCAAGAAGGCAGGAGGTTACAGCGATTGCGGCATCTTGAGTTTCTGTGCTAACAAAGTGATTACTACCGGCGAGGGAGGAGCCGTCGTCACCAACTCCGCAGATATATGTGATAAGCTCAAGCTGATAAGGTCTCACGGCAGAGCCGAAACAGCCAACTATTTTTCGTCGACAGAGCATATGGAATATGTTACCCTGGGTTATAATTTCCGTATGTCAGATATTACCGCCGCTCTGGGCATCGCCCAGCTTAATAAGATAGATAAAATCATTGAAATACGCCAGAAAAACGCCGCTAAAATGTCCCAAAAGTTATCGGGCATATTGGGGATAGAAATACCGCACCAACCTGAAAACTGCCGTCACGTTTACCAGATGTACGCTATCAGGGTAAAGCAAGGCC